>JBBQZE010000001.1:0-48616 GCA_038207985.1 Solirubrobacterales bacterium
CGATCGCCACGTTCACCTACTCGGCGCCGGTAGTGATCGTCACCTCGGGAGGGATCGGTGGCAACCACGCCCTCGTGCGCCAGAACTGGCCCGCGCGCATGGGCGATCCGCCGGCGCACATGATCTCCGGCGTGCCGGCGCACGTCGATGGCCTCATGCTCGGCGTCGCCGAGCGTGCGGGGGCGCGGCTCATCAATCGCGACCGAATGTGGCACTACGTGGAAGGGGTCACCAACTGGGACCCGATCTGGCCGATGCACGGCATCCGCATCCTCCCGGGCCCCTCGTCGCTCTGGCTCGACGCCACCGGCAAGCGGCTCCCCGTGCCGCTCTTCCCGGGCTTCGACACGCTCGGGACGCTCGAGCACATCCTCACGACGGGCCACGACCACACGTGGTTCGTGTTGACCCAGAAGATCATCGAGAAGGAGTTCGCGCTCTCGGGCTCGGAGCAGAACCCGGACATCACGCAGAAGTCGATCAAGCAGCTGTTGAAGACCCGCCTCGGGGCGGGCGCCCCGGCACCGGTGGAGGCCTTCAAGGAGCACGGCGCCGACTTCGTGGTGGCGCCCGGGCTGCGCGAGCTCGTGACCGGGATGAACGCGCTGACCGACACGCCGCTGCTCGACTTCGAGCAGGTCGAGCGGGAGGTCGTGGCCCGCGACCGCGAGATGGACAACCCGTACGCGAAGGACCTCCAGGTCACGGCGATCCACGGCGCCCGCCGCTACCGCGCCGACCGCATCACGCGCATCGCGGCGCCGCACCGCCTGCGCGACCCGGCGGCCGGTCCGATGATCGCGGTCAAGCTCCACGTCCTGACCCGCAAGTCCCTCGGCGGGCTGCAGACCGACCTGCAGGCGCGGGTCCTGACGCCGGCCGGCGAGCCGCTGCCCGGCGTCTACGCCGCGGGCGAGGTCAGCGGCTTCGGCGGCGGCGGCGTCCACGGCTACCGCTCGCTGGAGGGGACGTTCCTCGGCGGCTGCCTGTTCTCCGGGCGCGCGGCCGGGCGCGCCGCGGCGGAGGCGACTGGCTGAGCGGGGGGCCCCGATGGGGGGCGAGGCCGCTCCCGCGACGACGGCGAAGGCGAAGGCGATGCGCGCGCCCAGCGGCGCGCCGTCCGCGAGTGCGACCTCGCCCACGAACGCGCGCAGGACGCAGGGGATGCGCAGCACGGCGAGCACGTCCTCGGCACGCTAGCCCGCAGCCCGGTGCAAGCAGCTGACGATCTCGCTTCCGGGCCCGCCCCTCGGATAGCGTTGACGCGCGCCATTATTTGTGCGTAATGTATCCACCTCAGGCGTCGCCGGTGCGGCGCGGGGACATCGGCACGGAGGAGATCGCATGTCGCAGGACGTCGGCTCGAACACGGAACGCCTCGGCCCGCGGCGGCTGACCACGGTCCACGCCGTCGGCCAGGCGCTCGCGATCGGACCCATCTTCTCCGCGGGCTTGATCAGCGGGCTCGTCGCCAGCGTGGCGGGCTTCACGACGCCGCTCTCGGTCCTGCTCGGCAGCATCGGGGCGATGTGCCTGGGCTACGTCATCGCGATCTACGCGTCGCGATACGCGGGCGCAGGCGCGATCTACGAGTACCTCTCGCAGGCCGTCCACACCTCGTTCGGCATCTTCTCCGGAGGTGTCTACCTGCTGGGCACGATGTTCCTCGGCGCGGGCGGCGTCTTCATCGCCCTGGGCTTCCTGACCCAGGGCTTCTTCGACACGCATCTGCACGCCACCATCCCGTGGTGGCTCGGCGGCGTCGTCGCGCTGGCGATCGCGTTCGCGCTGAACCACTTCGGGGTGCGCATCGCCGTGCGTGGCGTGCTGATCATGGCCGCCTTCTCGGCCATCCCCTTCCTCATCACCGCCGTGGCGATCATCGCCCAGGGCGGCGCGGACGGCAACACGCTTTCCGTCTTCGACCCGGGCAAGACGTCGACGAACTCCGTCTTCAACGGCGTGCTCTTCGCCGTCACGCTGTTCATCGGATTCGAGGCGGCGGCGTCCATCGCCGAGGAGACGGAGAACCCCCGCAAGTCGATCCCGATCGCGGTGCTGGCCACCGTCGGCATCAGCGCGGTGTTCTATCTCCTGGTCACCTACGCGGCGGCCATCGGCTTCGGCGAGGGGGCCCTCGGCGCGAAGAACGCCTGGGCGGCGTCGCCGAGCCCGATCGGCGACCTTGCCACGCAGTACGTCGGCAAGGGCCTGGGCGTACTGGTCGATCTCGTCATCATCATCGACGCCCTGTCTCTGGCAATCGCGCTCATGGTCACCGCGTCGCGTGTCATCTTCGCCTTCGGCCGCGACGGGCTGCTGCCGGCCTGGGCCGCGCGCACCAGCCGGTACGACACCCCGGTCGTCGGCAACGTGGCGATCGTCGTCTGGTCGCTCGTGCTGCTGATCTGGGCCGGGAACACGAAGTACGGCGCGACCACCGAGCTGCCGAACTACATCCAGGCGTTCTTCATCACCACCGCGGTCGGCAGCTACCTGATCCAGCTCGTGTACGTCTTCCTGGCCATCTTCGCCCTGAAGCTCGTCTGGGGCGATCGCACGGAGGGCGGCAAGCCGTTCAAGACGGTGCTCGTGCTGATCGGCCTGGCCACGCCGCTCCTGGCCTTCAAGGGCTCCCTCCACCCGTTCCCGGCCTTCCCCAACAACCGCGGCGTCTACTTCGCGCTGGTCTGCATCGCCATCTCGGCGCTCTGGTACGGCTTCTTGCAGATCACGCGGCCCGACCGCGTTCAGGCCGCGGCCCGTCACGCCGTCGAGCACGAGGGCGTCCCGCCGCTGGACGAGCCGCTCAGCGCGCGGTAGGCCCCCTGGCCGTCACCAGCCGGCGCCCTCTTCCAGCGAGATGAGGTGCCCCGGCGGGACGAGCGCGTCGGTGGCCAACCCGCCGAAGCGGCCGCGGTGGAAGACGAGCGGCTCACCGCCGTGGTGACTCATCCCCACCACGGCGCACAGCACGAGGTCGTGGTCGCCGGCACGGACGACCTCGACGACCTCGCAGTGGTGCGTCGCCGCGGCGCCGCGCACGACGAGGAAGCCGTCGTAGCTCTCCCGGACGTGCTCGTGCGGGAACGGTGCGCCCGGCTTGGCGAAGGCCAGCGCGACGTCGCGCTGGCCGCGATGCAGCACGCTGACGGCGAGCTTGCGCGACGCGGTGGCCACGTCGAGCGTGCGGGAGCCGTGCCCCAGCGACACCAGGACCAGGAGCGGGTCCAGCGACACGGAGGTGAACGCGTTGAGCGTCATTCCCGCCGCGGTCTGCTCGTGCTGCGTGGTGACCACGGTCACGCCGGTGGCGAACTCCCCGACGCAGTCGCGGAACGCCCGGCCGTCGATGCCGTCGGCGCCCATGGTCACAGGCGATGGGAGTACTCGCTGAACTCCCAGTCGGTGACCCACGACCGGAAGCGCTCGAGCTCGGCTGCCTTGATCGCTCCGAACATCTCGAGCAGCCGCTCGCCGAACGCGTCGGCGATCACGGGGTCCGACCCCAGTGCCTCGAGCGCCTCTTGGAAGGTCGTGGGCAGCGCCGTGCCTTGCTGCTCTTCCGGAAGGTCGTAGATCATGCCCTCGACCGCCTCGGGCGGTTCGAGCTCCCGGCGGATGCCGTCCAAGCCCGCGGCCAGTGCCGCGGTGTAGGCGAGGTACGGGTTGGCGGTGCCGTCGCCCACCCGGATCTCCAGTCGGGTAGCGGCCCCACGCTCGCGCGGGACGCGCACGAGGGTCATCCGGTGGTCGTGGCCCCAGCTCGCGCGCGTCGGCACGAGCGCCTCGGCGCTGATGCGCCGGTAGGCGTTCACGGTCGGGTTGAAGAAGACCATCATGGCCGGGCAGTGCTCGAGGACTCCTGCGATGAAGTGCCGGGTGACCGCAGCGAGGCCCTGGTCACCGGCGACGTCCTCGCACGCGTTGGCCCCCGCGGCGTCGACGAGCGAGACGTGCAGGTGGAAGCCCGAGCCCTCGTCGTCGTTGAACGGCTTGCCCATGAAGGTGGCGAGCAGCCCGTCCATCGCCGCCATCTCCTTGACCAGCGCTTTGAAGCGGAACGCGCGGTCGGCGGATTCCAGTGCCTCGGAATGGCGCAGGTTGATCTCGTACTGGCTGCGCCCGTATTCGTGCGCCAACGCGACGGCGCCGAGCCCGAGCTCCACCGTGGCGTCCAGCATCCGCGACAGGGTCCCGCGCGGGTCGGCCTGCACGCCGACGGTGTAGACCGGCGACTCCTGGCCGGCGTAGGGCTTGTAGCCCCGCGGGGACGTGGGGTCGGGCTCGCAGAGGTAGAACTCGAGCTCTGGGCCGAGGATGGGCGACAGGCCGAGCGACGCGTACTCGGCGAGCACGCGCTTGAGCGCCCCCCGCGGATCGACCATCGACGGCTCGCGCGTCCGCCCGTCGACGATGTCCACCAGGCAGGTGGCGATCTCGCGCTGGTAGGGCAGCCGCGTGAGCGTCGACGGGTCCGGGATCGCGATGAGATCGGGGAAGCCGCCCTCGAACCCGGCGATGACGTTATGGCGCAGGTCCACGGTCATGATCGCCTCGACGAAGCCGATCCCCTCCTCGGCCGCGTGCGCGAAGGCGCCGATCGGGATGTCCTTGCCGCGGCTGACGCCGTGCAGGTCCGCGTACTGCAGGCGGATCGTCCGGACCCCGCCCGCGGCGAGCTCCGAGAGGTCGGTGGTGTGGGTGGTCGCGTCCTCGTGCATCTCTCTCCCCGGTCGTGGCGTGTGTCAGGCGAAGGCCAGCGTGGCGACGTCGACGATCGACGCGCCGCCGTCGACGGCCAGCACGGCGCCGTTGACGTAGGACGATGCGGGGGACGCCAGCCAGGCGACCGTCTCCCCCGCCTCCTCGGCGGAGCCCGGCCGCCGGGAGGGCACCTCGCGCGTGGCCAGCGCGTAGGCATCCTCGCGGTCGCCGGTGCCGCGGCTCGCAGCGAGGTCGTCCATCTCGCCGTCGGCCATGTCGGTGCGGATCCATCCCGGGCACACGCAGTTGGCGCGGACGCCGAGCGGGCCGTAGTCGACGGCGATCGAGCGGGTGAGCATGATGAGCCCTGCCTTCGACGCGGAGTAGGCGGCGGCGGCCGGGCCCGCCCGCAGCCCCGCCAGCGACGAGACGGTGACCACCGTGCCCCGCGTTGCCACGAGGTGCGGCAGCGCGGCCTGGCAGGCGATGAAGGCCCCGGTGAGGTTGGTGGCCAGGACGGCGTTCCAGCGCTCCAGCGACTGCTCGGTCACCGTGCCGGCCGCTCCCGTGCCGGCGCTGACGACCAGCGCGTCGAGGCTGCCGAAGCGCTCGACGGTCCGGGCGACGGCGGCGGCGACCGCCTCGGGATCACCGGTGTCGGCGACGACGGCCACGCCGCCGAGCTCGTCGGCCACGGCGTGCAGCGGCTCCGGCCGTCGCCCCGTGACGCATACGCCGTAGCCCCGGGCGGCCAGCGCCCGGGCGGCCGCGGCGCCGATGCCGGTGCCGCCACCGGTGATCAGGGCGCTGGGCGTCACCCCTCCAGGAACTGCTCGACGAGCGCCTCGGGGAACGACTTGTCGGCGATCTTGTAGCCCAGCGCCGTCATCCGCCACGAGTCCGAGAGGTAGAAGCGCTCGTAGAGCTCGCCACGGCCGCCCAGCTCCGAACCCAGGAAGTCCCAGGCCAGGCGGAACAGGCGCACCCGCCGCTCGGCCTCCGCGCCGGCCGACTGGAAGTACTGATCGATCTCGGGGCGCAGGGGGCCGTCGAAGTCCGCGCGCGACGGCGTGGCCATGAAGCCGCCCCCACCGATGAGCTGCAGGAACTCGTTGGCCTGCGGCAGCCACTTCGGCATCTGCCCGCGCAGGGCGATGAACGGGCGGTCGTCGGGGTAGAACACACCGCCCTCGTCGAGCTTGGCGCCGGCCTCCGCGGCAACGATCGCCGAGCGCGCGAGCTCCGACATCGCCCAGATCTGGCCGAGCTTCTCCTGGATGTGGTCGAAGCGGACGACGCCGGTGGTGTTGGCGAGGACGTGGCCCAGGCCCAGCGCGAAGGAGAGCTTCACGTAGGCGCGCGTGAAGGCCTGGTGCATGATGTGCCCACGCCAGCCCGTGTCGGTGATGACCTCGGAGTAGCCCTCGGTGTCGCCGTCGAGGAAGACGCGCGACTTCGGGATCTCGACGTCGTCGAAGAGCACCACGGCATCCATCTCGTCGAAGCGGGAGGACAGCGGGTAGTCGAACGAGTCGCGGTCCTTGGCGTAGGACTCGCGGCAGATGAACTTGAGGCCGGGCGTCGCGATCGGTACGGCGAACGACAGCGCGTAGCGCCCGTCCTGCGGGCGGATGTCCGAGCCCGGATAGATGAGCAGCTCGTCGGCGAACGGCGCGAGCGTCGCGAGCATCCGGGCCCCCCGCACGACGATCGAGTCCGCGGTCTCGGAGACCTTGTGCAGCGCGACCTGCCCCATGGCCTGCTCGGCCTCGGGCTGCGAACGGTCGACCATCGGGTTCATCAGCGCGTGGGTGGTCGAGAGGTCGTGGTCGCGCATGTACGCCTGGTAGGCCACGAGGTTGGCGGCGTGCTCCTCGTTGCCCCGGCGCGCCCAGACGTCCGAGCGCCCGGCGAAGCAGGCGAAGGTGACGTTCAGGTAGTCCGGGGTGCGTCCCATGGTCCCTCCCGACAGCGAGGCGACGATCTCGAAGGCGCGGCGGCGGCGCTCGAGGTCCCCGCGCGTGCGCGGGACCAGGTGCGTGACGTTGACGAGATGGTCAGCATCGGCCGGCGACGGCGCGAGCATCACGTCGGCGTTCTCGTGCTGGGCGTCGAACACCCGCCCCATGGAGAGCGCGGCCTGGCGCAGCTCGGGGTGGTCGAGCGGGTTCTCGATCTTCTCGCCGCGCAGCCAGATCTCCCGGCCGCCTTGACGCAGGCCCGCCAGGTACTGCTCGCCCGTGCGGGCTCCGATTTGCTCTGTGCTGGACATGTCAGGCTCCTGTCGGGAAGGGTGGCAGGGGGTGGCCCTGGGCCTCGAGCCCCTGGCGCTCGGCCTCGACCGCCGGGGGGTCGAAGCGGAAGTAGGACCGGGGGGGAAGGATCCCCCACGTGTTGGACGAGTGCGCGTCGTCGGGCCAGTCGCGGGTCTGGTGGTCGGCCTCGAGCTGCTCCATGTCGGCGTAGAGCTCGACGAAGCACTCCTCCTCGGGGATCCGCACATAGGCCGCGAGGTTCTGTCCGAGGCCGTGGCGAAGGGGACCCCACGCGAGCCAGCGGCCGTGCTGGGCGAGGTGGTCGAGGGCCACGCGGAACTCGCCCCAGTCGGTCAGCTCGAAGGCCAAGTGGTGGAAGTGGGCGTAGCCCTTGCCGACCAGGGCGACCGAGTGGTGGTCGGCGTTGATGTGCAGCCAGGCTCCCTCGTCACCGAGGCGGTCGGCGACCTTCATGCCGAGCACGTCGCAGTAGAACGCCGTCATTCCCGCGAGGTTGCCCGTGAGCGAGTTGACGTGGCCGAGCTTGCGCGGGTGGAAGGCGCCCAGCGTCGTGGTCGAGCGGGCGATGGGCGGCCGGAGGTCGGACGCCTGGCGATAGGGCAGCAACTCGACGCCCATGCCGTCCGGGTCGGCGAGGTGGACGGCCCCGTCGGCTGTCCGGTGCTCGACGCCGAGGGCGTCCAAGTGGGCGGCGGCGTCCTCGAGCGAGATGCCGCGCGCGAGCTCGTAGCCGGTGTGGTCGGCGCCGGGTCGGTCCGCCGCGACGAGCTCGAGGGAGTACGGCTCGTAGTCACAGGCCAGCCGCGCCCGGTGCTCCGTGCGCTCACGCTCGACCATCCCGAACTGGACGGCCCACCGTCGGGCGGCGGCCCCCAGGTCGGAGACGCGCAGACCCACATGATCGATGCGTCGCAGTGCGATCATCTTTGGATACAATATCCTCTCGCTCGTGACGGGGTCAAGGGAGGTCGGGATGCCGGGGCAGGATGATCGGCGCGAACGCGCGGAGGCGCGTCTTCGCGAGCTGGGCGACGAGCCCGGCGGCGAGGCGTTCCTCGAACGCATGGGCGTGCTCGGCGACTGGGTCGTCGACTTCGCCTTCGGCGACGTGCACACCCGGCCCGGGCTCACCGCCCGTGAGCGTGAGCTCATCATCGTCGCGGTGCTCGCGACCCTCGGCTCGTGCGACCCGCAGGTGCAGGCGCACATCCGTGCGCTGCGCGCGATCGACGTCCCCTGGAACGACATCGAGGAGACGATCCTCCAGACCACCCCCTACGCAGGCATCCCCCGCGCCATCAACGCGATGAAGGTGCTGCGGACCGAACAGGAGAACGAGGCATGAAGGCAGTCCGCTACACCGGCCCCGACGGCGCGGCGCGCATCGGGCGCCTCGACGGCGACACCATCACCGACGCCGGCCCGGCGGGACCCGAGGGCTTCGTGCCCACGCCCGAAGCCTGGGCGGCACTGGCCGCCGCCGACGGCGACGCCAGCGCCCTCGACACGGTGGAGCTCCTTCATCCCGTCGTCCCGCGGAAGATCCTCGCCATCGGCCTGAACTACCGCTCGCACGCCGAGGAGTCGGAACTCGACATCCCGCCCGTGCCGGTCGTGTTCGCGAAGTTCCCCTCGTCGCTGATCGGCCACGGGCAGGAGATCGTCATCCCCCACGAGGAGACCCGCCCCGACTTCGAAGGCGAGCTGGCCGTGGTCATCGGTCGCCGGACGTATCGCGCCGACCGGGCGAGCGCCCGGGAGGCCATCGGCGGCATCACCGCGATCCACGACGTCTCGGGCCGCCGGGCGCAGCTCGAGACGCCGCTGCGGCAGTTCACCCTCGGCAAGAGCTTCGACACCTTCTCGCCGCTCGGGCCGTCGATCGCCCCGCTCGACGATGTCGACCTCGCTGACGTCAGCGTCAAGACCACCGTCTCCGGCGAGGTCATGCAGGACGCCAGCACCGCCGATCTGATCTTCTCCGTGGAGGACATCGTGATCTACCTGTCGGCTGGGATCACGCTCGAGCCGGGAGACGTCATCGCCACGGGGACCCCGGGCGGCGTGGGCGACTCCCGCAAGCCGCCGCGGTACCTCAGGGACGGCGACGTCGTCGAGGTCGAGGTCGGGGGCGTCGGCACGCTGCGCAACCCGGTGCGCGCCGAGACCTAGCCCTAGTCGGTGACCGAGCGCTTCATCGCCTCGGCCACGTGCCGGCGGGTGAGCGCCTCGGCTCCCCGCGCGTCTCCGGCCTCGATGGCCAGCAGGATCTCTTGGTGTTCGTCGGCGTCGGCGCGCATCCGCGCCGGTGTCTCTGCCTGCCGCTCGTAGATCGGCGCGCCGATGTTGCGACGCCACAGCTGCTCGACGACGCGCACGAGGTACGGGTTGCCCGAGGCGTGCACGAGGGCCAGATGGAAGTCGCGGTTGGCGTCGAAGGTCGCCGCCAGGTCCGGGATGGCGATGCGCTGGGCGGCCACCGCCGCACGCATGACGTCCTGCGTGATGCCCTTGGACCGCCGGGCGGCCAGCCGGGCCGCGCCGGGCTCGACGACGAGCCGCGCCTCGTAGGGCTGGCGGATGTCGATCGGGTCGAGGTCTGCGACCCGGGCGCCGCGGTTGGTCCGCATCTCCACGAGGCCTTCCGCCGCCAGGCGCCTCAGGGCTTCCCGCACGGGGGTGCGCGACACCCCGAGCTCGGCGGCGAGGTCCTCTTGGTGCAGGCGCACGCCGCGTGGCAGCGTGCTGTCGATGATGCGCTCGCGAATCACGGCGTAGACCTGGTCGACGACGCTCTCGATCTGCAGCCCCTGGGCGGCCACGTCACACCACCGCGGCCACGTCCGACAGCGCCGACGCGACGGCTCCGACGAGCTCGTCGATCTCCTCGTCGGTGACCACGAGTGGCGGCGAGAACGCGACGCAGTTGGCGTAGGGGACCGCCCGCCCGATCACGCCGTGGGACAGCAGCGCCTCGGCGAGGGCGGCGGCCACGAGCGGCGGCTCGAGGGCGACGGCCTGCATCAGGCCCTCGCCCCGGATCTCGCAGACGCCGGGGGCGTCCCGGAGGGCGTCGAGGCCTGTTCGCAGGCGCGCGCCCGCGCGCGCCGCACGACCCGGCAGGTCCTCCCGGGCCAGGATCGCGAGGTTGGCCAGGCCTGCCGCGCAGCACGTGGGGTGCCCGGCGTAGGTCGTGCCGTGCGCCAGCACGAAGGCCGGATCGGCCTCGAGCCGCTCCCGGACCGTTGGGCCGACGACGACCCCGCCCAGCGGGAGGTAGCCGCTCGTGACGCCCTTGGCGAAGGTCAGCAGGTCCGGCGTCACCCCGTAGTGGTGGGCGCCGAACCAGGAGCCCAAGCGCCCGAAGGCGGTGATGACCTCGTCGAGGATCAGCAGCGCCCCGGACGCGTCGCAGAGCTCGCGCAGTCCCGACAGGTAGCCCTCGGTCGGCGGGAACACGCCGCCCGCGCCGATGACGGGCTCGGCGATGATCGCGGCGATGCGACCCGGGCCGTGGTAGGCGACCGCGTCGCGCATCGCCTGCAGGGAGTCCCGGTCGACCTGGAGGACGTCGGGCAGCAGCGGGCCGAAGTCCTGGCGGTTGGCGGGCAGGCCTCCCGCGGAGATCCCGCCGAACATCACCCCGTGGTAGGCGAAGTGGCGACCGAGGATGACGGTGCGCCCGGCGTCGCCGGCCGCCCGGTGGGCGACGCGGGCGAGCTTGAGCGCGCTGTCCACGGCCTCCGAGCCGCCTTGGGCGAACAGCACGCGGCCACCCGGGACCGGCCCGAGGCCGAGGATGACCTCGGCGAGCTCCTCCTGCGGACGGTTCGTGAAGCGGCCGAACGTGTGGTAGGCCTCGAGCTGCGACATCTGCGCGCCGACGGCATCGGCGATCTCCGTACGCCCGTGGCCCGCGGCGCAGTACCACAGGGACGCCGTCCCGTCGAGGTAGTCGCGGCCGTCGGCCGCCCACACCCGTGATCCCTCGCCCCGGACGATCTCCAGGAAGTCGCCGGCCTCCCGGGCAGGTGCGGCGAAGGGGTGCAAGACCGAGGGGACGCCCATCTCAGGCTCCCGCCCGGCGCTCGGCCTCGTCCTCGGGCATGGCGAGCGCGACGTGCAGCGTCTGCGCGGAGACCGCCGGCGCGTCGCCGACGTCCTCCAGGACGCGTTCGGACTGGGTGACCGTGTTCTCCAGGCGCCCGATGCCCTCCACCTCCACGACGACCACGTCCCCCGGCTCGACGGGCCGCGAGTTCGCGGGGGTCCCGGTGAGCAGGACGTCCCCGGGCTCCAACGTGATGAGCCGGGAGAGGTCGGCGATCTGGTAGGCGAAGGAGAACATGAGGTCGCGCCCGGTGTGCCCGTGCTGCACCTGCTCGCCGTTGACGAACGTCCGCAGCGTCAGGTCCTCAGGATCGACGTCGGCCGCGTCGACGAGGACGGGCCCGAGCGGGCAGAAGCCGTCCTGACCCTTGACGCGCAGCATCGAGCCGCGGTCGGCGTGACGGAAGTCGTGCACGCCCCAGTCGTCCGCCACGGTGTAGCCCCGGACGTACTCGAGCGCCTCGTCGACGGCGACGCCGTGGCAGCGGCGACCGATCACCACGGCGACCTCGCCCTCGTAGTTGAGGAAGCGGCAGCCGTGCGGGCGCTCGACGGGCGCGAGATGGCCCGAGAGCGACGACGGCGGCTTGAGGAAGTACGACGGCGCCTGAGGAAGTCGCGCCATGGCGTACTCCTCGGCGCGCGAGCGGTAGGTCAGGTGGGTCGCGAGGATCTTCGAGGGCGTCACGGGCGCCAGCCAGCGCTCGACCTCGCCGACCGGCACGGTGCGACCGTCGGCGCGAACCTCGTCGCCGACCAGCTCGCCGTCCACGGCGCTGCCGTCGAGCTCGATGCGAACGTGCTTCACCTCAGCCCTCCTGACCCTGGTCGTGCTGCGCGACGACATCGACGCCGTCGACGGTGTAGCCGAACGAGAAGCGGTAGCCGCGCAGCATCTCGCGCGGCGCGATGGCTTGCAGATCCTCCAGGGTGTCGTCGAAGAAGCGCAGCTCCGGCGTTCCCTCCCAGACCTCGGTGGCGTCGCGGTCGTAGCCGCCGGCGCGCACCAGCTCGAACACGTCGGGCGCCGACCCCCGGGCCGCCGGGAAGTGGCGGGTGTTGTGCATCGGCGGGTCGTTCACGATCGGGCCCGTCTCGGACACGTGCTCGAGCGTGACCGTCATCCGGGCCACCTGGCGATCGTTCGCCGCGCAGGTCGCGCCGAAGCGCGCGCCGGCCTCGATGCGAGGCGCCGCCCTGCCCGCGGCGAAGGTGCGAGTCATGTGGATGGAACCGAGCTTCTTGGGGAAGCCCTGGATCCACCCGCGGTACATCGCGAAGTCCTTGTCGACCCAGATGTAGACGCAGCGCGAGACGGGCCGGCCCTGGAACTTCGCCCCGACCACGATGAAGAACTCGTGGTACTGCGACTGGATCGGGTCGACGAGCTCGCGGCCGTCGGCCGAGCACGACTGCCAGTCCGCGAAGATCGCCGCCACGGCGCCCGGATCGTCGGCGGGCTCGAGCTCGGCCGGCAGAAGCGCGGCGACCGCTTCGGGGTCCGTGCGGTACTCCGCGATCAGGAAGTCGCCCGAGTAGTTCCACGGGGGTGGCGGCACGATGCTCGCTCGCCCGTCCGGCGAGAGCGGACCGGTGTAGCCGCGCGGGGTCATGCGGCCACCGTCGCCCGCTGCCGGGCCTCGGCCACGAGCGCGGCGAACAGGCCGCGCTGGGCGGGCTCGCCCATCTTCTCGGGGTGCCACTGGACGCCGAGGGCCGCCCAGCCGTCGTGGGGCTCGACCGCTTCGATGACCCCCCCGGCCGCGGTGGCGGTCACCTCGAGGTCGCCGGGGTCGCTGATGACGTGGTGGTGGATGGTGTTGACCTCCAGGGAGTCGGCGCCCAGCGCCGAGCGCAGGCGTGAACCGGGGACCACGGACACAGTGTGACGGGCGGCCAGGATCTCCGGACCCGTCATGCCGTCGAGGTCGTGATGGCCGGCCGCCTTGGGCAGCTGCTGTCCCAGCCGGCCGCCGTGGGCCACGGCGAGGAGCTGCGCCCCGCGGCAGATGGCGAGCGTGGGCAGGCCCCGGACGCGCGCGCCACGCAGCAGCTCGAGCTCCCAGGCGTCGGCGGCGGCCTCGGCGTCACGCACGTCGAGGGGAGGATCGCCGTAGCTCGCCGGGTCGACGTCCCCACCCCCGGAGACGACCAGCCCGTCGGCGAGGTCGAGCAGCTCGGCAGCCATGTCCGAGGCGCCTCCCGGTGGGCGCGAGACGATCAGCGGCAGGCCGCCGGCCTCGGTGACGCGGCCCGCGTAGGCCGGGTCCAGTGCGTCGAGCACCGTGTCGTCCCCGAGGTAGGTCGTGACGGCTCGCCGCCACGGCGTGATGAGGATGCGCGGACGGGCGGACACCCTCAGAATGAATACATTATGTGCCCGTCTGGCGCAACCGGCGCTCTCCGACCGGTCAGGTGAACAGCGACGTCCGCTCGCACACCGTCTTGACGTCGCAGTAGAAGTCGAACGAGTGGCGCCCTCCCTCGCGGCCGATCCCCGAGTCGCCCGAGCCGCCGAACGGCGTCTCGAGGTCGCGGACGTAGAAGCAGTTGACCCACACGGTCCCGGCCGACAACGCCGCCGTCACCCGCTCCGAGCGCGCCTTCGACCCGGTGTACACCGTCGCCGCCAGCCCGAACTCGGTGCCGTTGGCCAGCGCGACGGCCTGCGCCTCGTCCGCGAAGCCCTGCACCGTCAGCACGGGGCCGAAGACCTCGGTGTGCAGGATGTCGGCGCCCTCCGGGACATCGGTGAACACGGTCGGCGCGTAGTACAGGCCGCCGAGCGATTCGCCGCCGAACGCCAGGCGCGCTCCCTGCTCGCGAGCGCGGGCGACGTGCCCCGTGACCCGCTCGAGTGCGACGGGATGGATCAGCGGGCCGTAGGTGGTGTCCGCCGCCCGCGGGTCACCCACCTTGATCCGGGCGGCCGCGGCCTGCAGCCGCTCTTCGAACTCGGCCCGGATCGTGTCCTGCACCAGCAGTCGCGTCCCCGCCAGGCAGACCTGCCCGGAGTTGTCGAACTGGTAGGCGGCCGTGGCGACGGCGGCGTCGAGGTCGGCGTCCTCGAAGACGACGAACGGCGACTTGCCGCCGAGCTCGAAGGAGACGGGGGTGAGTTGCGCCGCGGCGTCGCGGTAGACGACCCGGGCGGTCTGCGGCGAGCCGGTGAAGGCGACCCGGGAGACGTCGGGATGACCGGTCAGCGGCGCTCCGGCCTCCGTCCCCAGCCCGTGGACGACGTTCAGCACGCCGGGCGGCACGCCCGCCGCGTCCGCGAGGTCGCCGAGCATCGAGCACGTCAGCGGCGCCCACTCCGGCGGCTTGAGGACGACGGTGTTGCCCGCGGCAAGGGCCGGGCCGACGCGCCACGTGGCCAGCATGAACGGCGCGTTCCACGGCGTGGAGACCGCCGTCACCCCCGCCGGGTCGTAGCGGACGCGGTTGCGCTCGCCGCCGTGCAGCGTGCGGTCGGCGACATCCAGGCGCTCGACGGCGTAGTCGGCGAAGAAGCGGATGTTGTTCGCGGCTCGAGGCAGCACGCGCAGGGCCATCGCCTCGTGCAGGGAGCCGTTGTCGAGGGTCTCGACCGCCGCGAGCTCGGGGACGGCAGCTTCGATGGCGTCCGCGAGGCGCCCGAGGACCTGCTGACGGCCCGCGGGGCCGAGCGCTGCCCAGGCCGGGAAGGCGCGCCGCGCCGCGGCCACAGCGGCGTCGACCTCCGCCTTGCCGCCGCGAGCGACGTCGGCGAGCTTGAGCCGCTCCCAGTCGATCGGCGAGCGCACCTCGAAGGTGTCCTGCGAACGCACGCGGCGCCCGTCGATGTAGTGCTCGGTCGGAACGCTCACCCCGGCCACGTCGACCCGGCTCACGCGGCACCTCCGGCCGGACGACGGGCGTGACGAACGGGCGGCGGCTGGAGCATCGGCCCGGGGGACGTTAGGTTTCCGACGAGCTCGTGTCAAAGCCCGGCCTCCTCCTCCAGCACGGTCTCCACGGGCCCTCCGGCCTGCTCGGAGACTTCCTCGCCGAGCGCGGCATCGCCCACCGCATCGTCCGGGTGTGGGAGGAGCCGATCGGCGACCTGGCCGAGGCGCAGTTCGTGGTCTCGCTCGGCTCGGAACACTCCGCGGGTGGCAGCACGCCGGCCTGGGTGCCGGCCGAGGTCGAAGCGCTCCGCGGGGCGGTGGCAGCAGAGGTGCCCGTGCTCGGGCTGTGCTTCGGAGGTCAGGCTCTGGCCCTCGCGCTCGGCGGTGGCGTGCACCGCATGGAGCAGCCCGAGATCGGCTGGATCGCCGTCAGCAGCGACGACCCCGACGTCCCGTCCGGCCCCTGGGCGCAGTACCACTACGAGCTGCTCGAGGTCCCGCCGGGAGCGCAAGAACTCGCGCGCAGTCCCGTCGGGCCCGCGGCCTTCCGGCACGGGCCGCACCTCGGACTGCAGTTCCACCCCGAAGTCGACCCGGCGCAGATGGACGCCTGGCTCGGGATGGACCCCGGACTGCCCGCGACCTTCGACCGCGATGCGGCTCGGCGGGAGGGCGGGCGCTGGGGAGCCGACGCGGCCGAGCGGGCGCAGCGCCTGTTCGGCGCCTGGTTCGCCCGGCTGCCGACCCCTCCGCGCTAGAGCGTCGCCACGCGGGCGACGAGCTCGCGACAGACGCGCCCGACGTCGCGCGGGTCGTCCGTGAACATCGAGGGCTTGAAGCAGATGGTGCGAAAGCCCCGCTCCAGCTGGGCCGGGATCGCGTCCGCCGCCTCGGCCAGGTCGGCGACGCCCTCGGTGTCCGGGAAGCGGCCGCGGATGCCGCCGACCAGCTCCAGCTCGCCCGGGTTGCGCCCGGCGGCGCTCAGCGCCTCACGCAGGGCGCGCAGCTCCTCGTCGGTGGGCGTCCCGAAGGGGTGGAAGCCGTGGCCGCGCTCGACCAGCCGGCGGACGATGTACGGCCCCATGGTCATCCCGCCGAACCACAGCCGCGGACCCTCCGGGCGGTAGGGCTTGGGCTCGAGCCACACGTCCGAGAACGGGTAGTGCGGCCCCGCGAAGCTCGCGGGCGATCGCGTCCAGGCGGCCTTCCAGACCGCGAGGTGCTCGTCGAGCAGCGCGCCGCGGTCCTCGAAGCGGACCCCGAGCGCGGCGTACTCCTCGCGGTGCCAGGACACGGTGGGCTGCACGACCAGGCGTCCCTCGCTCAGCAGGTCCAGCGTGGCGAGCTGATGGGCGAGCAGCAACGGGTGGCGCAGCGGGGCGATGATCGCCGCGCCGATCAAGCGCAGCCGCGTCGTAACCGCGGCGATGGCGCTCATGAGCACGATCGAATCGGGCCACGGCGTCGCGGGGTCCTGGTTGCCCGGCGCGGCGTAGTCGCGCGGGTTGGCCATCACGCCCTGCGCCCCGGAACCCGCGCCGAGGACGATGTGCTCCGACAGCATCACGCCGTCGATCCCCGCGTCCTCGGCCTCCTGCGCGATGCGCACGAGGCCGCGGAGGTCGCGGGGCGAGGTCATGGTCCAGTTCTCCGACCCCACCAGGACCAGGCGCGGCGGCCCGGCGCCCGTCACGCCAGAACCATCCGCACGGGCAGGCGCTTGAGCCCGTTGGTGAAGTTGGAGCGCTGGCGGACCGGCTCGCCGGCCAGCTCGATCCGCGCAACGCGCTCGACGAGCTCCTCCAGGTAGACGCGCAGCTCGAGCTTCGCGAGGTGCACCCCGAGGCAGTGGTGCGGGCCGCCGCGACCGAAGGTCAGGTGGTCGCGAGCGTCGCGGCCGACGTCGAGGCGGTGCGGCTCGGCGTACTTTTCCGGGTCGCGGTTGGCGGCCGAGAACCAAACGACGACCTTGTCGCCCGCGGCGATCTCCTGGCCGCGCAGCGTCACGTCGCACGTGGCGGTTCGGCGGAAGAACCACACGGGGGCGGAGTGGCGGAGCACCTCGTCGACGGCCGAGCCGATCAGGCTGCGGTCGGCGCGCAGGCGCGCGTACTCCTCCGGGTGCTGCGCGAAGGCGAGCGTCCCGAGCGAGATGGCCTGACGGGTCGTCTCGTTGCCCGCCACGATCATCAGGGCGAACATGTTGTCGAGGTCGCGAGCGGACAGGGGCTGCCCGTCGATCTCCGCCACGGCGATCTTCGTCAGCACGTCGTCGCGCGGGCACTCGCGCCGCTCGGCGTAGTGCGCGCGGCCGATCGCGCACAGCTCGTCGGCCCACGGGGAGCCGAACGGCTTGTAGCGGTGCTCGGCGAGCTCACCCGAGAAGGCGTGATCACCCACGTACTCGGGATCGGTGTCCACGAGTAGGCGGTCGCCGAGGCGCACGAGCTGCGGCAGCTCTTCGTCGGGGACACCCAGGACCCGTCCGAGGACCCGGATCGGGATCGGCGCGGCGAGCTCGTGCACGAGGTCGAACTCGCCTTCGGGAAGCACGCGATCGAGGAGCTCGCAGACCATCGCCCGCAGCCACTCCTCGTACTTGTTGACCGCCCCCGGCGTGAACTGCGTGGAGATCAGCCGCCGGTAGCGGCCGTGCTTCGGCGGGTCGAACTCGAGGAAGTTGCGTCGCGCCTCCAGGACATCCTCGGGGAGATCCTCGATCATCGCCGCACCGCCGACCTCCGAGGAGAACGTCTTCGTGTCACGCAGCACGGCCTGGACGTCGTCGTACTTCGTCAGGGTCCAGAAGCCGCGACCGCCCGGCTCGGGGTGGAGGTAGACCGGCGCCTCGCGCTGGAGCAGATCGAAGACCTCCCAGGGCTCGTGATCGGCGAAGAGGTCCTGGTCGAGCAGGTCGACCCCCTGCAGTCCACCCAGGCTGGCACTCATGGCGCCGAGCCTACCAGCGGTTGGACAATGTATCCACAACATGGTCCGGCTGGTATTCGGGTGGGTACACGCGGACGGCCATGTCGACATCCGTCCCCGATCCCCCCGCCGCTTCGCTCCCGCTGGCCGACCGCCGGGGTGTCCTCGATCACGCCGCGGGGCTGATCCTGCGCACCTGGGAGGACCTCGATCACGCCCGCGCCGGCCAGCCCGCCGTCGAGCAGCGCCACCGCGACCTGCTCTCGCGGCCGCTGCCGTCCGCGCCGTCGGATCCGCGCGCCGCGCTCGACGCCGCTGCGGACGTGCTCGACGTCTCGCTCACGCAGGCGCGACCCCGCTTCTTTGCCTATATCGCCTCGTCGGGCCTTGAGATCGGCGTCCTCGCCGACGCGCTGATGGCCTCCCACGACGTCAACGCCGCGGTCGCCGCCGGCGGAGCCGACCTGCTCGAGAGCCAGGTGGTGCGCTGGGTCGACGAGTTCGTCGGCTTCGGCGGCGCGCGCGACGGCGTCATGGCGGCCGGCGGGGCCATCTCGAACCTCACGGCGCTCGCGGCCGCGCGCGAGCGGGCGGCGCCCGGCACGCGGCACACCGGAACCGGGGGCCGGCAGCTCGCGGTCTACACCTCCAGTGAGGCCCACTACTCCGTGCAGCGCGCGGCCGAGGTGCTCGGAATCGGCGGGGACAACGTGCGCCGCATCCCCGTTGACGGCGAGCGCCGGATGGACGTCGCCGCGTGCGCCGCGCGGATCGACGCCGACGTCGCTGCGGGCGTCGTGCCCGTCGCCGTGGTGGCCACCGCCGGGACCACGCTTACCGGCGCCGTCGACGACCTCGCCGGCCTGGCCGACGTCTGCGCCGAACGCGCCGTGTGGCTGCACGTCGACGGCGCCTACGGCCTGCCCGCGGCGGCCACGGCCCTCGCCGCGCACCGCTTCGCGGGCCTGGACCGCGTCGACTCCGCGACGGTGGACGCGCACAAGTGGCTCTACGTCCCGAAGGCCTGCAGTGTGCTGCTGGTGCGCGATCCGAAGGCGCTGCAGCAGGCCTTCTCCCACGCCGAGAGCTACATGCCCCACGACGACGAGGAGATCCACCCCGTCGACCGCACGCTGGAGTACTCCCGCCCGCTGCGGGCCTTGAAGCTCTGGTTGGCGTTCACCGTCCACGGCGCCGACGCGATCCGTTCCGCGATCGAGCGCAACCTCCGTCAGGCCGAGCTGCTGGCCGACCTGCTCGACGCGGACGACGCGTTGGAGCTGCTCACGCGCCCGGGGCTCTCGGCGGTGTGCTTCCGGGTCCGCCCGCCCGTGGGCGCCGATGCACAGGCTCACAACGCGGCGCTCGTGCATGCGGTGAACCTCGATGGGCGGATCCTGCTGGCCGGCGCGTTGCTCGACGGCACGCCGTGCCTGCGAGCTTGCATCGTCAATCACCGGACCACCGACGAGGACGTGCGAGCCATCCCCGCGGTGGTCGCGGAGCTTGCGCGGGCGCTGTAGCGGTGGGTGAAGGACCCAGGACAGGTGGTGGTCAGCCCACGTGAGCGCCGCGAACAAGGCATAGGCGGCGTGCGACGCCCAAGGCGGCTTTGACCCGGCGTGGCTCCGGCGAAGGGTGGGCCACCGGCGCACGCGGGTCTCGAGACAGCTCTGGTCCCCGGCGGTCACTGCACGTCGACGCCTTCGCTGGGAGGAGCCGCCCTGGCTGAGAACCGGGCCGGGCGGGCGGGCTCCGGCAGCAGTGGGCACGGCTGGTTTCGAACCAGCGACCTCTCGCGTGTGAAGCGAGCGCTCTCCCGCTGAGCTACGCGCCCCAGGGGTGGCGGCAGTGTAGATCGAAGCGCGCGCCGGCTGCGCTGCGGCGCCTACGGCGTGGCGCCGTCCTCCAGCGCCTTGACGCGGTCGCCGAGATCCTTGACCGACTGGGTCAGGGTGGTGACGTTCGTGTTGAGGTCGTCCAGCGTCTGGCGGGCTTGGGTGTCGGTGGTGGAGGCGGCCGACGGCTTGGCCGCGCCTGCGGCCTTGGCCGCGAGGGTGTCGACTCGCGTGGCGAGGTCCTGCTGGCTCTGGCGCACCGCGGACACCGACGCCTTCGTCGCCTGGCCGCTCTTGTCCGACTCGAGCGCGGCGACGCGCGAGCGAAGGCTGCGCACCTGCGAGCTGCTCGTCGATCCTCCGTTGCCGCGGTCTTGGCGGTCCTGGTGCTCGCGCAGCAGCGCCCAGACCGCGAGCCCGAGCGCGATCGTCGCCACGAGGCCGACGACGACCAGGCCGGTGCGCAACCCGTCGAGGCGGTCCAGGACGAGCCGGCGCCAGGCCGACTCGTCGTCGAGGACCTGCTCGCGGACGACGCCTCGAGGGTGCACCGGCGCCGGGGCGAGCGGCGCGAGCGGCTCACCGACCCGCGTCGGCTGCGTGGACGGGTCCTGGGGGTCCTGCGGCGGGGGGACGGACATGCGCTTCGTCTCCCCGAATCCGGGCGCATTGAACCTGCTCATCCGTCCATGGGCTCCTCGTCGACGGCACCTCGCCTGCGCGCCGTCCCGCCGCGGCGTCTGCTTCCATGCCGCGTCCCATGTCCCAGGTCGATCAGCTTCAAGAAGCCGAGCAGGACGTCGCGCAGCGCCAGGAGGCCGAGGTCCGCGCGCAGCGCGAGGCCCGCGACGCCGACCTTCGCACCGCGCCGCTCGCCCCCACCGCCGCCAAGGCCCACACCGCGGTCGAGGTGCCGCTCGCGCTCGTCCGCACGATGGTCAACATGCGCGCGGGCGCGCTGCCGGACGTGCACGAGCTCGCGGTGTCGATCAAGGAGACGGGCCTCCTGCACCCGCCGCTCGTGCGGGCCACGGGCGACGAGGCCAAGCCGTACGAGCTGCTCGCGGGCCGCCGCCGCTTCGCCGCGATGCAGCTCGTCGACCACGCGGACGGACCGCGCGAGGACTGGCGCTTCACGCTCGTCGAGGACGTCTCGCGCCGGGAGGCGCTGACGATGCAGTTCGCGGAGAACTTCCACCAGCGCAAGCCGGAGCCCGTGCAGTTCGCCCGCGCGGCCCGGGCGATCATGGCCGAGGACGACGCCCTGACCGCCGCGGAGGTCTCGCGCATGGTCGGCGCGCCCGTCGCCTGGACGCGCCAGGCGCTGCGGCTGCTCGACCTCCCGCCGTCGATCGTCGAGCGGGTGGAGCGGGGCGACCTGTCGTTCACGGTCGCCGAGATCGTCCGCAAGGGGATCGCCCGCGGGGACGTCTCCGAGGAGCAGGCCGCCGGCCTGGTCGAGGAGCACGCGGAGGGCCGCATCACGGGCGGCTCGCTCAAGCTCGGCGTGGGCTACGTCCCGCCGAAGCCGGCCGACTACGAGGAGCAGTCCCGCAAGCTCGACGAGGCGCGATGGGCGAAGGCCGGTGGGCGCGCCGGCGACGACGCCGACCAGCGCGAGTGGGAGGCCGACCGGCGGCCCGAGGGCTCGCGGCGCGACGACGCGCGGCACGGCGCGCCGACCGGCGTCGGCGTCGGCTCGCGCACGCGCCGCGGGGCGGCGGCCGCGGAGCCGGAGGACCTCGACGCCTACCTGCTCGGCGTGCTGCTCGACCGTGTCGCGACCCCGGAGCGCCGGAGCGCCCTCGGCCTCCACGCGCCGGGTGCCGCGCACGACTACGCGTTCGCGCTCGCGCCCGAGGACCGCCTCGGCGTCCTGCGCCTCCTCGCGGAGGAGCTCCTCGACGCCGACCCGGCACCGCCGGCGCCGCTCCGCGCGCTCCTCACCGCCTGACGCAGCCGCGCCGCTCCACGGGCGTTCTGACCCGTGTTGACGTCGCTCCACATGCGTAACACGGGTCAGAACGCTGCCCCGCCCCGCCCAGGGCCGGCGGGCGGGCGTCGGCTCGCGCGCGCGAGGTTCTAAGCTGAAACCAGTTCACGCGGCCCGAGCGGGTGGCGTGCCCCTCCGACCCAAGGACCTCCTTTCCATGGCCAGCACCGAGGCACTCGTCTTCGACGCCATCCGCACCCCGCGCGGCAAGGGCAAGTTCAACGGCTCCCTGCACGGGACCAAGCCCGTCGACCTCGTGGTCGGGCTCATGCACGAGACCCTGATCCGCAATCCGAAGCTCGACCCCAACGAGGTCGATGACGTGGTCCTGGGCTGCGTCTCCCCCGTCGGCGACCAGGGCGCGGACATCGCGAAGACCGCCGCCATCAAGGCCGGCCTGCCGGACACCGTCGCCGGCGTCCAGGTCAACCGCTTCTGCGCCTCCGGTCTGGAGGCCGTGAACATGGCCGCCCAGAAGGTCGCCTCGGGCTTCGAGGACCTCGTCTTCGCCGGCGGCGTCGAGTCGATGTCGCGCGTCCCGATGGGCTCCGACGGCGGCGCCTGGGCCATGGACCCGGAGACGAACTACGACACGGGCTTCGTGCCGCAGGGCATCGGCGCCGACCTCATCGCCACGGTCGAGGGCTACACACGCGAGGACGTCGACGCGTTCGCCGCCCGATCGCAGGAGCGCGCCGCCCGCGCCCGCGACGAGGGCCGCTTCGACGGCTCGGTCATCCCGGTCAAGGACCTCAACGACCAGGTCGTCCTGGCCCAGGACGAGTTCATCCGCCCGGGCACCACGGTCGAGTCGCTCTCCGGCCTGAAGCCCTCCTTCGCCGGCATCGGCGACATGGGCGGCTTCGACGCCGTCGCGCTCCAGAAGTACCACTGGATCGAGAAGATCGACCACGTCCACCACGCGGGCAACTCGTCGGGCATCGTCGACGGCGCCGCGCTGGTGACGATCGGCAACGCCGCGGTCGGCGAGCGCCTCGGCCTCACGCCGAAGGCCCGCATCGTCGCCACCGCGCTCTCCGGCGCGGACCCGACGATCATGCTGACGGGCCCCGGCCCCGCCTCGAAGAAGGCGCTGGCCAAGGCCGGCCTGAAGGCGTCCGACATGGATCTCATCGAGATCAACGAGGCGTTCGCCGCCGTGGCGCTGCGCCTGGTCCGCGATCTCGACGTCGACATGGAGAAGGTCAACGTCAACGGCGGCGCCATCGCCATGGGCCACCCGCTCGGCGCGACCGGCGCGATGATCCTCGGCACGATCATCGACGAGCTCCACCGCACGGGCGGCAAGTACGGCCTGTGCACGCTGTGCGTCGGCGGCGGCATGGGCATCGCGACGATCGTCGAGGCGCTCTAGCCATGGCTCCCGAGAGCACCGCCATCCGCTGGGAGGGCGCCGGTGACGGCGTCGTGAACCTGGTCCTCGACGCCCCCGGCTCGTCGGCCAACACGATGAACCGCGAGTTCACCACCTCGCTCGAGGCGGTCGTCGAACGCCTCGAGGCCGAGAAGGAGTCGATCGCGGGCGTCGTCGTGACGTCCGCGAAGAAGACCTTCTTCGCCGGCGGCGACCTCAACGAGCTCGTCCGGGTCGGGCCCGACGACGCGGCGGAGTTCTCCGCGGGCGTCGAGCACGTCAAGGCACTGCTGCGCCGCCTGGAGACGCTCGGCAAGCCCGTCGTCGCGGCGATCAACGGCGCCGCGCTCGGCGGTGGCCTGGAGATCGCGCTGGCCTGCCACCACCGCATCGCGGTGGAGCGCGGCGTCGTCCTCGGGTTCCCCGAGGTGCAGCTCGGCCTCCTGCCCGGCGCCGGCGGCGTCGCGCGGACGGTGCGCATGCTCGGGATCGTCGACGCGCTCATGGGCCTGCTACTGCAGGGCCAGCGCGTCAAGCCGGCCAAGGCGCTCGAGATGGGGCTCGTCGACGAGATCGTCCCCTCCCAGGATGAGCTGCTCCCCGCCGCGAAGGCGTGGATCGCCGCGCGGGCGGGCGGGGATCCCGTCCAGCAGCCCTGGGACGTCAAGGGCTACAAGCTCCCGGGCGGCACGCCGTCCAACCCGAAGCTCGCGCAGAACCTGCCCGCGTTCCCCTCCAACCTGCGCAAGCAGCTCAAGGGCGCGAACTACCCCGCACCCAAGGCGATCATGTCCGCCGCGGTCGAGGGCGCCCAGGTCGACTTCGACAACGCGCTGGCGATCGAGGGGCGCTACTTCACGAACCTCGCCGTCGGCCCCGTCGCGAAGAACATGATCCAGGCGTTCTTCTTCGACCTCCAGCAGGTCAACGGCCTCCGTGGCCGCGCCAAGGACGCAGAGCGTTACCAGCCCAAGAAGGTCGTGGTGCTCGGCGCGGGCATGATGGGCGCCGGCATCGCCTACCAGTGCGCGAAGTCGGGCCTCGAGGTCGTCCTCAAGGACGTCTCGCAGGAGGCCGCCGACAAGGGCCGCTCCTACTCCGAGACGCTCGTGGAGAAGGGCGTCGCACGCGGCAAGGTCACGCAGGAGAAGGGCGACGCGCTGCTCGCGCGCATCACGGCGACCGACGACGCGAGCCAGGCCCAGGGCGCCGACCTCGTGATCGAGGCGGTCTTCGAGGACCCGAAGGTCAAGGAGCAGGTCTTCGCGGAGATCGAGCCGTTCCTCGCCGACGGCGCGCTGCTCGGCTCGAACACCTCGACGCTGCCGATCACGGGGCTGAGCGCGTACGTGTCGCGCCCGGAGGACTTCATCGGGCTGCACTTCTTCTCCCCCGTGGACAAGATGCCGCTGCTCGAGATCATCAAGGGCGAAGGGACAAGCGGTTCGACGCTCGACCGCGCCCTCGACGTCGCGAAGGTGATCGGCAAGACGCCCATCGTGGTCAACGACTCGCGCGGGTTCTTCACCAGCCGGGTCATCGGCACGTTCATCAACGAGGGCATCGCGATGCTCGCCGAGGGGATCGCGCCCTCGACCATCGAGCAGGCCTCCTCGCAGGCGGGCTACCCCGCCCCGGTGCTCCAGCTCTCCGACGAGCTGAACATGGAGCTGATGACGAAGATCCGCAAGGCCGGCAAGGAGGCCGTGGAGGCCGACGGCGGCACCTGGGTCGACCACCCGGCCTTCGCGGTCATCGACAAGATGATCGAGCTCGGCCGTCCGAGCCGCCTGAAGGGCGCGGGCTTTTACGAGTACGCCGAGGGCAAGCGCACCGGGCTGTGGAGCGGATTGCGCGAGCAGTTCCCGATCCAAGGCGACCCCTCGCAGGTGTCGCTGACCGACCTCGAGGAGCGCATGCTCTTCATCGAGACGCTCGAAACCGTGAAGTGCCTCGACGAGGGCGTCATCGAGTCCGTGGCCGACGCGAACATCGGCTCGATCATGGGCATCGGCTTCCCGGGCTGGACCGGCGGGGTGCTGCAGTACGCCAACGGGTACGAGGGCGGGCTGCCCGGCTTCGTCGGGCGGGCACGGGAGCTGGCCGCGACCTACGGCCGGCGCTTCGAGCCGCAGGCCTCGCTGGTGGCCAAGGCCGAGGCCGGCGAGACGTACGCCGACGAGCAGGCGCTGGCGACGGCCTGAACGGCCCCGCGGCGTCAGTGTCGGGGAGGTCTCATCCGCGAAGGGAGACCGATCCGACACTGACGCAGGCGGCCGGGTCCGGGAGGTTGCCTCCCATGAACCCACACCGCATCGCCATCGCCCTCCTTGCCACCGCCTCCCTCGGGATCGGCGCCTGCGGGTCCGGCAACGACAACACCGACCAGCTGCAACAGCGGGCCAAGGAGGTCCGCAAGGAGGGCGTCGCGATCCAGGAGCAGGGCGCGCAGATCTCCAAGGACGCCAAGGCGGGCAAGGACACCACCAAGGCGCAGCAGGACCTCGAGAACCGCGCGAACGCCGCCGCGGGCAAGACGAAGGCCATCGCCGACGACGCGATCAACGACGTGAAGAACAAGACGAGCGATGCCGCCACCAAGAAGGCCATCGAGCAGGTGCAGAGCCAGATCACCGAGGTCCCGCTCCCCACGCCGTAGCCGTGCCGCGCCATCGGCCGGGTAGGTTCGGCCGATGGCGCGCACGCTGGGCGAACGTTTCACCCAACGCGACGCCGTCCGCTTCGTCGGGCGCGAGGCCGAGCTGGCCGTGTTCGACGAGCTGCTCGTGGAGGACCCGCCGGCGAACGTCGTCGTGGTCCACGGCCCCGGCGGGATCGGCAAGAGCGCGCTGCTCCGCGAGGTCGTGCGGCGCGGCACGGAGCGCGGCTTCTCGCCGTGGCTGGTGGACGGCAGGGAGATCGCCCCCGTGCCCGGGGAGCTCGACACGATCCTGGCCGGCGCGCGGGACGAGGAACGTCCCCTCATCCTCTTCGACACGTACGAGCGCATGTCCGCGCTCGGCGGCGCCCTGCGCCGCACCATCCTCCCCGCGCTCCCCGCCACCGCCGTCGTCGTCATCGCCGGGCGCGAGGCGCCCGAGCCCGAGTGGTTCGAGGGGGGCTGGGAGCACTCCGTGCGGACGCTGGCCCTCGCACCGCTCGACCCGGCGGAGGGCGCCGCGCTCGTCACGGGCTACGGCGTCGACGGCGACGCTGCGGCGTCGCTCCTGAACTGGGCCGAGGGGTCGCCGCTCGCGCTCACCCTGGCCGCGGCGGTCGTCCGCCACGAGGGGCGGTGGAGCGCCGCCGACTTCGCGCAGCGGCCGGAGCTCGTCGCGACGCTCGTCCGCCGCCTGGCCCTGACCCAGCTCGAGGGCGACCGCGCCGACGTGACCGCGGTGGCCGCCATCGCCCGCGTGACGACCGCGACCATGCTGGCCGACGTCCTGGCCGACGACGACCCGAACGAGGCGCAGGCGTGGCTCCGGGCGCAGCCGATCACCGAGGCCGTGGGCGACGGCGTGGTCATGCACGACCTGGTGCGCAAGGCCGTCCGCTCGCACCTGCGCACGACCCAGCCCGAGCGCGAGCGCGAGCTGCGGCGCCGCATCGCCGACCACGTCTTCACCCGGGCGGCGGCGGGAGAGCCACGGCTGGTCGTCGACCTGGCCGAGCTCGTCGACAACCCCGCGCTGCGCTGGGGCTACGGCGCCGAGGGGACCGTCGGCCTGCGGGCCGACGTGCTGCGCCCCGGCGACTTCGAGGACGGCCCGTCGTGGACGCGGCGGCCGGGCCGCGAGGCGTGGTGGGAGGCGACGCTCCCGCTGTTCACGACATCGGCCGAGCACGTGGTGGCCGTCCGCGACCTCGACGACGCGATCCGCGGGCTGGCGATCTCCTTCACCCCCGCCAACGCGTCACCGGCCGCACTCGCCGACCCCTTCGTCGGCGCGTGGATCCGGCACGCCCGCGACCACGCCCCGGACGGCAACGCCTTGATCTGGCGCGACTCGCTCGACCTCACGGCGTCGGAGACCGGCGATCCCGACTCGCGCGTCCTGGCCATCGCCAACACGGCAGCGATCCTGCGCTCGGGCCTGGTCAACCCGCGCTTCCTCTACCTGCCGATCGACCCCGTCAACGAGGGAGCGGTCGCGTTCGCCAAGCACTCCGGGGCCCGCCACGTCCCCGAGCTCGACGTCCGGATCGGCGACACCCAGCAGGAGTGCCACGTCATCGACCACGGGCCCGACGGGATGCTCGGGGCCCAGCGCGGGATCGTCTACGCCGAGCTCGGGCTCCGGCGGCCGCGACCCCCGGCCGTGGCGGAGGCCGGAACGCCGCCACCACCACCCGCGGTGTCGGCCGACGACGTGCGCCAAGGGCTCCGCGACCTCGACCGGCCGTCCGCGCTGGCGACGAGCCCCCTGGCGCGGCTGGTGACCGGGGACGACCCCGCCGCCGCGGTCCGGGCGCTGCTCGTCACCGCCACGGCGGACACGTTCGGCTCGGGGCCCGAGGAGGCGCTCCTGCGCCAGGTGGTCGACCGCGCCTACGTCAACCATCACACGAGCCACGAGCAGGCCGCCCACGACCTCCACCTCAGCCGCGCCACCTACTTCCGGCGCCTGCGGCAGTCCACCACCCGCGTGGCGGACTACGTCGTGGCGCTCTCCCGCGCGGGCGCGCGCGCCCCCGCGCCGGGCTGAGACCACGTCGACACTGGCACGGCGCCCGCGGCGCGGGAGGCTTCTCCCATGTCGTGGCCTCCGTCCCGCCCACCCGACCCCTCTGACCCACTCGACCGGCTGCAGCAGCTCGCGGTCCTGCGGGACGAGGGCGCGCTCACCCCCGCGGAGTTCGAGGCCCAGAAGGCCCTCGTCCTCGCGCGCCCGTGGCCCGGGCCGGTCCGGGCTGCAGGGTCCGAACGCACCTGAGACCGAGACGACACTGCGGCCGACGCGGGCCGCCCGTACGTTCGATCCATCAACCAATCGACGCACAGGAGCGCAGCCACATGGGAATGTTCAAGGACTTGAAGGGGATGGTCGACGTCGCCCGGAGCGACGAGCTGAAGGACATGCGCCAGATGGCCAAGGCGCAGCCGCGGACGAGCATGATGGACACGCTGCGCATGGGCAACGCCGCCATGGGCCAGACGCTGCAGGTCAAGGACGCGCTCACCGACGGCGTCCCCGGCACGGCGACGATCAACTCCGTCGCCGCGACGGGGCAGATGGTCAACCAGACGCCGATCCTGGCCTTCGACCTCACGGTCACGGTCCCGGGCCGGCCCGCCTACCAGGTGCAGCACACGCAGATGGTCTCCCCGATGGCGATGATGAGCTTCCAGCCCGGGGCCACCCTCCCGGTCCGGGTCGCCGCCGACGACCCGTCCAGCGTCTTCCTGGGCGTCTGATGCGGCGCTCCATGTACGCCTGCGGCTTCCTGTTCGCCGCGATCGGCCTCGCGGCCATTGCGTCGGGGGTGGCCGCCGGGGGCGACGGGACGGCCGGGATGGTCGTCTTCGGCGTGGGCTTCCTCGCCGGCGCTGCGCTGTTCTTCTGGATCGGGAACTGGCCCGTGAGCCACAACGACGCACTCCAGGACACCGACCTGAAGCGCCTCGGACGACCGGCCCGGGCCACCGTGCTCGACGTCGAGCCGCCGGCGCTCGGTGCCCCGTCCGCAGGGACGCAGGTCACCCTGCGGGTCACCCCGACGAACGAGCGGGCGTTCGTCACCAGCGCGCACCTCGCGTCGCCGCGACCGGCCCCGCGGGTGGGCGACGAGCTCCGCGTCAAGTTCGATCCGAACAAGCGCAAGCACCTCGTCGTGCTCGGCTGACGGAGCGGCTGTCTGGCCCGGAACGCGGTGAGGCCATAGGGTCCGCGCGGTGCTGACTCTGGGGGACCGCATCGCCGCGCGCGACGACGGCGCGTTCGTCGGTCGCGAGCGTGAGGTCGCAGCACTGCAGGCGATGTTCAGCGACGGGGCGACGGCGACCGTCGCCTACGTCCACGGCCCCGGCGGCGTCGGCAAGAGCGCCTTGCTGCGCGCCGTGGCCCGCCACGGCAGGGAGCGGGGCTGGACGACGGTCGCCATCGAGGGCCGGGACGTCGCCGTCGACCGAGCCGCGCTGTCCGAGGCCCTCGCCCCCGCCCACGAGGCCGAGCGGCCACTCGTCCTGCTCGACACCTACGAGCGCCTCACGCCGCTCGACCGCGTTCTGCGCGGCGACCTGCTTCCCGCGCTCCCGGCGCGCAGCGTCGTCGTGCTGGCCAGCCGGCAGCGGCCGGACCCGGGGTGGTCGCAAGGCGGATGGGAGCACGTCGCACGGACCTTCGAGCTCGACGAGCTCCCCGCCGAGCAGGCGCGCTCGCTGCTGACCGCCCGCGGGGTCGACCAGACGACGGCGCAGCGCATCCAGCGCTGGGCCGGGGGCTCGCCTCTGGCGCTGACCCTCGCCGCCGAGACCTCCGACTGGTCGGCGGGCACCGGGCTGCAGCAGCCCGAGCTGCTGCGCCGCCTGGTCGACCGGTTGGTGGACGAGGAGCGCGATCCGGTGCGGCGCCGCGCCCTCGAGACGGCCGCGGTCGCCCGCGTCACCACCCCGGGCCTCCTGGCCGTGACCCTCGACGTGGGCGACGCGGCGGAGGCGTACGCGTGGCTGGCCTCCCGCGCGTTCGCCGCCCCGCTCGGCGACGGGATCGCGCTGCACGACCTCACGCGCAAAGCGCTGCGCGCCGACCTGCGGCGCCGCGACCCGTCGGGCGAGCGGGACCTGACGCGCCGCGTGATCGACCACCTCTACGCGCACGCCCTCCGCGACGACCTCGAGCTCAGCCTCGACCTGGGCGATCTGACCGATGACGCCGACATCCGCGCGGGCTGGGTGCCGGACCAGGCGCTGGCCGCGTACGTGAGCGCGGTGGGACCGGCGGAGGTCGACGCACTGGTCCCCGCGGTGGCCGCGCGCCACGGCGCCGAGTACGCCGAGGCGCTGCGGGTCGTCGTCGCCGCCGCCCCGTCGCGCGCGGCGGTGGTGCAGGACCCCGCCGGCGGCGTCCGCGGCGTCTGTGTGTCGATGACCGCCGCCAACGCGCCGGCGGCCGCGCACGACGACCCGCTTCTCGGCCCCTGGCTCGCCCATGCCGCCGCCGAGCGCGTGGAAGCCAGCTCGATCCTGATCCGCGATGTGATCGACCTGTCCGCGGAGCCGGGCAGCCTCCAAGCGCTCGTGAACGTGACCGCCTTCACCCGCGCCGGCCTGGCGAACCCGCGCTACTGCTACTCGGCAGCGCTGGCCGAAGACCACCAGCAGCAGGCGTTCCTGCAAGCGCTCGGCGCGACACGCCTGGCCGAGCTCGACGCGGTCGTGGGCGGCGTCACCTGGGAGGCCTGGAGGCTCGACTACGGGCCCGACGGCTTCCTCGACTTCCAGCGCGCGGACCTCTACCGCCAGCTCGGGCTGCAGCCGCCGCCGTCGCTCGCCGTCGTGGCGGTCACCGCGTCCCTGGCGACCGACGTCCGCGATGCCTTCCGCCACTGGCGCCGCCCGGACCGCCTCGCCGCGAGCCCGCTGGCCACGGGCACCGGCACCACGGCCCGGGCCCAGTCGGTCCAGGATGCGCTGCGCGGCGCCATCATCGCCGGCTTCGGTGACGCCGAGGAGGACCGGGCGTTGCGCGCGACCCTCGAGGCGGGCTACCTCGAGGGTCGCGGTCGCAGCCACGAGGCCGTCGCGGACGCGCTCTACCTCAGCCGGGCCAACTACTTCCGTCGGCTGCGCACCGCGGTCGAGCGCGTCGCGCTGACGCTCGCACGGGACCGCGGCGCCTGACCGCCGGCGAGGCGCCGGCCGGCGCTCAGCCGGCGGGCAGCTCCGCGAGGCGCGGCGGATCCGCGCCCTCCCGCGCGCACGTGGCGGCGGCGACCCGTGCGGCGAAGCGCGCGGCCTCCGCGACCCGCGCGATGTCCGCGAGGCCGTCGCGGCCCAAGCCCTCCCTGCCCCACCACGCGAGGAAGCCGCCGGCGAACGCGTCGCCCGCGCCGATCGTGTCGACGACCGTGACGGCGGGCGCGGGGACGGCGAGCTCCTCCGTCGCGGTGACCACCATGGCGCCGTCACCACCGCGCGTCAGCAGCGCGACCCCGGGGCCGGCCGCGAGCAGCTCGCGCGCCGCCGCGACGGGCTCGACGCCCGGGTGCAGCCAGGCGAGGTCGTCGTCGCTGACCTTCACGAGGTGGGTGCGGGCCAGGATCCGGCCGAGCCGCGCGCGGTAGGCCGCCGGGTCGGCGATCGCCCACGGGCGGCAGTTCGGGTCGACGACGACGAGCGCGTCGGCCGCCAGCGCCTCGACCACCGCCTCCAGCGCGGTCGCGAGCGGCTCGAGGACGAGGCCGAGCGTCCCGATGTGGAGCGTCCCGACGCCGGCGGGCAGTGCGGCCAGCGCGGCGGCCGGGGTCAGCCCGGGCGCCGCGGTCCCCTCGGCGTAGAAGGAGTAGCGGGCGCGGCCGGCGTCGTCGAGCTCGGCCAGGGCCAGCGTCGTGGGGTCGTCCGTGGCGACGACACCACCCAGCCCGACGCCGTCCTCGGCGAGCAGGCGGCGCAGGGCTGTTCCGGCGGCGTCGGTGGACAGGCGCCCGAGGTAGTCGACCGGCTGCCCGAGGCGGGCGAGCGTGCGCGCCGTGGTGAACGGTCCGCCGCCCGGGCGCCCGTGCGCCGTGGCCGCCGGGTCGATCCAGAGGTCGTAGAGCGCCTCCCCCGCGACGAGGACCCGACCGCTCATGCCCGCTCGCGCCCCATCGCGCGGACCCTACCCGCGGCCGCTCCGACCGGCCTGCGGGCGCGCGGATGGACGCGGCGTCAGACTGCGCGCGCATGGGGACCTTGACCCGCACGGAGCGCATCGCGCTCGGGATCGGCGTGGCCGCGACCGTCGCGGCCGGCGTGGCCCGGTACGGCGGCGCCACGTCGGTCCTGGCCTTCGTCCTCGCCGCGGTCGCGCTGGCGGCGCTGGCCTCGGTGGTCTCCTTCGCCACGGAGCAGGTGGGCGAGCGCTTCGGCCCGTCGGTCACCGGGTTCCTGCAGTCGACGCTCGGCAACCTGCCCGAGTTCTTCATCGTCATCTTCGCGCTCTCGGCGGGGCAGGTGGTGGTCGCGCAGACCTCGGTCATCGGCTCGCTGTTCGCCAACGCGCTGCTCGTGCTGGGGATGGTCATCGTCACCGGCGCGGCCGAAGCCGAGGACGGCGTCATGCGCTTCCGCAAGCGGCTGCCGAACGACACGGCGACCCTGCTGCTGGTCGCCGCCTTCATCATCGTCGTCGTCGGCATCGCGGTGCAGGACGGCCAGAAGGCGGGGCGGAACGTCGACACGCTCTCGGCCGTCGCCGCGATCGCCCTCTTGGCGACCTACGCGACCTGGGCGTGGTCCTACCTGCGCGGCGACGAGTCGTCCGGGGGCGGCGAGACGGCCGGGCGCGCCGCGCCGCGGGTGCCGTTCGCCCTGTCGGTAGCGCTGCTGGCGGTCTCGGGCATCGGCGCGGCGTTCGTGTCCGACTGGTTCATCCACGCGCTCGAGCCCGCGATCGAGGCGATCGGCATCTCGCAGGCGTTCGCCGGCCTGGTCATCGTCGCGCTCGCCGGCAACGCGGTCGAGAACGTCGCCGGCGTCGTCCTGGCGCGCAAGGGGCAGGCCGACCTCGCGATCTCGGTGGTGAAGAACTCGGTCGCGCAGATCGCGGCGTTGCTGTTCCCGGCCCTGGTGCTCGTCTCGCTGCTGTTCTCCAACACCCTGACGTTCGCGCTCAACCCGGTCTACATCGGCGCGATCCTGCTCACCGCCCTGGCCGTCTGGCAGATCACGGGGGACGGCGAGGCGACCCGCTTCGAGGGGGTCGCGCTGATGTCGCTCTACGTGGTGCTGGGGGCCTACGCGTTCTTGGAGTGATCCGCTTCGCGACGTCGTCGCGGAGAAAGGGCTGCACGTTGCGCACGCCCCCGCGCGGACGGCCGGCCGGAGCGTCGAGCGGTCCGCCCCGCGGGCTACGGTTCACTCCTCGTGCAGCAAGCCCTGACCACCCTGGCCACCGTGTGGGCCGACCCGTCCGCGCACACCGCCGCGCCCCTGCTCGACGAGCTGCGCGGGCGCTGGGGGTCGCTCGCGCCCGCGGAGCGCGAGGCGCTCGCGCCGCTCGCGAAGCTCGCCGCGGAGCGGGTGCGCGCCGCGGCCGCCCCACCGGCCGGGGCGGATCCCGGCCTGGACGAGCAGGACGCCTACCTGGCGGCGATGGAGGCCAGCTACGCGGAGGACCCGGGAGACGACCCGAGCGGGGACGGGTTCTTGCCCACCGGGGGCGCCTCGCCGGCCGCCGGGGGCGGCTACGAGCCCGTGCCCGGGGACCTCTTCAGCGCGACTACGCCCCAGGTCGCGGGGCCCACGTCGCCGCCCCTGCCCCGCACCCCGCTCGCGGACGTCACGCCCGAGTCGCTGCTCTCCCTGCTGGGCCTGTCGAGCTTCCGGCCGGGGCAGCGGGAGGCCGTGCAGGCCGCGCTCGACGGGCGCGACGCGCTCGTGGGGATGCCGACGGGCGGCGGCAAGAGCCTCTGCTACCAGCTGCCCGCGCTCGCCGGCGACGACTTGACCGTGGTCGTCTCCCCCCTGATCGCGCTGATGCGCGACCAGTGCGCGCGGCTGACCGACCTCGGGCACCCCGCCGTCATGCTCGCCTCGGGCGGGGACGGGAGCGCCAACCGCGAGGCGCTCGGCCAGATCCGCGACGGCCGCGCCAAGGTCTGCTTCGCGGCGCCCGAGCGCTTCGCCTCCGGGGCCTTCCGAGCCGCGCTGCGCGAGCGCGCGCTCGCGCTCTTCGTGGTCGACGAGGCGCACTGCGTCAGCGAGTGGGGCCACGACTTCCGCCCGGATTATCTGCGCCTGGCGGAGGTCATCGCCGAGCTCGGACACCCGCCCGTCATGGCCTGTACCGCGACGGCGACCCCGAAGGTGGCCGAGGAGGTCGTGGCCCGCCTCGCCCTTCGCGAGCCCGAGCGGGTGCGCTCCGGCTTCGACCGCCCGAACTTGTCCTTCGACGTGCTCGGCTTCGACGGAGAGGGCTCTGTCGCGCGCAAGCGGGCGACGCTGCTGGCGGGCGTCGGCATGGAGGAGAACCGCCCGGCGGTCGTCTACTGCGGGACGCGCAAGAGCACGGAGGAGACGGCCGACGCGCTCGCGAGCACGGGGCTGCGGGTGGCCTCCTACCACGCCGGGATGGCCGCAGACGCCCGTGCGCAGCGCCAAGACGCGTTCATGTCCGGCGCGGTCGACGTGGTGGTGGCCACGAACGCGTTCGGCATGGGCGTCGACAAGGCCGACGTGCGCTCCGTCTGGCACTGGGCGCTGCCGTCGAGCCTGGAGGCCTACTACCAAGAGGCCGGACGGGCCGGGCGCGACGGGCTGCCCGCACGCGCGGTGCTGCTGGCGTCCCGGTCGGACCTCGGGCGGCTCGTGCGCTTCATCCAGGAGGCCGAGGTCACCGTCGAGCAGGTCGGTGCACTGGTCGGGCGGCTGCAGGCCCGCGCCGGGGCGGACGGCGTCGTCGAGCTCGCCTGGGGCGACGACCGCGACCGCGTCGCGCTCGCGGTGGCCGAGCGCGCGGGTGCGCTCTCGCTCGGCGCCGGCTCGGGCGGCGCGGCCCGGGTGCAGCTCGCGCCAGGGCGGCTGGACCGCGAGGCGACGGCGCAGCTGTGCCGCGCCGCGACCGACCGCCGCTGGCAGTCCTACCGGTCGATCGAGCGCTACGCGACGCGCGACGACCGCTGCCGGCGGCGCCAGCTGCTCGACCACTTCGGCGATCCCGCGGAGGTGGCGCCGACGGGGCGCTGCTGCGACGTCCACGACCCCGTGACGTGGCTGCCCCCGATCACCGTGGCGGCCAAGGGGGGCTCGCGCAGGGGCGGCGCGCCGGCGCCGGACGACGGCCCCCCGGTGTCCGACGCCGAGCTCGCCCCGCTGAAGGCGTGGCGCCGTGAGCGCGCGGACGGGAAGCCGGCCTACACCGTGGCGCCGGACGCCACGCTGCGGGAGGTCGTGCGCCGCAGGCCGACCTCCGAGGCGGAGCTGCTCGCCATCAAGGGCATCGGCCCGAGCTTCATCGACAAGCACGCCGACTCCCTGCTCGAGCTGCTCGCCGGCGTCCCCGGCTGACCGGCCGACACGCCGTGTCGGCGCGCGCCGAGGGGGCCGATGTGGTTGCTGGCGAGCCACATCGGCCCCCTCGCGGTGCTCCGGAGCCAGCCCTGGGCGCTCAGCTCATGACGGCAGGCGCCAGCCGGTGGTTGCGCAGCTGCTCGGGCGGTTCCCCCGGGAGCAGCCAGGCGCCGTCGTCGCGACGCAGCACGGTGCCTGCGCGCGCCAGCTCGCCGAGCGCGGTCGTCACCGACGGGCGGCTGGCACCCACGAGGTCCGCGAGCCGCTGGTGGCCGAGCGGCAGCCCGAGCACCACGCCGTCGCCGGTCACGCGCCCCCAGCGCTCGGCCAGGTGCCACAGGCTGAGCAGCAGGCGGTGGTCGACGCGCTGGTGATGGGCGATCGCCAGCGACACCGCGAGGGCGTGTGCGCGCCGCGTGCCCCGGGTGAAGAGCTCCACGCCGATCGCGGGGAACGGGACCAGCCGCTCGACGAGCGCGCTGTCGAGGACCGCCAGCGCGGTGGGCTCGAGCACCGCCCAGCCGACCTCGGCCTGGACGTGCGAACCCTCGTCGTCCCACGACCACGGCCGCATCACGTCACCCGGGCCGAGGAGCTCGACGCAGCGGCGACCCAGCACGTCGACTTCGCGGGTCAGCAAGCCGTCGACCACCATGAACCCCCGGTGGTGGACGTCGGGCTCGAAGGCCGCACGGACGTCCCACGGCCCCGGGCTCAGGCGCCGGACGCTCGCGATCGCGACGCGGCGTGCCGTCTCGAGTGCGCCAGCGGCGACGCAGTCGGCGAGGTCCGGGTCGGCGTCCACGAGCGGGACTTGGCGGGCGTCGGCGGGCAGGGCCATACCCCCCGAGTACCCCGAGGGGGCGTGCCCGAGAACCCAGCTGGCTCCCAGCAGGTCCTCGGGTGATCCCCACGCGCGCCGCCGAGCATGCTGCCCATGCGCCAGGCCGCCGTCCGCCCCGCCCCGTCGCCCGCCGCCTCCGCGGCGCCGCCCGTCATCGAGGTCGTGATTCCCGTGCACAACGAGCAGCGGGCGCTGCCGGGGACGATCCGCCGGCTCCACGAGCTGCTCTCCACCGAGCTGCCGTACTCCTGGCGGATCGTCATCGTCGACAACGCGAGCACGGACGGGACGCCCCGCGTCGCCCGTGCGCTGGCCGACGACCTGCCCGGCGTGGACGTCCTCGCCCTCGCCGAGAAGGGTCGCGGCCGCGCGCTGCGAGCCGCGTGGACGACCTCCGACGCCGACGTGCTCTGCTACATGGACGTCGATCTGTCGACGGACCTGCGCGCGCTGCTGCCGCTCGTCGCCCCGCTGGTGACCGGGCACTCCGACGTCGCGATCGGCACGCGCCTGGCCCACGGTGCGCACGTCGTGCGCGGACCGAAGCGCGAGCTCATCTCGCGCTCCTACAACCACCTCCTGCACCTGACGCTCGGCGCGCGCTTCTCCGACGCGCAGTGCGGCTTCAAGGCCGTCCGCGCCGACGTCGCTCGGCGCCTCGTGCCCAAGGTGCGCGACGAGGCGTGGTTCTTCGACACCGAGCTGCTCGTGCTGGCCCAGCGCCAGGGGCTGCGCATCCACGAGGTGCCCGTGGACTGGGTCGACGACCCGGACTCACGGGTGGAGGTGCTCCGCACGGCACTCGACGACCTGCGCGGCATCGCCCGCCTGCTCGTGACCATGCCGACCGCCCGCTTCCTCGGCGTCGGCGTGCTCTCGACGATCGCCTACGCGCTGCTCTTCCTCGCGCTGCGTGGCGGCCTCGGGCCGGGCGGCGCCAACGCCATGGCCCTCGCCGCGACGGCGGTGGGCAACACCCAGGCCAACCGCCGGTGGACGTTCGGCATCCGCGGGCGCGAGCACCTCGTGCGCCAGCACGCGATGGGCGCGGTCGTGTTCGTGCTCACCCTCGGCCTCACCTCGGGCGCGCTCGGGGTGCTCCACGGCCTCGACGCCTCCCCCTCGCGTCCGGTCGAGCTCACGGTGCTGGTCGCCGCGGGGATCTGCGCGACCGTCACCCGCTACGTCGCGCTGCGCACCTGGGTGTTCGCGCGACGCCCCCGCCCTGCCGAGCTGCACGAGGCCACCGCCCCCGCCGCCGTCTGACCCCCTTCCGATCGAGACCGAGGAGCCACCCGCATGTCCACCCCATCCTTTCCGCTGTCCCTGCCCACCCTCGCCGGCACCCGCTCGCACCACCGCGCGCGTGTCGCCGTCAAGCATCCCGAGCTGCTGCTGCTGCTCCTGCTCGCGGGTGTCCTCGACCTCTGGGGCCTCTCCACCAACGGGCTCGCGAACGACTACTACGCGGCCGCGGTGCAGTCGATGACGAAGAGCTGGAGTGCGTTCATCTACGGCTCCTTCGACACGTCCAACGTCATGACCGTCGACAAGCCGCCGCTCGCGCTGTGGGTCCAGGCCCTCTCGGCGCGTGCCTTCGGCTTCTCCTCGTGGAGCATCCTCGTGCCGCAGGCGCTGATGGGCGTCGCGACCGTGGGCCTCGCCTACGACCTCGTGCGCCGCGTCTTCGGTCGGCCGGCCGCGTTCGCCGCCGGGCTCGCGCTGGCGCTCACCCCGGTCACCGTCGCGCTATCGCGGCACAACAACCCGGACGCGCTCCTGACCCTCTGCTCCGTCGGCGCCGTGTGGGCCCTGCTGCGGGCACTCACGGACGGGCGCACCCGCTGGCTCGTGGTCTCGGGGGTCGGCGTCGGACTCGGCTTCGAGGCGAAGATGGCCGCGGCGCTGCTCGTGGTGCCGTCGATCGTGGCCGCCTACCTCTGGATCGCGCCGCGCGGGCGGCTGGTCGCCCTGCGCCAGCTCGCCGCGGGCGGCGCGGCGATGACGGTCGTGGGCCTGGCCTGGCCCGTGCTGATGTGGGCCGTCCCAGCGGGCAGCCGCCCGTGGATCTCGGGGACGAGCGACAACTCGATCTGGTCGCTGATCACGGGCTACAACGGCCTCGGTCGGCTCTTCGGCCAGGACGGCGGACCGGGCGCTGCCGCGGCCGGCGGTGTCGGTGGCGGTGCGGCCGCCGGTCCTGGCGGCGGCGGCGGAGGCGGCGTGTTCGGCGGCTCCACGGGCCCGTTCCGGCTGCTCAACGACGCCCTGGGCGGCCAGGCCGGCTGGCTGCTCGGCTTCGCCGCCGTGGCTGGGCTGGCCGTGCTGGTGCTCACGCGACTGCGGCGCGCCGACCCCCGCACGGGCTGGCTGATCCTCGTCGGCGGAGCCTCCCTCACGATCGCGGTCGCCTTCTCCCGTGCGCAGGGGATCTTCCACCCCTACTACGTCTCGTTGCTGGCCCCGTTCACCGCCGCGCTGGTCGGCGCCGGCGTCGGCGAGGCGCTGAAGGGCGGCCGGGTGCTGCGCGTCCTCGGCCCGGCGATGGTCGCGGCCGGCGTGGCCTGCGAGCTCGTCGTGCTGCACGACAACCCGGGCGAGCTCGGGTGGCTGGTGCCCTTGCTCGTAGCGGGCGGCGCCGCTGCCTGCGTGCTGCTCGCCGGCGGCGTGCGGGCCCGGCTGCGGGCCGGCGTCGTCGCCGCGGTGCTCGCCTTGCTGCTCATCGCGCCGGGCGCCTGGGCGTTCACGACGCTCGGCCACGCCACCAGCTCCACCTTCCCGGCCGGTGGCCCGCAGTCCGCGGGTGGCACCGGTGGCATGGGAGGCCCGGGCGGGACGGGCATGCGGGGCCGACCCGGAGCCGCGGGCTTCGGCGCCCCCCCGGCCGGAGCACAGCGCGGCGCGGCGGGCGGGACCGCCCCTACCGCGGCGGGCGGCGGGATGCCCGGCGGTGAGGCCGACCTGGCGCCCGCGCTGGCCTACGCCAAGGCGCACGGCGGTGGCACGGTCGCCGTCTCGAGCCAGAACGGCGCGGCGAGCACCTTGGTCGCCTCAGGCGCCGACGTCGCCGCGATCGGCGGCTTCTCCGGGCAGGAGAGCCAGGTCAGCGCAGCGTGGCTGGCCGATGCGGTCGCCGCGGGGAAGATCCGCTGGGTGCTCACGACCAGCTCCGCGGGCACGGGCCAGCTCGGCAACCGCGTCGGCTCGAAGCAGATCATGGCCACGGCGGCCGAGGTCGGGACGCCGGTGACGAGCGTGACGGGCCTCTACGACCTCCAGGGAAAGGCCGCCGCGCTCCGCGCCGCCGCCTGACGCTCGCGTCAGCGCCGCGGCGTGCGGGAGACGCCGCCCGCGGCGTTCGCCTCGACCTGCGGGAACTTCTGGGTCTTGCCCTGGAAGGTCTGCGGCGCAGAGAGGTAGCAGCCGGGGGTGTCCGTGGGCGGCTTGACACCTGAGTTCGCGCAGTCGAAGGCCGGCAACGAGAACTTGGTCGGGTCCTTGATCCCGGAGCCGGCCAGCGCCCCAGGCGGATAGTAGGAGTTGCCGCGGTTGTCCGAAGTGCGGGTCATGGCCGGCAGCGACTGGGTGCCGAAGACGAGGACCTGCGGCAAGGCGTGGCCGTTGGTCCCGGTGCCGGGGCCCGCGGCGGTCGGGACTTTCAGGCCGAACGCGCTCGGGGGGACGCCCAGGAAGTCCGAGAGGGTCGACTGCTGGGTCTCGAAGTACTCGAGGATCGGGTTGACCTGCTGCAGGAACGGGCCGGCGGCGGAGAGCGTCGGGTCGAGCCCGCGCAGGACCCGGCCGAGCGCCGGGAAGCCGGTGCGCCCGGCGGTGATGAGCGGACGCAGGTCGAGGAAGAGCTGGTTGAGGTCGGGCGACAAGGTCCTCAGCGAGGCGAGCGTCGGCTGCACGTCGACCAGGACGGGCCGCAGGTCGCGGATCAGCGGCGTCGTGCTCAGGGAGAACGTCTTGAGCCGGCGCAGCGTCACGCGGGACTCGCGCAGGAAGGCCGGGAAGGCGACGATGCTCTCCGCGATCTTGTCCCGCCGCCCCGAGAGCGTGCGGAAGACGGTGGTGTTGTCCTTGATCAGACCCTGCAGCGCGCCCTCGTTGCGGGTGATGGCACCGAACGTGCGCCCCGTGTTGCGCACCAGGGAGCCGAGCGCCTCCTGGCGGCGGTCGAGGACGTCGACGACACCTTGCGCGTTCTCGGCGAACGCGGGCAGGTTGCCCAGCGCGTCGGAGAGGTCCTGCGAGCGGCCCTCTCCCGCCTTGGCCGACGTGGCCTGCCACTGCTGGAAGACCTTGCGGGTCGGGGCGTCGAAGGTCGAGAGGAACTCGTCGAAGCTCACCGCGTGCTGCACGCGCCCGTTCGCCAGGCGCCCGTTCTCCGGAATCGCCGGGCTGCTCTTCTTGCCGAGCGACATCTCGACGTAGATCTCACCCAGCAGCGTCTTCTGGCGCAGCAAGGCCCGCGCGTCCTTGCGCAGCGGGGCGAATCGCGAATCGATTTCCAGTGTCGCCAGGGTGCGGTTGCCCTTCGGGTCGAGCTCCTTCTTGACCACCTTGCCGATCGGGACGCCCGCGACGCGGACGTCCGCCTGGTCGGCGAGCTGCGTCGCGTTGTCGAACGACACCTCCACCCGGTAGCCCTTGGGCTGCAGCGGAACGTGGCCGCCGAACGCGACCCAGAGGAACGTGAGCAGCCCGAAGCACGACAACGTGAACAGCGCGATGATCGCGAGGCGCCCCTTGCTGAGCTGAGCCTTCTGCATCAGCGCTTCGCCGCCTTCTTGGCCGCCGCGCGCGGCAGCGGCAGGCCGCCTGCGCCGAGCAGCGGGAGGCCCCCGGTGAGCTGCTTGACGATCGCCACGGGGTCGATGGACGGCGTGTCCGGGTTGCCGCAGGCGGTGGCCAGCAGCGGTGACAGCCCCATCGCGAACTCCAGGGCGGGCTGGCCCGTGACCAGGCTGGTCAGCGTGTCGCAGGTGCCCGTGTTGAGGATCGCGCGCTGCGGCCCGTTGGCGTCGTCGGTGTTGATGAGGTTGGCGCCCTGGTGCGTCGCCCAAGCGATCCAGAACAGGTAGCCCTCGTCGCGGCCGACCTTGTCGGGGCCCTCGGTGCCGTTTTTGTTGAAGGCCATCAGGTTGAACAGCCGGTTGAGCACGTGGGTCGAGCGCTGGAGCTCGGGCGCGACCGCCGACAGGTCGGTCGCGGCGGGCCCGAGGTCACGAACGAGCGGGCGCGAAGCACGCACGAAGGGCCGGATCTGCGTGCGGACGATCGGCGTGGCCTCCTTGGCGAACGGCCGCACCCGGCCGTTGGCCCGATCGAGCGCCCGGACGGTCGGTGTCAGCGCCCTCGTCGCCGGACCGAGCTCCTCCGCGAACGGCCGCACTTCGCGCAGCGTCTTGGTCGCCTGGCGCAGGGTGCCGGGGAGCTCGCTCACCGTCGAGCGGAGGTTCGCGTCCTCCGAGGCGAAGGCCCCGAACGTGGCGTCGGCCGCGGTCACCAGGCCGGAGATGTCCTTCGGGCGCTCGGCCAGCTTGCCGCTCAGGCCGGCCAGCGAGCTGACGACGCTGCGCAGCGCCAGGCGCTCGCTCGCGACGGCACGGTTCACGCGCCCGAGGTCCCTGAGGGTCGGTCCGAAGCGCTTGAAGACCTCGGCAAGGTCGCCCCCGCGCCCCTTCAGGCCGGTCGACGTGCCGTTGAGCAGCAGTGCCAGGTAGTCGCGCGTGCGCCCGTCGAGCTGCGCCAGGAGCTCGTCGAGGTTCACGTCGCTGAGCGTGTTCTGAACCGGGATGACGTGTCCCTCGCGCACGGCCGGCGTCTTCCAGCTCCCCGGCGTGATGTCCACGAACATGTCCCGCAGCGGGGTCCGGGGGCGCAGCAGCGCGTGGGCGTCGTCGCGGATCAGGCCGTTGTCGATGTACTTCGGCTCGATGTCCAGCCCGATCCTGGCCCGGCCGTCCACCAGCTCGACGGTGGCGATCTTGCCCACCTGCACGCCTGAGACCTGCACGGTCTGGCCCTGGCCCGGCGCCACGGCCTGGGCCGAGTCCAGGACGGCCATGATGCGCACGGGCTTGGCGGAGACGAACGGGATCCGGGCGCCCTGCTGCAGCACGATGTAGGCCGCGACCGCGAGGGCGATCGCCGCGAGCACCAGCAGCACCACGATGTAGCGGAGGTTCTTGCGCAGGACGAGCATCATCGGCGTGCCTTCGCCCGGATGGCCGCGAGCACGTCCGCCTTGGTGGCCGATCGCCCGAGCACCTTCGTCGCGCTCCCGGCCGTCGTGAGCTGGTCCTGGAGGACCGCGACCGCGACCGCCTGGGCCTTGGCGATGCGCTCGGCCACCTTCGGGTCGTTCAGGTCGGACGGCGTCGACTGCGGCGGCGCGCCCGGGTTCGTGCTGAGGTCGGGGAGCTCCTGGTTCTCACACGGGGCGTCAGGCTCGAGCGGCGGCGGCTTGACCTGCGGCGGCGGGTTGATGCCCTGCATGGCCGACGACGACGTGCCGAGCAGGCCGTTGCCGAGCGACACCGTCTGCAGGCCACCCGTGCCGAGGACCTTGAACCACTGCCCGTTCGCGTCCGACGAGCGGCTCTCGCCGGCGAGGCCGACAATCGACTTCGGCAGCTCCTCGAAGACCTTGCCCTGGGCCGGGAACGCCTTGTCGGTCAGCGTCAGGTTGCCCCAGGGCACCAGCGTCGTCGTGACGCACGACGCGAGCGTGCGCAGCTCGCCGAGCAGCGGCACCGACGTCGTCGCCAACCTGGTGAGCGGCGGCGTCGCGGCCCGCAAGTCCTGCGACAGGCCGCGCAGCTCGTCCGGCGCGACGAGCCCGCGCAGCTGCTTGATGAGCGGGAGCAGGACGTCGACGGTCGGCCCGGTCGACTTCACGCCCGGCAGCGCGGCGCGGGCGAAGGAGCGCACCGACGGGAAGGCGACGTTCAGCGCGGAGAGCGTCGGCAGCGCGGCGCGCAGCGTCACCGGGAGCTCCTGCAGCGCGGCCTGGAGGTCCGCTTGGCGGTCGGCCAAGGCGCGCGCGGTCGTGTTGAAGTTCGACACCAGGCCTTGGAGGGCAGCGGGGTCCTGGTCGAACGCGGCCGAGACGATGCCCTGCGAGCGGATGAACTTGCTGAGATCGTGCGGCTGCTCGCCGAGGAGCGCTTCGGAGACGATCGCGGAGAACTTGTAGGCCGCGGGCTGGTAGTCCAGCGAGGCGGCGAGCGCCTTGCCGGCGCCGGCGTCCTGCGCCGTGCCGATCTCCTTGACCGTGGACTGCAGGCTCGCGCGGACGTCGCCCTTGAGCGCGTCCAGGACCTGGTCGAACTGCACCGGGTTCGCGGTCTGGGCGACGGGAAGCATGCCCCCGGAACCGAGATCAGGGGACCCGGGCTGGCCCGGGGAGAGCTCCACGAAGAAGTTGCCCTCGAGGAAGATGCGCGGGCGGATCTTGGCGGTGGCGTCCTTGTGGATCGGGAGGCCGTTCTTCTTGATCGCCATCGTCACGGTGGCGGTCCGCGCGCCCGGCCTGGTCGCGGCGACCTTCGTGACGCGGCCGACCTCGACGCCGGCGATCCGCACGGGCGAGCCCTTGCGGATCCCGCTGGAGTCCTTGAACGCCGCCTGCATCGTGTAAGGCTCGTTGAGGAACGGGATGTCCTTGGTGACCGCCAGGAAGCAGCCGATGACGATGACGACCAGGAACGCGATGGCGATCGGGATCGGCGGGACCTCCTTGCGTCGGCGCGTGCCGGTCACGGCTGGACCACCTTCGGCGCGCGACCCGTCGGCTCGGCGGAGAACGTCTCGCCCGCGGGGACCTTCGGCTTGCCGGTGAACGTCGGGCCCTGGTTGCCGGGCGTCCGCGGGTCGACGGCGACGTTCAGGCCGGCGGGCGCGCCTTCGGCCAGGCGCGCCGGATACCCGCGCTGGCCCTGCTCGCAGTCCGCGTTGCCCTGGGCGTCGACGGCACGGCCGTAGGGCTGGGCGTGCAGCGCCGGGGCGTCGCCCATCAGCTGGGTGAAACCGGGGACGGCCCCGGACCCGTCCGCCGGCCGCACCGCGCCGAACTTGTTCAACCCGTTGGTCTGCGGCGGGACGTTCTTGACCACGATGCGCTGCAGGGTCCCGCCCGGGATCCGCTCGGCGACGTGGTCGGAGAAGAAGGTCCAGAAGTAGTTCCAGTAGTTGCAGACCGTGACGTGCGGCCCGAGGTACTGCAGTGTCGGGTTCAGCGTCTGCGCCGTCGATTGCAGCCCGGCGAGCGCGAGGTTGGCCAGCGGCGAGCGGCCGAGCGCACCCAGTGCCTGCAGCGAGCTGCCGAGCTGGTCGCTCAGCGGCACGGTGTCCGGAAGCACATCGGTGCCCGTGGCCAGCGCCCGCGAGATGACCGGGGCGCTGCGGCGCAGCTCGCGCGCGGTGCCCGTCGTCACGTCGGCGATCTGGGCGAGCGCGCGGAAGAGCGGCCGCTGGGCGGGGAGGCTGTCGATAGCGGCGTCGAGCGTGGGCGGGGACTCGGCGATGGTCGCGTCCAGCGCCGCCGGGTCGCGCGAGAACGCCTCGAAGGTGTTCGCCCCGAAGGTGAACCCATCGGAGAGGTCACCGGCGACCGGCGCCGTGAGCCGCGCGAAGTCCGCGAGCTCGGAGACGAAGCGTGGGAGATCGTTGCGCGGCGCGCTGAGCGTCTGGGCCACGGGGACGATGCCGCGGAGGAGCGGCGGGAGCGCTGCGAAGGTCCGGTTGAGCGACACGCCGCGCCCGGCGAGCGCGTCGCCGTAGGTGACCAGATTCGAGCGCACGTTCTCGCGCGTCGGTTTGTCGAAGATCGAGAAGAAGTCGTCGAGCTCGGGCCGGACGGTCCCGGTGCGGCCGGTCACGACGCTGCCGTCGGCCAGCTCTTTCGACGACTGGCCGCGCACGAGGTCGATGTACTTCAGCCCGAGGGTCGACTTCGCGCGGATCTCGTAGTTCGTGTCCTTGGGGAACGGCGCGTACTTGCGCTCGAGCTGCAGGGTCAGCTCCGCGCCCTGGCTGCCGTTCGCGAGCCGCACCGGGTCGATGTTGGCGACCTGACCGATGCGCTCGCCGCCCTCGCGGACCTCGTTGCCGACGACGAGGCGCTCGGAGTTCGCCACCTCGACCTTGACGGTGAAGGTGGGGATGAACGGCAGCCCCTTGTTGGCGTTGTAGGCCAGGAAGACCGCGACGATGACCACCACGGTCGCGACGGCGCCGATGAGGATCGGGTTGGCGGCGACGGAGGCCGTCTTGCTCCGGCGCTTCATCCGAGCAGGTACCCGAGGAGGTCGGAGACGGCCTTGGCCGAGGGTGCGGGGGCGGGCGCGGGGGCAGGGGTGGTGGCCGAGGGCAGCGAGGTCGTCGTCCGGCCCGCCGAGCGCGGCAGCGGCGGAAGGGCGGGGACGGCCGGCGGCGCGGGCACAGCGGGGACGGCCGGCAGCGGCGGCAGTGCCGGCAGGCCGGGGAGGGCCGGCAGCAGTGCCCCCGGACCCGTGGCGCCCGTGGCGCCGGTCGCCGCCGGGGTCGCCTCGAGCTTGCCGCCGGGGCCGAGGGCCGACGAGCAGCGCTTCGTGCGCTCGGGGTCGGCCAGGGCGGTGCTGCCGTTCGTGTAGTTCGAGCATTCGTTGATCAGCAGGTTGATCTTCAGGATGTAGCCGCGGTCGTCGAACAGGTTGATCGCCTGCGACTGCTCGAAGAAGAACTGCAGGAACGCCTCGAGCCCGGTGAAGCCCATCCCGCCGGGGCTGTTCTCGTTCTTCTCCACCGCGTTGGCGCGGTCGTCGATGTGCTCGAGCACGTAGCGCAGGTTCGTGACGGGCTCCTTCGTCACCGCGGCGACCGAGCGCAGCGTCCGCACGAACGTCCGGGAGTCGGTCACGGCCTTCGTGCCGGTGGTCGACGCACGACCCAGCGCCCTGACCGCGGGCCGCGACGCGTCGGCGAACGGCCCCAGGCGGTTCAGCAGCGTGGTCAGCGACGGCGCCGCCACCCGGAGGTCGGCGAGTGCCGGCGTCTGCCGCTTGGCGGCGACGCCGAGGTCGCGCAGGGTCGGGCGCAGGAGCCGCTCGAAGGTCGGCAGCCGCCGGATCGTGCCCGCGAGCTCCTTGCGGCGGTTGGCGGAGATCACGGCGGTGTCGCGAGCCTCGGCCACGAACCGCGCCACGTTGCTCCGGTTCCCGTTCAGCCGGCCGAAGGTCTTGGCGGAGTCGCGCGTGAGCTGCGTCAGCGTGTCGCGCTCGCGGCTGAGGAGGACCAGCACGCGGTCGGTCTCGCGCAGCGCGGGGATCGCGCGCCGGACGGTCTCGTTGACGTCGCCGCCCCGCGCCGCGAAGCCCTGGCCGAGCTCGGAGAGGACGACCCCCAGACGCTCGCGGTAGGGCTTGCGCATCACGTCGAGGACGAGGTCCGGGGCGATCGTGCCGGCGGTGCGGCTGATCGGCACGGTGCCCTTCGGGCGCAACTTGGCCCGCGCCGTGCCGGGGTCGCAGTCCATGAAGTACTCGCCGATGAGCGACTGCGGCTTGATGACGCACGAGGCGTCGGTGCGCAGGCCTGCGAACTCGGGACGGTCGACGGTGACGACCGCGATGGCCTTCGCCGTGCGCGCCTCGACGTCCAGGGACTTGATCGAGCCGACCTTCACCCCGGCGGCGCGGAAGTCGGCGCCTTCCGTGAGCCCCGAGGCGCTGTCGAGCTCCACGCGGTACTCCAGCGCGTCCTTGCCGCCGCCGGCGCCCATGGCGAGCACCACCACCCCAGCGATGACGAGGCCTGCAACCAGGAGGAGGGCGAGGGTGCGCCTCATGGGCCGATCGGCACCTGGGTGGCGTCGCAGTTGTAGTCCGGCGACGGCTTGTACGGGTTGGACCCGTCGGCCGCCCGCCGCTCGTTGGAGCCGGGGCAGCGGTTGTTGCGCCCCGTCTGCACCGAGCCGGCCCCGAGCAGGGGCCGCAGCGCCGCCGGGACGGGCAGCAGGCTGCTCAGGGCGGGCCCGGCCGAGAACGCGCTCAGCCCGAGGCCGGAGCGCGAGAAGCTGCCGAGCGCGTCATAGGCGCCCGAGGCGCTGAAGTCGTCGAACCAGCCGGCGACGTCGACGCTGTAGGGGCGGAAGTAGCCGAACTGCGGGGCGCTGGCCTGGCTGGCGGCCTGCAGGGCCTTGAAGGCGCCGGGGCGCTCCTTGCCGTTGCGGACCGCGGACTGATTGGCGATCTGGTCGAGCGCGGGCTGGGTCTGCAGCAGCTCGATGAGGTCGTTCGCCGGCCCGGGCTGCCGGATCGTCGTCGACAGGTCGCGCACCGTCGGCGCAGCATCGGCTGCGAAGGGCCGCAGCTGCGCGAACAGCGGCCGCAGCTTCGTGCGCACGACGGGCTTGGCCGCCGCGACGAGCGGGTCGAGGTCGTCGAGGGAGGCGCGGAGGTTCACGAACGTCGTGTTCGTGCGCCGCAGGAACGTCGGGAGGACGTCCAGCGCGCTGCTCAGGCTCGCGCGCTGGTTGGCCAGCGCGCGCATCGTCGTGCCGAGGTTCGTGACGAGGCCGGCGAGGTTGTCGTCGCGCGCGCTCAGGTCGGTGGTCAGCCCGGCGGTGGCCGTGATGAAGCGCTCGAGGTCCGGCGTGTTGCGGTTGAGCTCGGCGAACAGCCGGCTCGACGAGGAGAGCGCGGGGCTCAGATAGCGATAGGCGGCCTGGGCGCGCTGCTCCTTGCCGTCGGTCGTGTCGCGCAGGAACTCGAAGGTCTTGCGCACGTTGGTGCGCGTCGGGGCGTCGAACGCGTTGAGGAGGGCGTCCAGCGGGACGTCGGAGTCCGTGTTGATCGCGTTGATCGTGCCGCCCGAGTCGATCTTCGACGCGGTCGCGCTGCCGAGCTGCAGCTGGACGACGTCGTTGGCGACGCTCGACAGCGAGCGCTTGCGGACGACGGCGCGGGTACCCTGCCGCAGCGGCGCGTAGTCGTCGTTGACCGTGAGGACGGCGACGGCCTGGCCGTCATCGGAGAGCTTGATGTCCTTGATCTTGCCGACGGGCTCGCCCGCGACCGTCACGAGGTTCCCCTTGACCAGGTTGCCGGCGTTCAGGAAGTGTGCGTCCACCTGGTACGAGCCGCCACCCGTGAGCAGCACGACGGCGAGCACAGCCGCGGCGGCGAGGACCACGAGCACCACGACCCCCCTGACCACCACCTCCCTGCTCATCCGCTGCCCCTTCCGGCAATGCCGGTTTGTGGACCGACCCCTTCCGAGCGCGCCAGCCTAACGGTCCGGGCGGCTGCGCGTGGCACTTGGTGCAAAGTGCCCACCCACATTGAGAACGCGGTTCTCACCGTGGGGCGCCGAGCGACGCGCGGACGAGACCCCGGAGCGCGGTGGTCACCCAGATCCCGTCGGCTGCGCGCGCCCGCGTGAGGTCGACGGCGCCCTCCGCGCGATCCCCGTCGCTCG
>JBBQZE010000002.1:0-35727 GCA_038207985.1 Solirubrobacterales bacterium
TCGAGCCGCTCGAGCCCGTGCGACCGGAGGACGTGCCTGGGGCCGTGCTCGTCGAGCCAACCCCGGAGCAGCCCGGCGCGTACCAGGGCCCCTACGGCGCGGGCGGCGTGCACCTGGTCGTCAGCGGCACCGGCGAGGTGCGCGTGGACGACCGCACTGTCGCGGTGGAGCATCCCGGCGTCCTGACGGTGCTCGAGCACGAACGCCACGTCGAGGGCGAGCTAGAGGTCGAGGTGGGCGCCGGGGTAGAGGTCCACGCCACGTGCTTCACCGCCGGCCTCGACGCCTGAACGGGCCGTCGGCGACGCGTCTAGGCCAGCCCGTCGACCAGGCGCTCGAGGCGCGGCGGTCCGTCCGCGTCGACGACGATCGCGCGGCCGGCCCAGTAGGGGCTCTCGGGGCCGCCGGTCGCGAAGATCGGCTCGCCGATCCAGCACCCGGCATTGTGCATGAGCACGCCACGCGGCGAGCGCCACTCGGCCGGGTCGTCGGCCGGCAGCGGGCCGGCGCGGTGGGTGTGCCCGAAGACGACGTGGGTCGCCTGGACGCCCAGGCGATCGACGACCCCGCCCATCGCGCGCAGGCCGGCGCGCCGCAGCTCGACCGGGGTCAGCTCCGACCGGACCGGGCCGAGCCCGGCGCGGTTGAACGCACGGACCACCACGGGGAACGCTGCGGCGATGGCGCGCGAGCGCAGCGTCCGCGGCCCCGCGCCGGTCAGCGTGCGCCACGCGTCGGCCGACGTCGACTGTCGCGCGGCGGCCCAGCCGGGCTGCTTGGTCTGCGCGACCGCGTGCATCCAGGCGTACAGCGGTGCCAGCGCCGCCTCGAAGTCGTCGGGCTCGGCCCGCGCGGGCAGGGCTCCGACGACGCGCCCCATCGCCCCCGCCGCGACCCGCTCGACGGTGGGGATCGTGATGAGGCGGTCGAGGTAGTGCCCGTGGATGGCGTAGACGTCCTCCCGCAGCCACAGCCCCGGGTAGGCGACCGTGCAGCGCGCCCCACCGGCCTCGACCGCGTCGGCGACGCGCGCGAGCGCGGGCGAGCTCCGCGCGTCGGCGCGCTCCTCGAGCCCGAGCGGCGGGGGGCGGTCCGGCCCGCCTCGCTGCTCGAGCCAGGGCGTGAGCACCTCGTGGTCGTGGTTGCCCGGTACGAGGACGAGCTCCCCGTCCGGCCCGACCGCCTCCCCGAGCGCCCGCAGGACGGGCTCGGCGGCCGCGAGCACATCGCGCTGCGGGCCGTGGCGCAGCTCGAGCGCGTCGCCGAGGAGCACGAGCCGGCCCGCATCGCGCGCCGCGCGGCACAGCGCGGCGAGCGGCGCGGGACGGCGCAGCACGTCCCGCGCGTGCGCGGCACCGAGGTGCAGGTCGGAGACGACGAGGGTGCGCAGGGAGGCGCTCAGGCGTCGGCGGACGCCATGGCCTGGCGGATCGTCTTGGGCAGCATGAAGCGCACGTCCTCGCGCATGACCTCGAACTCCGAGACGTCGTCGACGCCGCGGTCGCGGAAGGACTGCACGAGGCGCGCGACGAGCTCCTCCGGTGCGCTGGCGCCCGACGAGACGCCGACGGTCCGGACGCCCTCCCCGAGCCACGCGTCGTCGAGCTCGTCGGCGTTGTCGATGAGGTGCGACTCGGCGCCGTGCTCCTGGGCGACCTGCACCAGGCGCACCGAGTTCGACGAGTTCTTCGACCCGATGACGAGCACGAGATCGCACTGCTCGGCCATTTGCTTCACGGCCGACTGGCGGTTGGTCGTGGCGTAGCAGATGTCGTCCGTGCGGGGCCCGGTGATATGCGGGAAGCGCTCGCGCAGGCGGTTGATGATGTTGCGCGTCTCGTCGACGGACAGGGTCGTCTGCGAGATGTAGGCGAGCTTCGTCGGGTCCTCGACCTCGAGCGCGTCGGCGTCGGCCTCCGTCTCCACCAGCACGATGCGGTCTGGCGCCTCCCCCATCGTGCCCTCGACCTCTTCGTGACCGGCATGGCCGATCAGCACGATCGTGTAGCCCTCGGAGGCGAACTTGATCGCCTCGCGATGGACCTTGGTCACCAGGGGGCAGGTGGCGTCGATCGTGCGGAGCTTCCGCCGCTCGGCGTCAGCGTGGACCATGGGCGAGACGCCGTGGGCCGAGAAGACGGTGATGGCGCCCTCCGGGATCTCGTCGCGCAGCTCGTCGACGAAGACGGCGCCGCGGTCGCGCAACTGCTCGACGACGTGCTTGTTGTGCACGATCTCCTTGCGGACGTAGACCGGCGCGCCGTAGAGCTCCAGCGCCCGCTCGACGGTCTGCACCGCGCGGTCGACGCCGGCGCAGTACCCGCGGGGGGCGGCGAGCAGGAGCTTCTCGACGGCCATGGCTTCAGTGTAGGAGCCCCGTCCCGGCGTAGGCTGCGGCGATGGTGCTGCTCCGCCCGGCCCTCGCCCTCGCCGTCGTCGTCGGGCTCGGGGCGCCCGCGGCGGCGTCCGCGCGGACCGCGCAGCGCGTCGCCGACGTCCCCCTGCCGACCAACCTGACGTTCGACCCGGCCGGGGGGCTGTGGGTCACCTCGGGCGGCGGCGGGCCGAAGGCGTCCGACGGCGTCTGGTACGTCCCGCGGGGAGCCACCAAGGCGCGGCACGTCGCGAGCGGCCTGCACACGGCCCTCGGCCTGACGTGGCTCGGCGGGAAGCTCTACGTCGCCTCGGTCCGGACGCCGCGCCTCGGCCAGGTCACCGTGCTGGGTGCCTTCGACGGGAAGCGCTTCGCCTCGCGCAAGCGCCTGCTCGGCGCGCTGCCGATCGGGCGGCACACGGTCGACTCGATCGTCCCCGGCCCCGACGGCCGCCTCTACCTCGGCGTCGGCAGCGAGTTCGACAACCGCGCATCGACCCGGCGCCCCTCGGCGTCGGTGGTCTCCTTCACGCCCGCCGGGCGCGACCTGCGAGTCGTCGCGCGCGGGCTGCGCAACCCCTACGGGCTGGCGTTCGTCCCGGGCACCACGCGCCTCGTGGTCACCGACAACGGGCGCGACGACCTGGGGGCGTTCCGCCCGCCCGACGAGCTCGACGTCGTCGACACCGCCGGCCCGGCCCCGGACTTCGGCTTCCCGGGCTGCTTCGGCCAGGGCGGCCCGGCCTGCGCGGGGAAGGCCGCACCGCTCGCACGCATGCCGGCGCACGCCTCGGCCGACGGGGTGGCCGTCGATCCCGCCGGCCGCTTCGCCTACGTCGCGCAGAACGGCTCCTCGTTCGCGGCCAACCGGACGGGTCGCGACGTGCAGCGGGTCGACCTGCGGACGGGAGCGCGCACCCGCTGGGCCGGCCCGTTCGGCCGCCCCGACCCGCTCGGCGCGGCCTTCGGTCCCGACGGGCGCCTCTACGTCACGTTCTTCACCAGCGGCCGGGTCGTGCGCTACGCCGCCGGCTGACCCCTCCGCGGGCTCCTGGGCACGCCGAGGGGGCCGATGTGGTTCACGGGGAGCCACATCGGCCCCTCGCGTCACCGCGGCGGCCGGTCGAGGCGCCGGAGGAGCTCGACGACGCTCTCGCCGACGGCGTCCAGCGCCCGGACGTCGAGCTTGTCGACCGTGTCCTGCAGGCCGTCGGCCCACCGATAGGAGAAGTCGATCAGGTCCACGGCCGGGATGCCCGCGCGCAGGAACGGCGTGTGGTCGTCGAGGATCCGCACCTGGGTCCCGCCGGGAAACACCGCACCGACCCCCACCGCGGCCGCCGCGACCCGCAGGCGCGACCACAGCGCCTCGTCCGAGCTGCCCTCCCGGGGCAGCCGCAGGCCCTTGTTGCCGACGTAGTCGAGCAGCACCATGGCCGAGAGCTCGCGTCGGTGCGCGGCGACGTACGCCTTCGATCCCCGCAGCGCGCGGGCGTAGAAGTCGACGTTGTCCGCCGCGGTCGGCTCCTCTTCCCCGTCGAAGAGCACGAAGCGCAGCTCGCGGGCACCCGCCGGACGCGGCATGCGACGTAGGGCGCGCGCGACCTCGACGAGGACCGCCGTGCCCGCCGCCGAGTCGTCGGCGCCGACGAAGCCCGGCGGGTGGGACTCCGTGTCGTAGTGGGCGCCGACCACGAGCGCCGGACGCCGGCCCGGCAGCACGCCGACCACGTTGCGCAGACCCGACCCCGTGCGGCCGACCTGGCCCGGCAGCGGCTCGAAGCGCCCGGCGGGCAGTAGCGGCAGCAGGGTGGCGGCCAGCCGGCGCAGCTGCGGCGAGCCCGCGGGCCGCTGGCCCACGGCGACCTGCCGGCGCACGAGGGCGAGCGCCGCCGCCCCGTCGAAACGGTTGACCCGCGCCCGGGGCAGGACGGCGGTCGCCGCCGACGCGGCGTCGAGCCGCCGGTGGGTGCCGTCGTCGGGGCGCAGCCCCGGGACGCCGGTGAGCACGAAGTAGCCCAGCACGCCGAGGACGACAGGCAGCAGGGCCAGCGTGGCGAGCTGCGCCCGCACCCCGAGGCCACCGGCGGCCTGCTCGCCCACAGGCCGCACCGCCCGTCAGTCGTTGGCGGTGACGGACTCGAGCAGGGCGGCGAACTTCTCGCGCGCCTCGGCCCGCCGCGTGGGCACGTGCTCGGTCGGCGCCGCGCCCGCTTCGGGCACGGGGTGCCCCCGCAGGATCTGGCGCGCGACGGACTGGCGATGCACCTCGTCCGGCCCGTCGTAGAAGCGCGCGCCCCGGGCGTAGCGGTACATCGCCTCGAGCGGCATGTCGGTCGAGTAGCCCAGCGAGCCGTGCGCCTGCAGTGCACGGTCGATCACGTCGTGCAGCACCCCGGCGCCGAAGAACTTGATCAGCGAGATCTCCTTGCGCGCCGCGCCGGCGCCCTGCGTGTCCATCACCCACGCGGCGTGCAGCGTCATCAGGCGGGCGGCGTGCATCTGCGCGGCCGAGTCCGCGATCCAGTTCTGGACGGTCTGCTTCTCGGCGAGCAGTGACCCGTGCGCGTAGCGCGTCTGGGCACGCTCGCAGAGCATGTCGAAGGCGCGGTTGCTCACCCCGAGCCAGCGCATGCAGTGATGGATGCGGCCCGGGCCGAGCCGGTGCTGGGCGATTAGGAAGCCCTCGCCCTCCCCGCCGAGCAGCGCTTCGGGCCCGAGGCGGACGCCCTCGTAGCGGATCTCCGCGTGGCCGCCGAGCTTGCCGAAGGACTCCTCCGGATGCTCCATGGTGGGGACGTCGCGCAGGATCTGCACGCCGGGCGCGTCGGCGGGCACGAGGAACATCGAGGCGCGCTGGTGTGAGCGGGCCTCGGGGTCGGTGACCGCCATGACGATCAGGAAGTCGGCGATCGAGGCGTTCGAGGAGAACCACTTGTGGCCGTCGAGCACCCAGCCGTCTGCATCCTTCACGGCCCGGGTCCGCAGCAGGGTGGGGTCCGAGCCGGCGCTGTCGGGCTCGGTCATGGAGAACGCCGACTTCAGGTCGCCGGCGAGGAGCGGGTGCAGGTAGCGCTCCTTCTGCTCGGGGGTGCCCGCGAGCGCGAGGACCTCCGAGTTGCCCGAGTCGGGCGCCTGGCAGCCGAACGCATTCGGGGCGAACGGGCTCGAGCCCAGCACCTCGTGCATGAGGCCGAGCTTGACCTGCCCGAAGCCCTGGCCGCCGAGCTCCGGCGGCAAGTGGGCGGCCCACAGCCCGCGCTCCTTGACGCGCGCCTGCAGCGGCACGTAGATCCGGTCGACCTCCGCCTGGGTGAGCTCCGAGAAGACGGTTTCCAGGGGCCAGATCTCGGTCCGCACGAGCTCACGCATCCACTCCAGGTGCTCCGCGAACTCGGCGTCGGTCGAGAAGTCCCAGGCCATCGGGCCACGGTACCGCGGTACGGTCCGGCCGAGCGAGCAGAGGAGAGAGTGATGACCCAGCAGCACTTCGACCGCCTGAGTGCGATCGACGCGTCGTTCCTGCACCAGGAGGGCGACAACTCACACATGCACGTCGGGGCGGTGACGCTGCTCGAAGGTCCGCCTCCGCCGTACGAGGAGTTCCTCGACTCGATTCGCTCCCGGCTGCACCTCGTGCCGCGCTACCGCCAGCGCCTCACGTTCCCGCGCTTCGAGACCGGCCGTCCGCTCTGGGTCGACGACCCGACGTTCAACCTCGAGTACCACGTGCGCCAGACCGCCCTCCCGCGGCCGGGCGGCGAGGACCAGCTCATGCGGCTGGCCTCCCGGATCTTCTCCCAGCAGCTCGACCGCTCCAAGCCGCTCTGGGAGCTCTGGATGGTCGAAGGGGTCGAGCCCGAGGCCGGCGGCGATCCCGAGGCCCGCCGCCGCTTCGCGCTCATCTCCAAGACCCACCACGCTCTCATCGACGGCGTCTCGGGCGTCGACCTGGCCACCGTGCTGTTCGACCTCTCCCCCGTGCCCGCGGAGGTCCCGCACCCCGACGAAGCGTGGACGGCCGAGCCCGAGCCGTCCTCGGTGCAGGTGCTCGCGACGGGAGCCACCGGCGCGGTGCGCGCGGGCGTCAGCGGCGTCGCGCGGGCCTTCGGCGTCGCGACGCGGCCGGCCAGTGTCCTGCGCGAGGTGCGCGAGGCCGTCGAAGGGGTCGGGGAGATCGTGTGGGCCGGGCTGAACCCCGCCCCGCCGACCCCCCTCAACGTGCCGATCGGGCCGCACCGCCGCTTCGTCGGCGTCCGCTCCGAGCTGCGCGACTTCAAGCTGGTCAAGGACACCTTCGGCGGCAGCGTCAACGATGTCGTGCTCACCGCGGTGTCCGGGTCGCTGCGCGCGTTCCTGCAGTCGCGCGGGGTGCGGACGGAGGGGCTCGAGCTGCGCGCGCTGGTGCCCGTGAGCATCCGCGCCGAGCACGAGCACGGCACGCTCGGCAACCGGATCGCGGCCATGCGCGGGCCCCTGCCGGTCTACATCGAGGACCCGGTGGCGCGGCTGCGGACCGTGAAGGCGGCGATGGACCATCTCAAGGCCTCGAAGATGGCGGTGGGGGCCGAGGCCCTGGCCGCGGTGAACAACTTCGCCCCGCCGACGATCCTCGCGCAGGCCTCGCGGATCAACTTCTCGACGCGGCTGTTCAACCTCATCGTCACGAACGTCCCCGGCCCGCAGTTCCCGCTCTACGTGCGCGGGCGCGAGATGCAGGACGTGTTCCCCGTGGCCTTCCTGCCCGAGGACCACGCGCTGGCGATCGCGATCATGTCCTACAACGGCAAGGTCAACTTCGGCCTCCTCGGCGACTACGACGCGCTCCCGGACCTGCAGGACATCGGCGACGGCATCGAGCAGGCCCTGGCGGAGCTCGTAGCGCTGGCCAAGCGCCGCGGGGGCTCGCGCGGCGCGCGGGACGGCGTCCGCGCCGCCGCGGGCGCCGGGGCCCCCCGCGGCGTCTGACCGCGGGCGCCGGGCTCAGCGCGGGGCGAGCCGCAGGCGCGCGTCCGGGGTGGCCGGGCGACGTTCGCGGTTGCCGGCCGCATCGACGCCGACGGCCGTGAAGGCGTAACGCGGACCGCGGCGGATCGTCAGGACGAGCGTGCGCCGCGTGGTGCTGGCCACGCGGCGGCTCGGGCCACCGTCGACGGAGCGGTAGACCTCGAAGCGCGCCAGGCCGCTGACCCGCACGCCCGCCGGCGCGCGATCGCCCCCGGAGAGCCCGAGCGTCACCGAGGTCGAGCTCTTGGCGATGACACGCGCGCGCGTCGCGGGGCCCCGCCGGTCGAGGCGCTGGGCGCTCCGGACGGCGGTGCCCGCGTCGAGGACGCCCCAGCCGAGGTCCGGCGTCCAGCCCGTCCCCGCCGGGCGCCGCGCCGTGATCTTCACCAGGCGGATGACGGACGCGACCGACAGGTCCGGGTTCAGGTGGGCGACCATCGCCGCCGTCGCCGCGACCATCGGCGCGGCCATCGAGGTCCCTTGCACGTAGGCGTAGCGGCGATCGCCCCGGAAGGTCGTCCGGCAGCCGCAGCCCGGGTCGAACGGCGGCTCGCGGTCGGCACGCTCGAACGCCGTGGGCTGCGCGGGGAACGCACCGAGGATCCCGCGCGGCCCTCCCTCCCCGGTGGCCCAGGCGCCGTAGGCCGCCAGCGAGACCTGCGACCCGTACCCCGCGAAGCTCGCGCGGGTGCCGGAGAAGCCCGCGGCGGTCACCGAGAGCCCGCGGCCCTGGGTGAGGTCCGCCCCCGTCCCGGTCGGTTGGAGCACGTTGGACGGGTCGCCTTGCTCCTCGACCGGGTCGTCGGCGGCGGCGGCGACGAGAACCACCCCGTGCGCGTAGGCGTAGTCCAGCGCCCGCCGCACGACGGCCGCGACCGGCCTCTGGCCGGAGGTCCCGAACGACATGTTGATCGCCTCGGCGCCCTGCTTGGTGGCCGCGACGACCGACGCGGCCACCGAGCTATCGGAGAGGTCGCTCTTGAAGACCAGCAGGCGGCACCCGTACGCGGCGCCGGCGATGCCGATGGCGTTGTCGGACGTCGCGCACGCCAGCGACGCGACGTGGGTGCCGTGGCCGATCTCGTCGGTGGTGGCCGGGCCGGCGCCCCGCGTCGCGTCCTCGTCGGTCGCGCGCACGATGCTGGCCGCGAGGTCCGGGTGGCCGGCGTCGACGCCCGTGTCGATGACGGCGACCGTCGCACCATGGGTCTGCGGGATGTCCCAGGCGGCCGGCAGCCCCTGGCGCTGCGCCCACCACTCCACCGGGACGCCCGCCGGGGTCCCTACGGCGGTCTCGGGGTCGTCGAGCGCCGGGTCGTCGGGCAGCGCGCGCAGCGCGAAGCGGTGCTCGACCTCGACGGACGCCACCCCGGGCTGCGCGCGCAGCCGCCTCGCCAGGGTGTGCAGCGAGCCGCCGCCGGCCGGTCGCGCCGTGACGAGCCGGAGCTCGGGGACGCCACCGCGGCCCGTGTGGCCGCCTGCCCGTGCCACCGCGCTGCCGGCGGCTCCCGTGGCGGCGCGGGCGCCCGCGGGCGAGAGGGTCACGAGGAGCCGCCCCGTGGCTGCATCGGGCGCGGCGGCGCGGGCCGGAGGGGCGCCGGCGGCGGCGGCCGACGCCGCGAGGAGGGGGAGCAGGATCCGGGGGTGCATGCGGGGCAGGATCTGCAACCCCGTGTGGCCGCGGACGGAGCGGCGCTAGCGGCGCGGGGCCGCTAGTAGCCGAGCGCGAACTTCGCGTCCTCGCTCATGCGGTCCGGGGTCCACGGCGGCGTGAAGGTCATCGTGACCTCGACGTCGTCGATCCCCTCGAGTTCGCCGACGAACTCCTCGATCTGCTCGGTGACCTGCGGGCCGATCGGGCAGCCCTGTGAGGTGAGGGAGAACGCGACGTGTGCGGTGGAGCCGTCCACGGTGATCTCGTAGATCAGCCCGAGCTCCACGAAGTCGAGCCCCAGCTCGGGGTCGATCACGTTGGTGAGGGCGGCTTCGACGTCGTCCACGGTGGCCATGGCCCGAGTGTAGCCCGGGGCTGCGGGGGCTCAGGGGCGTCGTGGCGTGACGGCCCGTCCGCGTTCGGGTAGGTTCGATCGATCGTCGCGCTCGAGGACAGCCCGGCCGTACTCCGCGTCTCGGGCGACGAGGACCGCTCGACGCAGAGCCGCCGCCGGCGGGCGATGTCCGCGGCGCTCGCGGTGAAGACGGACCTGCTCGTGGACGTGTCCGAACTCGCCTTCGCGGACGTCTCGGTCATGCTCGACCTTGCGCTCGTCGCGCGGCGGCTGCGCCAGGCCGGCCGCCGCATCGTGGTGCGCGGGGCGGCGCCACAGATCGCGACGCTGATCGAGCTCGTCGGCCTGCATCGGATGCCCGGTGTGACGGTCGAGTTCGCCCAGTCCGCCTGATCCGCCACCGCCGTCCGTCACCGCGTAGCCTGGGTCGCGGTGCCGCTGCTCGTCCTCGCCTTCATCGTCGTGCCGCTCGTCGAGCTCTACGCGATCATCCAGGTCGGGCACGCCATCGGCGCGCTGCCGACCATCGCGTTGCTGCTCGCGGACTCCGTCCTCGGCGCGCTGCTCATGCGCTCGCAGGGCCGCGCCGCGTGGCGCAGCTTCCAGGCGGCCCTCGCCTCGGGCCGGCCGCCCGCGCGCGAGGTGCTCGACGGGGTGCTCGTGGTCTTCGGCGGCGCGCTGCTGCTGACCCCCGGCTTCGTGACCGACCTGCTCGGCGTCGGGCTGCTGCTCCCGCCGACGCGGGCGCTCGCACGCCGCCGGCTCGTGGGACGCTTCGCGGGCCGCGTCGCCGGCGGCACGGCCAAGGGCTTCCGGTTCCCCGCCGCGGGCCGCCCGCGGCCGCAACCGCGCTACGAGGACACCGTCGAGGGCACCGCCCACGAGGTCCGCGACCCACCCCGCCTCCCGTGACGGGTCCGGCCGACGAGGCGCCGCGGGAGCCCACGGGTCCCGGCTTCACCGATGCGGTGACGTACTCCTGGGGCGACGCGGACGCTGAGCGCTTCGGCTTGGCGCGCGTGGGCCTCTCACCGGGCGAGGACGGGACGGCGCAGGCCAGCGGGCTCGCGCTGCTGTTCGCGGGCCGCGAGCCGGTTGCCGTGCGGGCGGCCGGCGGGCTGCCGGCCGGAACGCCGGGCAACTGGGACGCCGTCACCGCCGCGGGCGTCCGCACGCACGAGCACGCCGCCCTGCAGGCATGGGACGTGACCTTTACGGGGGACGACGGGACCAGCGGCTTCGCGCTGCGGTTCGAGGCGCTCTCCCCACCGGCCGCGCTTCCCGCCGACGACGACGTCGCCAGCGCGGGCGGCCTGGCCGGCTACGACCAGCTCTGCCGCGTCACCGGGGTCGCGACCGTGCGCGGCGAGGCCCAGGCCGTCGACTGCCTCGGGCAGCGGGGGCACGCCTGGGGAACGCCGGACTGGGACGCGATCGCGCTGACCCGCTCCGTCTCGGCCTGGCTCGACGAGGAGCTCGCGCTGGCGGTCACGGCCGTCCGCCCCCGGAACGCGTCGTCGCACGCCGCCGAGGCGGTCGCCGCGGCGCTCTTCACCTCGCTCGACGAGGACGGCACCGTCGCGGCGGTGGCGATCGAGGAGGCGCGGCTGTCGACGACCACCGACGCCGGCGGCCGCCAGCGGCGGGCGAGCATCGAGGTCTTCCTCGACGAGGAGGACCCGGGGCACCGCGCGGCGGGCGAGGTGATCTGCGGGACCTCGCTCGACCTGGGCCGCCTGCGGCTCGACTGCGCGTTCTTCGCTTGGCGCATGGAGGGCCACACGGGCGTGGGGCGCTACGACGTCCTCCGCCGCGTGGCCTGACGCCTGGCGTCGCACCCGGGACAGCCGTGCCCCCGTCGCACGCCCGCGGGCGTGGGCGCCGAGGCCGGCGGGTAGGCGGCGTGGCATGGGCCTGCTCGTCTACCTCGTCGTCCTCGTCATCACCGGGCTGGTGGTGGGCGGCCTGGCGCGCCTCGCGCTCCCCGGCCGCGATCCGATGACCCTGCCGCAGACGGCGCTGGTCGGGATCCTGGGCAGCCTCATCGCCGGGATCGCCGTCCGGCTGGCGACGGGCGGACGGGCCGGCGCGGGCATCCTGCTGTCGGTGCTCGTGGCGACCGTGCTGGTCTACCTCGTGCGCCGGCGGCGCGGCGGCACGCTCAGCGACCCGGGGCTCGGCACCCGCCGCTGACCTCCGGCGTTCGCGGGCGCGGCGCGCTCAGTTGTCGCAGCCGAGACGGTCCCAGAGGTACAGCTCGAGGCACTCGTCGGCGAGCTCCTTCGAGCGCGCGCGCGAGAGCCGCGGCAGCACCGTCTCGAGCGTCTGCTCCTCGGCCACGCCGGCATCGAAGGCCTCCTCGCCGCGGAAGCCCGCGGCGATCTTGAGGGCCTCCCGCTTGTTCTCCCCGAGGGTCGGGAAGACGTGGACCAGGAAGTCGCGGTTGGCGATGGGCTGACCGACCTCGAGCGAGGCGTGCCAGGCCGCCAGCATCGACAGGTCGTGCTCGTCGAGATCCGCGATCGCCTTCGCGTAGTGCGCGTCGAGCTCGTGCTCGGGTATCTCGTCCACCCAGGCCCGCACGAGCTCCCCGACGAGCTGGCGCCGCGCCTCCCGGCCGACGGACTCGGCGATCACGCGAATCGCATCTTGGGGTTCGATGAAGCAGAGCGGCATTCGCATCTCCCGGAGGGAGGGGCAGGGACAGCACGCAAGCTACGTGGCGCGCCGGACGGCACCGCTCAGGGCCCGAACTCCGCCGGGGCCGGCGTCGCGGTGCCCGTGGGCGCCGGCCGCGGCGCGTACCGGGAGCCGAACTCGCGGCCCGCGACCGGGGCGGCCGCGGTGCGGCGCGCGGGGAGCGCAGGCGCGCGGGGCGGCGCCACCGCCGCGGTTGCGGCGGTGGCCGTAGGCGCGGGGCCGCCGAACTCGCCGCGCGCCACCCGGGCGAGCGGAACGGGGGCTGCGCGCTCCCGCGCGAGCGGGGCCTCCCATCCGGCGGCGGCGAACTCGTCGTCGGGCGGCGGCGAGACCTCCGCCACCGGGACCACGGCAGACACCGGGGACGCCGGGGACCCCGGGGCGGCCGCAACCGCGGCGGCCGTCGTCGCGGCCGGTCCAGCGACCCCCGGAGCCGGTCCGCCGGGAGCTGCGGCCGGCGCCACCGTGCGGACGCGTTCGGCGACCCGGGCCGGCCGGTGGTGGTGCTCGGCCGCGACGCCACCGCCCACGACCACGCCCCCTCCGCCCGCCAGCGCGGCCGCCGACGCGGCCACCACGGCGACCTTGCCGGTCGACGCGGCCTCCAGCGCGGCCTGCAGCTTGACCCCGCCTGCCACGGCCCGCTCCTGCGCGGGCCCGGTCACCGCCTCGGCAACGCGCCCGAGCCAGCCCAAGGCCTGCGCCGCACGCTCCGGCAGCGTCCCGGAGCGCGCCGCCGCAGGTCCGAGGAGCACCGGCGGCAGGACGACTGCGAGCGGTGGTGGCCCCGCCTGCAGGCCGCGGAGGGTCGCCTTGCACCCGCCGCAGTTGCGCAGGTGCGGCCGCAGCGCCGCGAGCTCGGCCGCCCCCGCGTCTCCGGCGCCGAGCGCCGCCAGCACGCCGGCCCAGCGCGCGCACTCCGAGCCGTCCTCGATCCGCGCGTAGCGGACCAGGAAGGCCCGCCGCCCCTCGGTCAGACAGCGGTTGACCTTCGTGTACGACCATCCCGTCGACGCCTGGATCTCCGCGTACGAACGGCCGCCCGCGCGCAGCCACAGCGCCCGCACCTCGGCCGGCTTGAGGCCGCGGAGCGCCTCGGCGCTGCGGGCCACGGTGTCGCCGTCCAGGGCGTGCTCCTCCGGGCCGGGAGCCGTCCGGGCCTCGACGCGGTCGAAGTCGACCTCCTCCCACCCGACGAGCTCCGTCCGGGCGCGGCGGACGGCCTGCGCCTCGTGCTTGCACACGGTGAACAACCACCGGTGGGCGGTCTCCGCATGCAGCCTGCGACCGGTGCGGAGGAAGAGCTCGAGGCTGCGCTGGTAGGCGTCGTGGGCGTCGTCCGCGCAGAGGCTGTGACGGCGTGCCACCCGCAGGAGTTCATCGGCGTGCAGGCGCACCACGTCGAGCAGCAGCGCCTCTGCGTCCGCGGCGGATCGCAGCGGCCCCTCGTGCTCGTCCTCCCGGGCCGTGCCCCGGCCCACCACGGGGGTCCCCACGTCCTGCCTCCCTCGCCCGATCGGCTTCCGGGAGCCCCAGGGAGCGCGAGGCGCTCGCGCACGCCCGAATCGATTGATCCCCGCAACGTGCGAGAAACGCGGCGCCGCAAGCCGGCGCAGCGCGCCGCTGACGCGGGTGGCTAGCGGTCGAGCAGGTCGTCGAACGACCGCTGCTCGCGGTCCGCGAGGTGCTCGGCGCGCGGGCGGCGCGTCCGGGCCCAGTGCTCGACGACGTCGCGAGCCTTGACCCGGCGCTGGCTGACGCCGCGCTCGACCGGGTCGACGTCCAGGCCGCCGAGCACCGTGCCGCGCACCACGGCGTGGAACATCCGCCCCCCGGAGGAGACGCGGACCATGTCCCCGGGTGCGATGCCGTCGGTCAGCACGAGCAGGCAATCCTGGCAGGTGCGCCGGACGGCCCCACGGCTACACCCCGAGCGCCCGCGCGATCGGCGCGCGCAGCGCGGGGTCGGGCTCTGGCGGGAGCGCGGAGCCCGCGGTGGTGCGGCCGTCGGAACCCGCGCCCCAGTTCTGCAGCGCGAGGTCGAAGGCGGAGAGCGGGAAGGCCCCCTCGGCGGCGAGCTCCCCCGCGCGGCGGCCGATGAGCAGCGGGTCGCCGATGCCGAAGATCCGCTTGGCGGCGACGGTCGGCGCGGCGGCCGAGTCGGCGAGCAGCAGCGACTGCGGGACGGCGTCGATGAGGCCCAGGGCGCCGGCCAGGGTGACGAACTCGTAGCGCGGCACCCGCGGGAAGCCGGGCAGCGCGAGGCGCTCGTAGGCGCGGTCGAAGCGCCGGGGCGCGTCCCAGCCGGGGTCGCCGGCCAGCGCCTCGTGCTGCGAGCCGCCCTTGGCCGCCCATGCCCGGTAGGCCTCCAGCGTCGCGGTCCCCCGCGCCGGGTCGTGCGCGGTCCGCGGTCCCGGGGTCACGCCCACGAGGTCAGGGAGCTCGCCCGACGCCCACGGGACACGCGCCGCGGCGATCGAGGCGAACGGGTCGTCGGCGCCTTCCAGCGGTGACAGATAGGCGATCATGAACGCGAGCCAGAGGCCCTCCTCCGCGTCGCCGGCGGCGGCGAGGGCCGCAGCCTCGGCGTAGAGGCCGGTCGGCGCCGTCCGCAGCTCCTCGAGGCGGGCCTGCGACCAGGCCAGCTCGTCCGCGAGCCGCCCAGCGTCCTCGGAGGAGCGCAGGCCGGGCACGAGGTCGTTCTCGTACCCGTCGTCCGCCGCACGGTCGACGTGGCGAACCACGAGCTGGGACGAGGATCGCGGTGATCGCCGCTTGACCGAGTTCGACGCGTCGGCGCGCGCCGCGGCCGGCGACGTCCGCCGGGCACCCACGGCGCTCTTGGCCGACGCCCCCTGCACTTCACCGGTCGCCCGCTCCTTCTTGGAGCAGATCGGGCAGTTCTCGACGAACCGGTTGTGACGGCAGAAGGTGGGTGGCACGCCTGGAGTCTAGACCCGCGACCGCTGGCGGCCGCGGGCCAGGACCCCTGGCGCTCAGCAGCCGCCCTTGCTCGTGCGCTTGCGGACGACGTCGTAGCCCGCGCGCTTGGCAACACCGTCGTAGGCGATCAGGCCGGCGTCGAAGTCGGCGTCGGGGGACGCGCCGTTGAACTGGTAGATGTAAGCCCGCTTGATCCGCGAGCTCTTCGCGATGCGGAACATGCACTTCAGGGCTTTGGCCGCCTTCGCCGGGCCGGACACCTTCGAGCCGAGCTTGAGCTGGCCGCCCGTCTCCAGCAGCCAGACGTCGCCCCTGCGACCGATCGCGGAGATCAGCCGTGACGTGCGCGTCCGCGAGAGGCGGTTCGTGTCGGAGTAGTTGTTCAGGCCCCAGACCTTCGGGGTCGGGCGGGCGTACTTCTTGAAGGTCTTCAGGTACTTGATCGCCGAGGCCGGATTGGCGCCGTCGAGGACGTTCAGGGGGATGATCGTCGCTCCCCGGAAGACCGAGCGGCTCACGCCGTAATAGGTGTTCAGCAGCTTGGCGGCGCTCGTGGTGCTGCGGCAGATCCCTCTGGGCTGTCCCTCGGTCCGCGTGCCCTTCTGGCAGTGGTTGACCTCGTTCCAGGTGTTGATCTCCTTGATCTTCGGGAACGCCTTGTGGAAGGCCTTCATCGCCGTGGAGTACTGGCCCTTGGTCGGGAGCTTCTGCTCCTTGCCGCTCGTGCGGGAGTGCTCGAAGGACACCAGGATCCGCTCTCTGGCCTTCGTAGCGGCCTTGTACCAGGCCTCGAAGAACGCGAGCTGGCGCGGGTCGGACATCACGTCGTAGGGCGCTATGTACCGTGCGTTCTTCAGCTTGAGCGGCTTGAACAGCGGGTTGGTGAACGTGGACGCCTGCTGGTCGGAGATCCCGAACGACGCGGCCGGCGCGGAGGCCGGCGCGACGGCGAGGGCGAGGGCGACGAGCAGGAGGGGGGTGAGTCGGCGCATGACGGCCAAGGCTAGGGACCCGCGCCCGGATCCGGTGCACCAGGCCGTGAGACTCCTGTGAGAACCCCGGCGCACCCGCGGGTCAGCCGGAGGGACCGAGCCGGCCGATGCCGCCGGCGAACAGCGCGGTGACGAACGCCACCGCACCCTCGACGTCGGGCGGCTCGTGCTCGAGCATGAGCACGGCGACCTCGAAGCCGGCGCCGACCATCGCCCCGGCCAGGTAGCGGACGTCCTCGGGGCGCAGCGCCCCGGCGTCCACCGCACCGCGGAGGTCCTCCTGCAGCTCCTCGTAGCCTGCGAAGACCCAGGGCTCGTCGGACATCGCGCGGATCGTCCCGGCGTTGCGGCGCAGGAGCTCGAACGTGGCCCGGTCCGCGGCGAGGACCTCGTAGTAGGCACGGAAGCCGTCGGAGACGAAGCCCTCGAGGTCGGACGAGGCCAGGCGCGCGGCCCTGGCTCCCACGCGGATGCGCGCGGCGACGTCCTCGAGGATCGCCCGCAGCACGGACTCCTTGTCCGGGAAGTAGTTGTAGAACGTGCCCGTCGCCAGGTCGGTGCGGCGCACCACGTCGCGTACGGTTGCGGCGTCGTAGCCCATCTCGGTGAACACCGCCACCGCCGCGCGCAGGATCGCCGCGCGGTTGGCCGCCTTGGTCTGCTCCCGCCTGCCCGCAGGCGCCTCGAGCTCCGTCACGCGGGGACCGCCTCGCCGGCCACGGCGGGGACCGGGCGAGGGAAGCCGTTGTCGCGGGCCCGCGCGGCGCCCGCGCGACGCTCCTCGGCGAGGTCGATGAGGTAGTCGTCGAAGTCGACCTGGATCGTGTGGCGCTTCGACGAGACGTAGCGCTTGGCCATCGCGGCCCGCGCGGCGTCCATGTCCGCGCGCACCGCCGCCGGCTCCGGGAGCGCGTACTCGCCGCGGAGATGCTCGGCGATCCACTGGCCCTGCGCCTCGGCCAACGGCATCACCGCGCCGAGCGGCTGCAGCAGCCCTACGAAGAAAAGGGCCGGCACGTCGGGGTGGAAGACGCGGCGGAACAGCTCGATGCGGTTGTCCGGCGCGCTGACGAGGCCGGCGTCGAAGAACGGGAACGTGATCTTGTACCCCGTGCAGTAGACGATGACGTCGCACGGCACCCGGGTCCCGTCGGTGAACTCCACCTCCCGCTCGTGCAGCCGGGCGACGTTCGGCCGCGGGGTCACCTTCCCGTGGCCGATGCGGTCGAGGATCCGACCGGAGACGGTCGGGTGGGCCTCGCCGAAGCGGTGGTCGGGCTTCGGCAGGCCGTGGCGCTCCATCGCGCCGACCTGCGCCAGGAGCAGCTTCTCCATGGCCCAGCGGCGGATCCGGAACGGGACGCGTGGGTCGTTCTTGAGCTGGTCGGTCGGGCGCCCGAGCAGGTACTTCGGGACCACCCACACGCCACGCCGGGCGCTCAGGCTGGTGCTGTGGGCGACGTAGGAGCTCTCGACGGCGATGTCCATCGCGGAGTTGCCCATGCCGACCACCACGACGTCCTTGTCGCGCAGCTCGGCGTCCGACGTGTAGGCGTGGGCGTGCTTCTGCTCGATCGCGGTGGTGTCGCTGCCGGGGAAGGCGGGCTCGGGCATCCGCGGATCCCAGTGGTGGCCGTTGGCGACGATTAGCGCGTCGTAGCTGTGGGTCGTGCCGTCGTGGAGCGTGATCTCCCAGGTGCCGTCGGCCGCACGCGTGGCCCGCTCCACCCGGGTGGAGAAGCGGATCCGGTCGCGAAAGCCGAACCGGTCGACGTAGGCGTCGAAGTACTCGGCGATCTGAAGGTGGTGCGGGTAGTCCGGGTAGGACTTCGGCATCGGGAAGTCCGAGAACTCCATGCGCTCGCGCGAGGTGTTGATGTGCAGGCCCTCGTACGCCGCGCTGGTGCCGTTGGCGTTGCCGAAGACCCAGTTGCCACCGACGCGGTCGGAGGCCTCGAAGACGTCGAATCCCACCCCGCGCTCGTGCAGCGCCTTGGCTGCCGCGATGCCCGAGCAGCCGGCTCCGATCACGCACGTGCGGGGGAAGGCCATGAGCGCATCGTGTCTGAAGATGACGGTTGCGTCAAGTTGAGCGCGCGCAAGTGGCCATGCGAACCGACGCGCCGCCGCTCGGCCGGGTATATTGCCGCGCATGCTCGGACGGACTCTTCCCACACTCTTGGTCGCCACCGCTCTGCTCCTGCCTGCGAGCGCGGTCGCTCAGACCACGGACACGACCACCAGCCCGTACACCACCACGGTGCCGACGCAGACCACGGTGCCGACTGAGACCACGGTGCCGACTGAGACCACTCAGCCGACGACCGAGACCACCGACACCCAGACCACGGACACCTCCACGGTTGCGCCGACGACGTCGACGTCGACCAACGTGCCGACCTCGACGTCGGCCGTGACGCCCACCACGGCAACGACCCCGGCCCGTCTGGCGTTCACCGGCTCCGACACCTGGCTGCTTGCCCTCGTGGGCGCGCTGGCGCTGACGGGCGGCTTCGCGCTGCTCCGCAGTTCCCGCCGCGCCTAGCACCGCATAGCGCATGCGGTCGGGGCACCGACGGATCGGAGCGCGCCGGCTCACCGGCGCGCTCCTCGTCGTCGTAGGAGCCCTCGCAGTGGGCGACGCGGTGGCGACGGTCGCTTGGGAGGAGCCCGTCGGCGCCTTCGAGGCCGCCAAGGCTCAGCGCCGGCTGAGCACGCAGTACACCGCGCTGGCCCGCCGCTGGGACGACGTGCCCGAGCACGACTACGAGCGCGCGATGCTCCGCCGCGCCCACCTCGCCGGTCGCCTCAACAAGGGCGTCCGCGCCGGCAAAGCGCTCGGCCGCCTGCGGATCCCGCGAATCGGCCTCAGCGAGGTGTGGGTCCAGGGCACCGGTCCCGGGTCGCTGGGCGAGGGTCCGGGGCATTACCCCACCTCCGTGCTCCCCGGCCGCCGGGGAACGGTCGCCCTCGCCGGGCACCGCACCACCCACGGTGCCCCGTTCCGCCACGTCGACCGCCTGCGCCCCGGGGACGCGATCCGCATCTCGATGCCCTACGGCGCCTATACCTACCGCGTCGAGCACACCCAGATCGTCAAGCCGTCCGACGTCACCGTCCTGCGCAACGTGCGCTCCGACCGGCTCGTGCTGACCGCCTGCCACCCGCTCTGGAGCGCGGCGCAGCGCATCGTCGTGACGGCCACGCTCGTGCGCTGGCCGGGCAAGCCCGCCTAGGGGGCTCGTCCTAGGGCGAGCCGGCCGGCATCGCGCCGTCGGTGTGCAGCGGCGGGCCTTCAGGACCCTCGTCGGCACCCATCACGTTGCCGGACATCACGAGCTCGCGCTGCAGCTCGGCGTGGATGCGGTGGAGGTGGCGGTCGGCCATGCGGGCAGCCTGGCGACCCTCGTTGATGGCCCAGACGATCAGGCTCTGGCCGCGCCGGCAGTCGCCTGCGGCGAAGACGCCCGGGACCGAGGTCTCATACGCGCCGGCCTTGATGTTGCCGCGTTGGTCGGTGTCGAGGCCGAGGGCGCCGGGGAGCTCGGGCTCGGGGTGCAGGAAGCCCATGGCCAGCAGCACGAGCTGCGCGGGGAGCTCGCGCTCTGAGCCCTCCACCGGGTTGAACGGCGGAGCGGGCTCGGCGTCGGCGACCACGAGCGCGCGGACGCCGCCGTTCTCGTCGGCCTCGAACCGGGTGGTGACCACGGAGAAGGCGGCGTCGGCCTTCGCGGTGGCCCGCCCCTCCTCCTGGGCGTAGGACAGCCGGAACTTCTGCGGCCAAAGCGGCCATGGCGTCCGGGCATCCGGGCGTTGCTTGGGCGGCTCGGGCAGCAGCTCGAGCTGCGTCACCGACCGAGCGCCCTCCCGCAGCGAGTTGCCGACACAGTCCGCGCCGGTGTCCCCGCCGCCGATCACGACGACGTGCTTATCGGCGGCCGTGATGGCGCCCGGCGACACGTTCCCGGACGCGACGGCGCGATTGCGCAGCGCGAGGTACTCCATCGCCGGGTGGATCCCTGAGGACTCGCGCCCGGGAGCCGGCAGGTCGCGCGGGACGCGCGAGCCCGTGGCGAGCACGACGGCCTCGAACTGCCCCCGCAGCTCCTCGACGGAGAGGTCGACGCCGACGTCGATGCCGCAGCGCAGCTCGACGCCCTCGTCGACGAGCTGCTGCACGCGGCGCTCGACGACGTGCTTTTCGATCTTGAAGTCCGGCACCCCGAGGCGGACCAGCCCGCCCGCGGCCTCGTCGCGCTCGAACAGCGTGACGGCGTGGCCGGCGCGGCGCAGCTGCTGGGCCGCGGCCAGACCGGCAGGGCCGGCACCGACGACGGCCACGGTCAGCCCGGTCTCGTGCTCCGGCGGCTCGGGGACGACCCAGACCTCGGCCCATGCGCGGTCGATGATCGAGTTCTCGATCTGCTTGATCGTGACCGCGTCGCCCTCGTTGATCTCCAGCACGCAGGCGGCCTCGCAGGGCGCGGGGCACAGGCGGCCGGTGAATTCCGGGAAGTTGTTCGTGGCGTGCAGCTGCTTGACCGCGTCGGCCCACCGGTCGTGGTAGACGAGGTCGTTCCAGTCCGGGATGAGGTTCCCGAGCGGGCAGCCGTTGTGGCAGAAGGGGACGCCGCAGTCCATGCAGCGCGCGCCCTGCTCCTGCAGCTCGGCCTCGGGCCGCGGGACGAGGAACTCCTCGTAGTCGGCGAGCCGCGACACCGGGTCGCGGTACGGAACGCCGTGGCGCTCGATCTTCAAGAAGCCGCCGAGCTCGCCCATGGCTACTCCCCGTCCCCGCTCAGGGTGTGCGGCGCGCCGACGACGTCGACGGCCTCACCCTCGTACTCGTCGGCGGCGGGAGCGTGCAAGCCGTCCTCCTCCGCCGCCAGCTCGGCGAGCACCCGCTTGTAGTCGGCGGGGAAGACCTTCACGAAGCGATCGCGTGCCCCCTCCCAGTCGCCCAGCACACGCTCGGCGACCGCGGAGCCCGTGCGACGGCCGTGCTCGGAGACGAGCTCGAAGCACTCCTGGGTGTCGACGTCGTCCATGGCCTCGAGCTGATCGAGCATCGCTGGGTTGACCCGCTCCCGGAACGAGCCGTCCTCGTCCAGGACGTAGGCGACCCCGCCGCTCATGCCGGCGGCGAAGTTGCGGCCCGTGCGACCCAGGACGACGACGCGGCCGCCGGTCATGTACTCGCAGCCGTGGTCGCCGACGCCCTCGACGACGGCGCTGGCTCCGGAGTTCCGGACCGCGAAGCGCTCGCCCGCGTGGCCGCGGAAGAACGCACGGCCCGCCGTGGCGCCGTAGAGGACCGTGTTGCCGACGATGACGTTGTCCTCGGCGGCGAAGGTCACGCCGTCGGGCGGCTGCACCGAGAGTACGCCGCCTGACAGGCCCTTGCCCGTGTAGTCGTTGGCGTCGCCGTGCAGCTCGAAGCTGACGCCGGGCGCCAGCCAGCCGCCGAACGACTGGCCTGCGGAGCCTTGGAAGGTGACGCTGATGGTTCCCTCGGCGAGGCCGTCGGCGCCGACGTCGCGGGCGATCTTCGAGGACAGCAGCCCGCCGACGCAGCGGTTGACGTTGCGCACGTTCGACGTGAAGGCCACCGCCTCCCCGCCCGCGATCGCCTCCTGCGCCTGCAGGATGAGCTCGTGGTCGAGCGCGTCCTCGAGCACGGGCGGCGGCCCGGTGACCCGATGCAGCGGCGTGCCCTCCGGTAGCGCGGGGCGGTGCAGGAGGTGCGACACGTCGACGCCGCGCGCCTTCCAGTGCTCGATCGCCGCGTCGCCCTCGAGGAGCTCCGTGTGGCCGATGAGGTCCTCGAAGCGGGCGACGCCGAGCGACGCCATGATCCCGCGGACCTCTTCCGCGACGAAGAAGAAGTAGTTGACGACGTGCTCGGGCTGGCCCTGGAAGCGCTTGCGCAGCTCGGGGTCCTGCGTCGCGATGCCCACCGGGCAGGTGTTCAGGTGGCAGGCGCGCATCATGATGCAGCCCGTCGCGATCAGGGGTGCGGTGGAGAAGCCGAACTCGTCCGCCCCCAGCATCGCGGCCATGACGACGTCGCGACCGGTCTTGAGCTGGCCGTCGGTCTGCACCACGATGCGTGAGCGCAGGTCGTTGAGCAGCAGGGTCTGCTGGGTTTCGGCCAGGCCGATCTCCCACGGGACGCCCGCGGACTGCACCGACGAGAGCGGGCTGGCGCCCGTCCCACCGTCGTGGCCGGCGATGACGACGTGGTCGGCGTTCGCCTTCGCGACGCCGGCCGCCACGGTGCCCACGCCGACCTCGGCGACGAGCTTCACCGACACCTGCGCGGTCGGGTTCGCGCAGCGCAGGTCGTAGATGAGCTGCTTGAGGTCCTCGATCGAGTAGATGTCGTGGTGCGGCGGCGGGGAGATGAGGCTGACCCCGGGCGTCGTGTGGCGCACCGAGCCGATGTACTTGTCGACCTTGTGGCCCGGGAGCTGGCCGCCCTCGCCGGGCTTGGCGCCCTGGGCCATCTTGATCTGCAGCTGGTCCGCGTTGGCGAGGTAGTGGCCCGTGACGCCGAAGCGCCCCGAGGCGACCTGCTTGATCGCCGAGCGGCGCAGGTCGCCGTTGGCGTCCGCGGTGAAGCGACGCGGGTCCTCCCCGCCCTCGCCCGTGTTCGAGCGCCCGCCGAGGCGGTTCATGGCGATCGCGAGCGTCTCGTGGGCCTCGGTCGAGATCGAGCCGAGCGACATCGCGCCCGTGGCGAAGCGCTTGACGATCTCCGTGGCCGGCTCGACGTCCTCGAGACCGATCGCGCCGGTGGAGGCCCGGAAGTCGAGCAGACCGCGCAGGGTCGCGCGGCGCGCGGCGTCCTCGTTGACGAAGCGCGCGAATTCGTCGTATTTCGTCTGCGCGTCGCCGTTGACCGAGCGCGTCGCGTGCTGCAGCAGCGCGATGGTCTCCGGGTTCCACTGGTGGTGCTCGCCGTCGCGGCGCCAGGCGTAGACACCGCCGACGGGGAGGAGGTCGCCGGACGTATCCCGGGGGTACCCGCGCCCGTGGCGCTTGAGGGCCTCCTCGCCGAGGACGGGGAGGCCGACCCCGCCGATGCGCGACGCGGTGCCGGTGAAGTGGCGGTCGACGACGGAGCGATGCAGGCCGACGGCCTCGAAGATCTGCGCGCCGCAGTAGCTCTGGATCGTCGAGATCCCCATCTTGGAGATGGTCTTGAGCAGGCCCTTGCCGATCGCCTTGACGACGTGCTTCTCGGCCTCCTCGAGCGAGTCGACGCCCGGCAGGCGGTCCTGGTCCGCCAGCGCGGCGAGGGTCTCGAACATCAGGTACGGGTTGACCGCGCTCGCGCCGTAGCCGATGAGCGTCGCGAAGTGGTGGACCTCGCGGGGCTCGCCGGACTCGATGACGAGGCCGGCCTGCAGCCGGTTGCCCTCGCGGACGAGGTGGTGGTGGATCGCGGCGGTGGCCAGCAGCGAGGGGATCGGCGCCCGCGACGCCGAGACGTTGCGGTCCGAAAGGATCAAGATGTTGTAGCCCGCGAAGATCGCGTCGTAGGCCTCGTCGCAGGCGTTGGCCAGGCGCTTCTGCAGGCCCTCGGGGCCCTCCTCGACGGGCCACGTGATGTCGATGGTGTGCGCCCTGAAGCTCGGATGGTCGACCTGGCGCAGCGTTTCGAGCTCGTGGTTGCGCAGGATCGGCTGCTCCATCGCGAGCTGGCGCGCGTGCTCCGGCGCTTCGTCGAGGACGTTGCCCTCGGCGCCCACGCCCGTCGCGAGCGACATGACGACGGCCTCGCGGATCGGGTCGATCGGCGGGTTGGTGACCTGGGCGAAGAGCTGCTTGAAGTAGGCGAACAGCGGCGGGCTCTGGTCCGAGAGCACGGCCAGCGCGTTGTCGTTGCCCATGGAGCCGATCGGTTCCTCGCCCTTGGCGGCCATCGGCGCGAGCAGGACGCGCTCGTCCTCTTGGGAAAAGCCGAAGGCGAGCTGGCGGGTGCGCAGCGGCTCCGTGCGCGGTCCGATCGGCTCCTTGACCGGCAGGTCGTCGAAGTGCACGACCTGTTCGGCGTACCACTTGCCGTACGGGCTGCGGGTCGCGACGTCGTGCTTGACCTCGTCGTCCGGGACGATCCGGCCCTGCTCGAGGTCGATCAGGAAGAGCTTGCCCGGCGCCAGGCGGCCGAGGCGCTCGATGTTCTCCGGACGGATGCCGAGCATCCCGGCCTCGGAACCGAGGATGACGTGACCGTCCTTCGTCTCGACCCAGCGGCCGGGGCGCAGGCCGTTGCGGTCCAGGGTGGCGCCGATGACCCGGCCGTCGGTGAAGCAGACCGCCGCGGGCCCGTCCCACGGCTCCATGAAGCACGAGTGAAAGGCGTAGAAGCCCTTCAGGTCGTCGGAGAGGTCGGCCCGGCCGGAGTAGGCCTCGGGCACCATCATCATCACCGCGTGCGGGAGCGAGCGGCCCGCGAGCAGCAACAGTTCTAGGACGTTGTCGAAGGTGGCGGAGTCCGACCCGCCGTCACGGACGACCGGCAGCACCTTGTTGATGTCGATCCCGAACAGCTCCGAGGCGAGCTGCGACTCGCGCGCCCGCATCCAGTTCTTGTTGCCCATCAGGGTGTTGATCTCGCCGTTGTGGGCGATCGCGCGGAACGGGTGGGCGAGCTCCCAGCTCGGGAACGTGTTCGTCGAGAAGCGGGAGTGGACCAGCGCCATTCCCGACTTGAAGCGCTCGTCGGAGAGGTCCGGGAAGAACCGACGCAGCTGCGTGGAGATCAGCATCCCCTTGTAGACCACGGTCCGCGAGGAGAAGCTCGGGGCGTAGAAGTCCGGGCCCGCGGCGAGTTCCACGATGCGCCGGATGACGTAGAGCTTGCGCTCGAAGGCGTCCTGGTCGTCGCGGTGGCCCGGGCCGGCCTCCACGAAGAGCTGCTTGATGTAGGGGCGCGACCGGTTGGCGGTCTCCCCCACGTGCTCCTCGTCGACGGGAACGTCGCGCCAGCCTAGGACGACCTGGCCCTCGACCCGGACGTTCAGCTCGAGCAGCTGCTCGAGCTTGCGGCGCAGGTCCGGGTCCTGCGGCAGGAAGCAGACGGCGACGCCGTAGCTGCCCGGCTCTGGCAGCTCGAAGTCGACCGCGGATCGGAAGAACGCGTGCGGCAGCTGCGTGAGGATCCCCGCGCCGTCGCCCGTCTTGACGTCGGCGCCCTCCGCCCCGCGGTGCTCCAAATTGTCCAGCGCCTCCAGCGCGAGCTGCACGACCTCGTGGGTCGCCTCGTTGTCCAGCCGGGCCACCATCGCGACACCACAGGCGTCGTGCTCGAAGCGTGGGTCGTACAGGCCAGCGGCCTCGGGGGGCAGGGGTCGCGTCATGTGGAGTGCCCGGCGGGGGACGGAGGAGGAACCCGCACGGGCCAGGAGGTGGGACGCGGGATCGTACCAACGGGGTGTCCGCCGGCACAGGGCCCTCCGGGAGGGTGGCGGAACGGCATCCCACGGTGGTTCCGTGCCAGTCTCCAGGGCCATGTCGCGCCCCGTCACCGTCCTCTCCACGGGCGGCACCATCGCCATGTCCGGCGACCGCATGGCGCTGCCGGCGCTCGACGGCGCCGCGCTCGTGGCGGCGGTCCCGTCGTTGGCGGCGATCGCCGACCTCGAGGTGGAGTCGGTGTGCGAGCTGGCGAGCTCCCACCTCGACAACGGCGACGCGCTGCTCATCGCCCAGGCGGCCCTTCGACACGCCGGACGGGGGCGCGGCGTCGTGGTCACCCACGGCACCGACACGCTCGAGGAGACGGCCTACCTGACCGACGTCATGTACGGCGGGGAATCCCCGATCGTGTTCACCGGGGCCATCCGGCCCGCGAGCGCGCCGGGTGCCGACGGGCCCGCCAACCTGGCCGACGCGGTCGCGCTCGCCGCCAGCGTGGGCGGCGCCGGTCTCGGGGTCGTCGTCGTATTCGCCGGGCGCATCCACGCGGCGCGCTACGTCCGCAAGCGCGACTCGACCGCCGCCGAGCCCTTCGGATCACCCCACGGCGGGGCCATCGGGGTCATCCACGAGGGGCGGGCGAACGTGGGCACCTTCCCGGTGCGCCGCCCGCCGCTGTCCCCCACCCACCTCGCGCTGCGCGTCCCGATCGTGCCGACGTGGCTCGGGGACGACGGCGCGCTCATCCGCGCCGCGGTGGCCGACGACGCGCAGGGGCTCGTGATCCAGACGCTCGGTGCCGGGCACCTCGGTCCGCGGCCACTCGCCGCGCTGCGCGACGCCGTGGCGCACGTCCCTGTCGTGGCGACGACGCGGCCCGAGCGCGGGGCCATCCTCTACGAGACCTACGGCTTCGAGGGCAAGGAGGCCGACATCCGCGAGCTCGCCGTGGCCGCGGGCGGCCTCTCGGCTCAGGCCGCGCGCATGAAGCTCCTGGCCTGCCTCGGCGCCGGGATGGACCGCGCCGGGATCGCCGCGGCGTTCCTCCACGACGACACCTGAGCGGGGCCGAAGCCCCTACTTCTTGGCGGCGGGCTTCTTGGCGGCCGGTTTCTCGGCGGCCGGTTTCTCGGCGGCCGGTTTCTTCGTGGCCGGCTTCTTCCCGTCTGCGGAGCCCCCCGCAGCGGCCGGCTTGCGCGAGGCGCCGGCCTTCTTCTCACCCGACTCTGGCTTGACCGCGGGCTTGCGGGCCGTGGCCGGGGACTCGCCTGAGCGGTCGCGGACGGCATCGAGCGAGGCCTTCAGGGCGCTCATCAGGTCCGGGGCGGCGGCGACCGGCTCCTCGACGGACTGGACGGTGATCTCCTCGCCCGCCGCCTTCTGCTCGATCATCGCGAGGACCTGCTCACGGTAGGTGTCCTCGTACTTCTCGGGCTCCCAGGGCTCGACGAGCGAGTCGACGAGCTGCTTGGCCATCTCGAGCTCCCGCGGCCGGGCGTCGACATCGTCGCCCGTCGGGACCTCGTCCAGGGTGCCAGGGTCGACGACCTCGTCGTGGAAGTTCATCGTGCTCATGGCGAGCACGTCACCGATGGGCCGCAGCGCGACGAGCTGCTGCTTGGAGCGGATGACGACCTTGGCGATGCCGACGCGCCCCGTCTCGGCCATCGCCTCGACGAGCAGGCGGTAGGGCTTGGCCCCGCCCGTGCCCGGCACGAGGTAGTAGGGGTGGTCGAAGTAGATGGGGTCGACTTCGGCGAGCTCGACGAAGCCCTCGATGTCGATGGTCTTGGTCTTCTTCGGGTCGAGCGCCTCGAGCTCCCCGGGCTCGATGATCACGTAGCAGTCCGGCGCGACCTCGAAGCCCTTGACGATGCGCTCGTAGGGGACCTCCTCCCCGGTCTGCGCGTTCGTCCGCTTCATCGCGATGCGGGAGTGGTCGTCGCCGTCGAGCTGGTTGAACTTGACCGTCTTGGACTGCACGGCGGCGTACAGCTTCACGGGGACGGTGACGAGCCCGAAGGAGATGGCCCCGGTCCAGATCGCGCGCGGCATGGGTCGATGATCATTCCCCATCGCGCGCCCTTCCCCTACACGTGGGCGCGCTGTTTCAGGCGGCGGACCGGCGCCAGACGGTGCCGCGGCGCTCGTACTCGAGCTCGCGCTCCGCCAGCAGCGCCGCCTGCGGGGCGACGAAACGCTCCAGCAGCCAGAGCACGAGGTCGAGCCCGCTGGTGACCCCGCCCGCCGTGACGATGTCGCCGTCGTCGACCACCCGTGCGCCGTGGACGATCTCGGCGCCCGCCGCGCGCAAGTCCGCGAGGGCGGTGTGGTGCGTGGTGGCCGGGCGCCCCGTGAGCAGGCCGGCGGCGGAGAGCAGCATGGCCCCCGTGCACACGGAGGCGATGACGCTGCCACGCGCGTGGCGCCTGGCGATGGCGGCGGGGACGGAGCCCTCCTGCGCGGTCGCCCAGGCCCCGGGCGCCCCGTCGCGCCGGCTCCAGCCCCCGCCGGGGACGACGAGCACGTCCGGCCGGTCGGCCAGCGGGCCGTGGGGCTGCAGCACCGCCCCGTGGGAGGCGGTCACCGCGGTGGTGCCGTCGAGCGTCACGAGCGCCGCGGAGTGCTGTTCCGGAAGGGCTTCCGCGAGGCTCGAGAGGACTTCCCAGGGGGCGAGCGCGTCGAGCTCGTCGAAGCCGGGGTAGAGCAGGACGTCGAAGTGCATGCCCGCAGCCTGGCGGCGGACGACGCGAGCGTCGAGTGGCAGGATTGCCCCATGTCGCTCGGATCCCGCCAACGCGTCGCCGTCCTCGCCCTGGAGGCCGTCGTCGCGTTCGACCTCGCGATCGCGACCCAGGTGCTCGGGCACCGCGAGGACGGCCTCTACGACGTCGAGGTCTGCGCCGCGCGGGGCGGGCGGGTCGCGACCACGTCCGGCTTCGCCGTCGACGTGCCGCATGGGCTCGAGGCGCTGGGCCGGGCCGGCACGGTCGTGGTCCCGGGCTACGACCCTCGGGGTGCAGGCGGGGCGACCCCGGAGGTGGTCGCGGCGCTCGGAGCCGCCGCCGGCCGCGGCGCCCGCGTGGTCTCGATCTGCACGGGGGCGTTCGCCCTGGCTGCCGCGGGGCTCCTCGACGGCCGCCGCGCCACGACCCACTGGCAGCACGCCGCGTCGCTGGCCCGCCGGTTCCCGGCGGTCACGGTCGACCCCGACGTGTTGTGGGTCGACGAGGGCGCCGTCCTCACCTCCGCGGGCGTCGCGGCGGGGATCGACCTCTGTCTGCACCTCGTCCGGGAGGACCACGGCGCGGCGGCGGCCAACGCGGCCGCCCGCAGGATGGTCGTCGCACCCGTGCGCGAGGGCGGTCAGGCGCAGTTCGTCGAGAGGCCCGTGCCCCTTGCCGGCACCGGAGGCCTCGCCACGACGCGGGCGTGGATGCTCACGCGCCTCGCCGAGCCGACGACCGTCGCCGCGTGCGCGCGCCACGCGGGGTGGTCGGAGCGCTCCTTCGCCCGCCGCTTCGCCGCCGAGACGGGCACCAGCCCGTTGCGCTGGCTGCACGCCCAGCGTGTGCTCGAGGCGCGGCGGCTGCTCGAGGCCACCGACCTCGCGGTCGACGACGTCGCCCGGCGCTGCGGCTTCGGCACCGCGAGCACCTTGCGCGGGCACTTCCGGCGGGCCACCGCGACCACACCGACGGCGTACCGGCGCGCGTGGTTGCGGCCCGCCGTGGCCGGGGTACGGAGCTAGGACCCCTTCCGACCCGAGGAGCACCACCATGGCCACCCGGAACGCCAGCCAGGGCATCCTGTCCGACGACAGCGCCGACGCCCGCGAGCAGATCGTCGAGCTGCTGAAGCAGGCCTACTTCGCCGAGCTCGAGACCGTCATCAACTACGTGACGAACTCCACGAACCCCGACGGCCTGCGCGCGATGGAGGTCAAGGAGTCCCTCGCCGCGGACGTCCAGGAGGAGCTCGGGCACGCCCAGCAGTTCGCGGCGCGCATCAAGGAGCTCTACGGCGTCGTGCCGTCGTCGGTGGACTTCGTGGCCCAGCAGCAGGCCCTCGCGCCGCCGGCCGACCAGACGGACCTCGCCCACGTCATCAAGGGCGTCATCGAGGCGGAGACGTCCGCGATCGAGCTCTACAACCACATCATCGAGGTCACGGACGGCGTCGACCCGGTGACCAACGACATGATCATCGCGATCCTCCACGACGAGGAGGGCCACCGCCGCCTCTTCGAGGGCTTCCTGCGGGAGGTCGAGCCCGGCGGCCGCGGCGCCTGAGCGCGCCTGGGCGCACCTCGATGGCCCCTGGGGTCACCGAGGTGCGCCACATGGCCGAGGGTGCCGCGAGCGCCCGTGCAGCCTCCACGCGCAGATGCAACGCGGGTGCCCCACAAGCGTCACGGGACTGCGATCCGGTCGGTGACCTCCGCCGGGTATACGCAGAGGCCGCCGCGGCCCGGGCAGCCCGCGCAGAGGCCGAGGTGGGGCTCGGCGCTGACGGGGTAGCGGCCCGCGAGGAGGGCCTCGGCGCGGGCCAGGACGCGCTCCCACAGCGCCGGCAGGTCCGCCTGCGTCGACCGGGTGCCCACCACGACGTCCGGGCGCTCGAGGAACGCGTAGGCGACCTCCACGGCCGGGGCGCCCGCGGCGAGGACCGCGAGCGCGTAGATCGCCTGCTGGGTGGCGTAGCTCGCCGCCACGACCTCCTCGGGGCCACGGCCGTCCAGGCGGTCGGTCTTCCAGTCGACGACCAGGACGTCGCCGCCCACCTCGTCGGCCAGCACGTCGACCACGCCGTTGAGCAGCGGCGCGGCGGGGTCGGGGAGCGGGAGCACGAACGGCGCCTCGACCCGGACGCGGCGCGCGGCCTGGAGGCGGGCGAGGAGGGGCGAGGCGGCCAGGAAGCGCTCCAGCAGCCCGGCGATCTCCGTCGCCTCCTCGAGGGTGGGCTCGGCGTCGAAGCGCGCCCCCATCGTCCGGAGGACCTCGGCCGCCGGGACCCGCGGGCGCCGCAGGTCGAGCTCCTCGAGGGCGAGGTGCGCGATCGAGCCGCGCACGCGCGGGTCGAGGCCCGGTTGCCCCGCGGCGAGCACCTTGGCGGCGGGCGGCAGCTCCGTGGCCGGCAGGCGCAGCACCCGCTCGAGGTAGAAGCGGTACCCGCATCGCGCGTGCGCCGACAGCGAGCTGTAGGAGAGGGTCGCGACCACCGGCGCCGCGGGCGCCGCGGGGACGGACACCGTGGCGGCGTCGAGCCCGGCGGCCGGGTCCGTGAGCGTCGCGGCGAGCCCGGCCGTCCAGAGCGCGGCGGCGTCCGGGGGCGTCGGAGCTCCGTCGAGGAGCGCCGACGCCTCACCCACGCCCGCGGGCGGGTCGGGGCCCACGGCGGGCCCGAGCGCGCCGCCCGACGCCCGGACGCTGCCGGCGGCGGCGGTGCCCGGGCGGGCGGGATCCTCACCCACCACCCGCCGCCGGCCGGGCGCCGTGCCCCCGGACCCCGGCAGGTCCTCGTCCGGCGCGGCGAAGAGCCCGAGCTGGGCGCCGGGCGGCGGGGGGGCGGCGAGGCCGAGCGTCGCCGGCGCCGTCTCGGGCACGACGAGCTGGATCCCGACGTGCACGCGACCGTCCGCGCGGTCCTCGTCGAGCGTCAACGCGGGCTCGGCGGCCAGCCGCCCCGGGAGCTCCTCGCCGAGCCGCGGGCCGATCCAGCTCAGTGGGCAGGCCGTGGCGCTCGCGGCGGGCCACTCGTCACCAGGCGGCACGACGCCGGAGAGGATGAGCCGCTCCTCGGCGCGCGTGAACGCGACGTGCAGGATCCGCCGCTCCTCGGCGGCGTTGGCCGCGTTGGCGGCGTCGGCGAGCGCCCGATGGTCGAGCGCGCCCGCGCCCTTGGCGCCGAGGCGCAGGAGCCGCAACCCCACGCGTCCGGCGTCCACCAGCAGGTCGCCCGCCTCGGCGCGTCCCTTGCGCCCGAGGTCGGCGACCACGACGACGCCGAACTCGAGCCCCTTGGCGGCGTGGATGGTCATGAGCCGGATGGCCGGGACGCCGCCGAGCTCGACGGGCGCCTCGCCCTCCCGCGCGTCGGCAGCGACCTCCGCGGTGGCGTGGTCGATGAAGCCCCGCACGTCGCGGCCGTGGGTCGCCTCGTACTCCGCGGCGAGCCGCAGGAGCTTGTGGACGTTGGCCAAGCGGCGGCGCCCGCCCGGCAGCCGCAGCACGTGCAGGTCATAGCCCGAGTGGGTCACCGCGCGCTCGAGCAGCTCGTCGAGCCCGTAGCGCGGCGCAGCGCTCCGCTCGAGCGAGAAGCGCACGAGGAACGCCTCGAGGCGCTCGGCGTCGGCGGCGCTCAGCCGCTGGGCGAGCGGGACGGAGCGCACGGCCGCCCAGGCGCCGCCGTCGCGCCCGCCGGCCACCGCCGCGACGTGGGCCAGGCCGTCCGAGGAGAGCCCGCACAGCGGGCTCGCGAGGACGCCGTAGAGCGCGCGGCCGTCGCGCGGGTTGACCAGCGCGCCGAGGTAGCTCGTGAGGTCCTGGACAGGCTGGCGCAGCCAGTAGCCGCGTCCGCCGCCGGCCAGCGTCGCGAAGCCCTCGCGCTCCAGGGCCCGCTCGAACACGTGCAGGTCGGTCGCGGCCCTGGCGAGGACGACGACGTCGGACTCGGCGCACTCCCCCGCGTCCACGAGCGACCGGATGCGCCGGGCGACGGCGCGCGCCTCAGCGAGCTTGGAGGCCTTGGGGCCCGTCGGCATCCCCCGCGCGAGCTCGTCGCTCAGGCGGCCCTCGAGGTCGGGCCTGTCCCACGCGGTGGTGGCGAGCAGCAGCTCGGTCCGGGGCCCGACCGCCGGCTCGTCGGACCGGCCGGGCACGAGCGGCTCGTAGTGCGGGTGCACCGCGGCGCCCCAGGCGCCGTTGATCGTCGCCAGCAGTTCCGGGGCCGAGCGCCAGTTCGTCGCCAGGACCCGGGCCGTCCCGTCCGCCTCGTGGCGGGCGCGGGCAGCCCGGAAGACCTCGACGTCGGCGTGGCGGAAGCCGTAGATCGACTGCAGCTCGTCGCCGACCTCGAACACGTTGCCCCGGTCGAGGTGGCCCAACAGCTCCAGCTGCAAGCGGTTCGTGTCCTGGAACTCGTCGACCATGACCCGCTCGAAGCGCCCCGCGTAAGCCGCGGCGACCGCCGGAGCGTCCACGAAGAGGTCACGGGTGAGCAGCTCGAGGTCGTCGTAGTCGAGGCCCGAAGCCGCGCGCTTGCCCTCGGCGTAGTGGTCGGTGAAGGCCCCGAGCAGCTCGTCGAGCAGCGCGTGCGCGGCGAGCGCCTCGCGGTCGTCGAGCGCCTCGCCGACCTGCTCGACCGCGGTCGTCCACGCCGTGCACGCGTTGGTCTTGAGCTCGGCGACCGCCCGCCGGACCTTGAAGTCCCGCAGCTGCGTACGGTCCGGCCCGCCGGCGGCGAGCGCGTCGCGGCACGCGCCGAGGACCTCCCGGGCGGCATCGATCGAGGCCTGGCCCTGCCGGGCCGCGGCCAGCTCCCCGGCGAACGCGTCCGTGGCCGCCCGGAGCGCGTCGAGCGCATCCGGCACCGAGCGCCGCGGTCGGGCCGGGGGCAGCCGCGGTCGTGTCTGCCCGAGGGAGCGCAGCGCGTCGTGGGCGTCCTCGACCGCCGTACGCAGGCGATCCGGGCCCCACGCCGCCGCGAGGTCGAGCGAGTCGGCCCGGACGGCGCCGCCGACGTCCGCGAGGAAGCCCGCGAGCGCCCGGTCGAAGGCCCGCTCGCGCTCGGCCCGCGCGCTGGAGACGGACAGCACGGTGAAGCCGGGATCGAGGCCCGCTGCCACCGCGTGGGCGCGGAGCACCCCGGAGCAGAACCCGTGGATCGTCGAGACCTGCGCCCGCTCGACGTCGCGGGCGGCGGCGCGCTCGCCGAGCTCGGCCAGCCGCGACCGCACGCGGCTGCGGAGCTCGCCGGCCGCCTTGTCGGTGAACGTGATCGCCAGCAGCTGGGACGGCGCGATGCCGTCCTCGAGCACCGCGGCGACGAAGCGCTCGACGAGGACCGTCGTCTTGCCGGAGCCGGCGTTGGCCGATAGCAGCATCGGCCCGTCGCGCTGCTCGACCGCCGCCGCCTGCTCCGGCGTGAGCGCCCGGCTCGCCGTGGCGCTCACAGGCCCTCCGACCGGCACACGGACGGGTGCGCGCAGCCGCCCCCGGCCCAGCCGCACGTGGCTGGCCGCGGCTCCAGGCGGCCCGCACGGATCTCGGCGACGGCGGCGACCGCTGCCGCCAGCGCGCCGTCGAGCACCGCGGCGAAGGCCTCCGGTCCGACTGCGTCGCCGCGCGTGAGCTTCTGGCGCTCGGCGCCGTCGCGTACGAGCCCGCGCGGCTTCGGGTCATCCGTGCCCCCGAGCGGCTGGTAGAGGCCGCCGACGACCTCGACGTCGAGCAGGTGCCCCAGCGCGAGCATGTAGAGCGCGAGCTGCAGCTTGCCGTCGGCGAGCCAGCGCGCCTGCGGCGTGGCCGTGCTGCCCTTGTAGTCGTAGAGCAGCGCGGTGCCGTCGGAGCCCACGTCCACGCGGTCGATGCGGCCCCGCAGCCGGAGCCCGCCCAGCTCGACCGCCGGGAGCTCCTGCCCCTCGCCGAAGGCGACCTCGAAGCGCGACGGCGCGTGGGAGGAGCCCGCGTGCGCCGCCCACTCCAGGTAGCGCACGAGGTCGGCCTCGAGGCGGCGGAGTGCTGCCCGCAGCCGCTCGGGGTTGGCGGAGATCGGGTGCTCGACCGCCAGTCTCTCCAGTGCCGCGTGGGCCAGGGCGCGGATCTCCGGCAGGTCCTCCGGACGCAGCGGCACGCCGGCTCCGGCCTCCCCCACGTGGCCCGCGAGCGCCTCCTCCATCACGCGGTGGGCGAGCGCGCCCCGCACCATCGGCTCGGGGTCCGGAACGAGCTCGTCGGCCCGGAGCTGGCGCTCGACGAACCACTTCACCGGGCAGGCCACCCATGCCTCGAGGGCGCTCGCCGACCCCTCCGCGCGGTCGCGCCGCGCCGCGCGGACGGCCGGGTCGGTGAGCGGCGCGATGTGCTCGTCGCGGTCGGCTTCGGCCAGGCTCGCGGCCGCCCGCGCCGCCTCCCGCGCCGTCGGCGCGGCCGCAGGATCGGCCCAACCCGCCGCCCCGAGCTCGCGGCGCTCGGTGCGCTCGGCCTCCCAGCCCACCGGCAACAGGTCGAGCACGTCGTCGACGAAGCTCGAGCGGACGGCAGGCGCGCCCTCGTCGTCGGCGTCGTGCCAGCTCAGGACGAGCTCGTCGCTCGGGCGCGAGACGGCGGCGTAGAACAGCGAGCGCTCCGCGCCGAGCGCGTCGTCGCGCAGCGGCAGACGCAGCCCGCTCGCGGCGTTGAGCGCGCGGCGCTCCGCGTCGCCGAGGAACGGCTCCGGAGCGGGCGCGGCGGGGAACGCGCCCTCCTGCAGGCCGACGACGAACAGCGCGCGCACCCGGCGCGCGCGGATCGCGAGCGGGTCGGCGACCGTGACGAGGTCGGGCCCGGCGCGGCGCCCGACGCGAACCGCCACCTCACCGAGGACCCGCGCGAGCTCGCGCGCGTCGGGGACGAGCCCGGGGCCCGCGCCGGCGAGTCCTGCGAGCTCGCGCAGGGCCCCGCGGAGCTCCCCGGCCACGCGCGCCTCGGCGGCCTGCGCCGCGTCGAGGACGGGCGCGCGCCCGGCCAGCGGCGCGGCGAACAGCCGCGCGACCTCCTCGGCCAGCCAAGTGCACAGCGCCGCGGGGCCCCGGCGCTCGGCGGCGGCCAGGCGGTCGAGGACCTCCAGGGGGAAGCGCCCCGCCTCCTCCCATGCCGCCCGCGCCTGGGCCGCGCTGCGCAGCCCGCGGCGCCGGACGTCGGACTCGAGCTCGTCGGCGAGCTCGGGGCGGTGCAGGAACCCCGGGGTGCGCAGGAACGCCAGCAGGTCGTCGGCGGTTCCGTCGAGCAGCCCGGCGCGCAGGAGCGCCAGCACCCCGCGGCCGAGCCCGGTGTGCCCCGCGGGCACGGTCCGCTCCAGCGCGAAGGGAATCCCGTAGGCGGAGAAGACCCGTTCGACGAGCGCAGCCGTCGCCCCGGGCCGCCGCAGCGCCACCGCGACCTCGCCGGGCGGGACGCCGTCGCGCAGCAGGCGCACGACGTGCGCCCCGACGAGCTCGACCTCAGCTCGCTCCCCGCCGCCGCGCAGCAGCCGCACCCCGTCGGTCGCGCCGGTCCACCGCTCGGCACCGGGCTCGTAG
>JBBQZE010000003.1:0-35607 GCA_038207985.1 Solirubrobacterales bacterium
GTGGCCCGCCAGCCGGTGGCGGAAGTGGAAGGGCTCCTTGCCGACGCCGCACAACGCGGACGCCGGCAGCTCGAGCCAGTCGGGGTTCGCGCCGCGGGGGTCCGGGAGGGAAGCCTCGGCTTCGTGCATGAGCGGCGCACAGTACCGATCGGGATCGGCCAGTCGTGTCGTCTCAGAGCGGAGCTGCCCGTCCGCTAGGCGGCGGCGAGCCGGTTGATCGTCATCAGCAGCGCGTCGTCGATGGCGGCGACCGTGCGGGCCGACTCGACGGACGACAGCGCTGGCGGGCTCAGCGCCCGGCGGGCCCGGTCGCTCCGTCGTCACTAGTCACGCTGGGGTGGAGGCCTTAAGGTCGCGCGATGAGCACGCGTCGCCCCGTCCTGGCCCTTCTGCTCAGCCTGGTCGTGCTGGCCGGCGTGGAGGTCACCGGCGCCGCCGGCGCGTCGTCGGACGCTGGGCGGTATGCCGGCAAGGCGACGAAGGGAACCACCACGCCCGCCAAGGGCACCAAGGTGGCGTTCTCGATCAAGGTGATGGCGAACTGCCCGATGCAAAACGGCACGTTCAAGCGCGCGCTGTGCCTGACGTGGACGCCGGGCATCTCGATGCCGGTCGTCTGCAAGTACTGGAACGACGCGGACCCGGTGCACCGGCCGGCCAACGAGCGGCGAGCGGTGCCCGCTGCGGCCGCCGTCTCGGCGAGCGGCCGGGTCGACCTGACGGCGAAGTCGTCGGGACCCGGCTACTCCGACGCGACGCGGCTGACGGTCTCCGTGCGCGCCGGCAAGGCGACCGGCAAGGTGACGTACACCGCCACGGGCCGATCGTCGATCGTGAGCAAGGACTGCAGCGGTCAGCTGGCGTTCACGGCGAAGCGCCATTGACGGCGTTACACGACTACTTGGCGAGCATCATCTCGCGCAGTTAGCGGTGGGTGAGTGACAGGAGTCGAGTCGAACCTGCGACCGCCCGGCCCCCATGCGAAGGGCCCGAGAACGACGAAAACCCCGCGTTAGCAGGGCTTTCGTGCATCGGGGAGACAGGATTTGAACCTGCGGCCGCCCGGCCCCCAGCCGGGTGCGCTACCAGACTGCGCCACTCCCCGTGACCTGCGGTTGATCCTAGCGAGGGGGTGCTCGTGGAAGCCACGCGCCTGACAGGAACAAGCGGGCGACGGGAATCGAACCCGCCCTAAGAGCTTGGAAGGCTCCTGTGCAACCACAACACCTCGCCCGCGTGCGAGCAGGGTACCGGCGGATCCGTCTCGGAATGACGAAGGACCCCTTCCGGGGTCCTTCGAGGCGATGCGGATGAGAGGACTCGAACCTCCACGGGGTTGCCCCCACGGCGACCTGAACGCCGCGCGTCTGCCAAATTCCGCCACATCCGCGGGGCGTCGGAGGGTAGCGGTTCGGGCTCCGCGCGGCGGACACGTCGACCACTCAGGGGTCGAGCCACGACCGTGCCCAGCGCCGCCTGCTTGCTACCCTGCTCGAGCCGTTCTCGCCGCTATCGTCCAGGGGACTAGGACGCCGCCCTCTCACGGCGGAAACCCGGGTTCGAATCCCGGTAGCGGTACCTCTGGAAGCCTCGCCGACGCGGGGCTTTCGTCGTTCCGAACGACGTGCGCGCCGGCTCAGACGCGAGGCCGCAGCTCCCCGGAGGGCAGCAGGAGCTCGCGGTCGGCGTGGGCGGCCAGGACCGGGTCATGGGTGGCGCAGATCACGGTCCGGCCGTGCTCGCGCGCAACCGCGCGCAGGAGGAGCGCCAGCGTCAGCGCGCTGGCCTGGTCGAGCCGGGACGTCGGCTCGTCGAGGCCGATCAGACGCCGGCCGGACGCCAGGGCGCGAGCGATGGCCGCGCGCTGGCGCTCCCCACCGGACAGACGCCGGACGGGCTGGCGCGCCCGGTCCGCGAGGCCGAGGGCATCGAGCCATGGCTCGAGCCTCGCCGCCTCCACGCCTGACTGCTCGAGGACGCTCAGCTCGGGGAGGAGCACGTCCCCCTGGGCGACCAGCGCCAGCGCGTGGCCGCGAAGCACGGCGCGCTCGGTGCGATCGCGCTCGGTCTGGGGGACCCCGTCGAGCTCGACGACGCCCGCGTCGGGCTGCTCGAGGCCGGTGAGGATCCGCAGGAGCGTCGACTTTCCCGAGCCCGAACGCCCCGAGAGCACCGTGAACGTCCCTGGGAGGAACGCGGCGTCGAAGGCGTCGAGGACGGTTCGCGGCCCGTGGACGCGGCGCACGCCGCGCACGGTCGCGGTCACGCCGCCCGGCGCCGTGGCGGGGGGCGGCGCGCCCGGCGCGCGACGATCGGGTTCAGTGCCGGTCGCGCTGGTCGCTTCGAGCACCACGCGTCCTGCGTCGAGGCCGACCCGCGCGCGGTCGCCGATGCCGCCGGCGTCGAGCAGGGCGGCAGGGATGCGGAGCCAGCCCCCGCGACCCACGACGACCGTGGTGCGCCCGTCGAGCTCCTCGTCGCTGACCCGCCCGTCGCGGACGTGGACCCGGCGGTTCATCGCGGCGGCGGTCGCGGGGTCGTGCGTGACCAGAAGCATCGCCATGCCGTTCTCGCGGGCGAGCTCGGCGAGGAGGGCGAGCACCGCGCCGGCGCTCTCCGCGTCGAGCTCGCCCGTCGGCTCGTCGGCCAGCAGCAGCTTCGGGCCGTGGACGATCGCGGCGGCGATCGCAGCCCGCTGGCGCTCCCCGCCCGAGAGATCGGCGGGCGCCGCAGCGCGCAGGTCCGCGAGCCCCACGCGCTCCAGCAGCCGGTCGGCCGCATGGCGCGCCTCGCGGTGTCCCCGGCCCCGGAGCGTGAGCGGGAGGGCCACGGTGTCCTGGATCCGGAGGTCCGGCGCGAGCGCGCGCTCGGGGTGCTGCTGCACCAGTCCGAGCAACTCGCGCCGGATGCGGGTCCGCGTCCTGGTCGACGCGCGCGACAGGTCGTGGCCGAAGACGGCGGCGCGACCGGCCGACGGGGCGTCGAAGCCCGCCAGGACGCGCAGCAGGCTCGACTTGCCGGAGCCGCTCGGGCCGAGGACCGCGAGCGACTCGCCGTCCTCGACACGGAGCGTGAGCCCCTGGAGGGCTGCCGCATCGCCCTCGGGGGTGCGATGCACGCGGAACAGGTCGTCGCAGGCGACGACGCTCATGCCGGCTCCGTCGACAGCGTGCGCACCGGCCACGCCTCGCGGAACGCGGCGCGGGCGAGCAGCGCGACGACCAGCACGAGCGCGGCGGTACCCACGCCCGCCCCCACGACGATCGGCCCGATGGGAGCGACGGTGTGCAGCGGGGGCCTCGCCGGCGACGAGCCGGCGCGGACCGCAGCGGCGCCGAGCGTGCTGACGGAGAGCCCCAACGCGGTGCCCGCCGCGACCCCGGCCACCCCGGCCACGGCGGCCTGGATCGCCACGATCCGCCGTAGGGCGCCCGGTGGCAGCCCGTCTGCCTCCAAGTCGGCGTGAGCGGCCGCGCCGTCGCGCCGGATGGCCCGCACGGCGACTCCCACGGCGAGGAGCGCGAGCGCCAGCGCGAGGAGCGCGCCCGCCGAGAGCACCCGCAGCAGGCCGCGCGAGAGGGGGTCGCGGGTCAGTCCGTCGAGGACCCTGGCCCGGGTGACGACGCGCGCGCCGCCGACGCGACCCAGGTTGCCGGCCAGCGTGCGGGCCGCCTCCGAGGGCGCCTGCACCCAGAGCTCGTCGACGGCCCCGGCACCCGGGCGCACCGCGTCCAAGGCGGCGCGCACGGCGGTGCTGTCGGCGACGACGAAGGCGTCCTCGCCCACCGTCGCCGCGCGCGGGACCACGCCGACGACGACGGCGGGGAGCGTCGCGCCCGCCGTGGCGAGCTCCAGCCGTCGCGCCGGGCCTGCGTCGCGCGCCGTCGCGGCGTCCGTGAGAACGGGCAGCGGGCGGCGGTCGATCCGCGCGGTGGGGCGGAGCAGCGCGTCCCCGACCTCGCCGAAGTCGTAGGCGACGACGCTGCCGTTCCAGCTCCTCGCCGCTCCGTGCGGTGTCCACGACGACGAGGACGCGACGACCCGACCGGTGCCGTCGCGCAGCGGCCCCAGCGTGAGCCGCCCGGCGCTCGTCAGCGCGCCCTCGGTGTCGTTGGCGGCCTGGTGGCCTCCGGTGGCCACGCTCGCCTGCGCCTCGGCCAAGGTCAGCCCGGCGACGCGCAGCGGCGAGGGCGCGGGAGGGATCCGCGCGGACCTGATCGTCGGGGCGCGCGGATCGGCCGCGAGCTGGACGACCTGTGTGGTCCCGTCGTCCCGGAGCAGCAAGACCCCCACGTCCGCATCGTCCCCGGCGGCACGGGCGCGCAGACGCAGGTTCGAGCCCCCGGCCACCGTGGCTCCCGCGATCCCCGGCTCGCGCGTGGCGAGTGCTCCCGCGCGCGGCATGCCGATCGCCGCAAGGGTGCGGGCCGGCACCGCGAGCAGGCTCACGGGCTGCCGACTCGGGCCCAGGACGACCTCCGCGTCCCGCCGCAGCACCGGATCGACGCGTCGCACGCCGGGGACGGCCGCGTACCGGGAGAGCGGCACGCCTTGCAAAGGCCGCTCGAGCGCACGGGTCCGGGTGACCGCGGCCTGGAGGGGAACGCGGAAGCGGGCTTGATCGCGTTGCCCGGTTCGCAGCGTGTCCTGATAGGTGACGGCGAACGTCGCCAGCGCGACGGCGAGGGCGAGGGCGACCGCGGTGAGGACGAAGGGCGCGGGACGCCGGCCGACGTCGAGCAACGCCAGGCGGCCGAGCCCTCGGCGGGGGGCCAGGCGGCCCGCTGCGCGCAGCGCCCTTGGCAGCGCCCTGGCGAGCAGCAGCCCGCCGACGGCGAAGACGAGCAGGGGCAGGCGCAGCGTCGCGTCGCTCGCGCCGGTTCGCGTGCCGTCGTCGACGAGCGAGGCGACAAGCGCCGCCGCCGCGGCGACCAGCGCCAGCTCCGCGAGCCGTTGCCCCCACCGCCGCGACGCGCTCGCGACGAGGATCAGCAGTGCCCACGCCGCCGCGGCGGCGCCGACCCCTTCGAGCACGACCCGCTCGGTGGACACGCCGTGCCGCAGCAGCACGGAGGCGCTCACGGCGGCCGACGAGCCGAGGCCCATGATCACCGCGACGGTGATCGCGACCCCCGCGACGCCGCCGGCCACGACGGGGCCACCGCACTCGGTGAGCACCAGCGTCGCGCGCTGGCCCACCGTCGCGCCGCTGCGCTCCAGGCGGGCGAGTTCGGCGACGATGCTCGCCCGCATCGCTCCCGCCACCAGCAGCAGGAACGCGACGAGCGCGCCGCCGGCGCCCGCCCCGAGCGCCAGGACCCGGGAGGGAACCGGCTTCGCCCGCGCCCGGGCGGCGTCGAGGGCGACGAGCGGGCCGCTCACGGTGAGCCCCCCGTCGGTCCGGGCGGTCGCCCGCTGCGCTCGGATCAGGCGATCACGTGCCCCACTGACGTCCCACGACCGCAAGGCCGCGAGGTCCAAGCCTGCGGTCCAGGACTGGACGCGGGAGATCCCGTCGAGCCCCGCGAGGCCGTCCACCTCCGCGGGGGACGCTGCCAGCAGGACCGGGGTGCGGAGCTGCGGATCCGGTTCGCCGGGTTGCGCGGGCCGGGGCACGAAGCCGAGGGGGATCGGGGCGACGACGCGTGCGCGGCCCACCACGACCAGGCGCGTGCCGCGGTCGCGCACCTCGTGGCCGAGCGGGAGCCCGCCCGCCTGGAGCACCTCACAGCGCGCGGGCCGGCACGGACGCGGCGCCCGTCCGGCCGTGATCCGGACCCAGCGGCCGAGCGGCGCGATCGCGGCGAGGCGCACCGTGTCGCGACCGAAGCGCGCCGGCAGGAGCAGCAGGCTGCGCGTCTGCGCTGCCGGGGTGATCCCCGCGAGCGCACGACGCGCCGAGCGCGCGACCGCCGGGGTGACGCCGCCGCTCGCGCTCACCGTGACCGTCCGCTGGACCGCCGGGACCCCGTGGAGCACGCCGCTCGCGGCGCGGTCGGCCGTGAGCGTCGCGTAGCCGGACAGCACGCCGAGCAGCGCGATCAGCGCGGCGACGGCCCCGGCGGCCGGCAGCCACCGGCCGGGGTGGGCACGCAGGCGAGCACCGGCGAGGCGGACCACGGGGCCCGGCGACTGCCTCACCTGGAGATCCCGAGGGCCGCGTCCGCACCGCGGGTGACCGGGCAGCGGCCGGGGTGGCCGCAGACGCCGGGGTCGCACAGGCGGCAGGTCGACCAGGCGCCGGCGCGGTCCTCCGTCCCCGCGGTGAGCATCCGCTCGACGAGCGCGGTCAGGCTCGCGCGCTCCGGTTCGTCCAGCGGGGCCAGCCAGCGGTGCATCGCGCGGTCCCGTGCCTCCCGCGCGCGCCGCGCCGTGCGGGCACCCGCGGGCGTCAGCTCGAGGCGCACCCCACGTCCGTCCGACGGGTCGGGAATGCGCCGGACCAGCCCGCGTTCGGTCAAGCGGTCGACGAGCCGGACCGTGCCCGAGTGCGTGAGCCCGAGCGCCGTGGCCACCACCGACGGCCGGGCCTCCGGAATCGCGTTGGCGATCGTGATGAGCGCGGCGGCGAGCGGCGCGCCGCCGCCCGGCAGGACCTCCCGGGCCGCCTCCTCCTGGGCGCCGGCCAGGGCGAGCCCGAGGGCGCCGAGCAGGTTCTCCTCCCGGCCAAGTGCATGCGCCACGCACACATCGTACCGACGGGCCCCGGGCGCACCCGGGAAACACCCAGGCGACTCTCGGGAAGCCTTCAGGCGACGCGGCCACGCTTGCTGCCATGACGCTCACCGAGCACGCGCGCTCCTTCGACTGCTTCGGCGGCACCTGCCGCCTCATCCTCGCCGGCGACGGCGCCTTCGGTGAGGCTGCCGTGGCGCTCGACGAGGTGCAGGCGCTGCTCCTGGGCTGGCACCGGGACTTCTCGCGCTTCGAGCCCGACAGCGAGCTGTCGCTGCTGAACGCCGACCCGGCCACCAACGTGCCGGTCAGCCCGCTGCTGGCACGCCTGGCGCAAGCGACCGTCCACGCCGCGCGCGTGACGAGCGGCCTCGTCGACGCGACGCTCGTGGGTGAGCTCGAGGCCGCGGGGTACGCCGCGAGCCGCGACGGCGAGGGGACCGACCTGCGCGTCGCGCTGTCGGCGGCACCCGCCCGGACGGCCGCGGCGGGCTCCCCGGACCGGCGCTGGGAGGCGCTCTCCGCCGACGCCCTCGCGGGAACCGTGACCCGCCCGGCCGGGCTGCGGATCGACAGCGGCGGGCTGGCCAAGGGCCTCTTCGCCGACGTCCTCGCGGGCCTGCTGACGTCCTACGAGTGGTGGGTGGTCGACTGCTGCGGCGACGTGCGCGTCGGCGGCGCGGCCGGTGGCCGCCGTGCCGTGGAGGTCGACGACCCCTTCGGCCGCGGCGTCGTGCACCGGCTCTCGGTGGCGGGCGGCGCGGTCGCGACGAGCGGGATCGGCCGCCGCAGCTGGGTCGACGCCGAAGGTCGCCCGGCCCACCACCTGCTCGACCCGAGCACCGGCCGACCCGCCTTCACCGGGCTTGTGCAGGTGTCGGCGATCGCCCGGACCGCCTTGGAGGCCGAGGTGTGCAGCAAGGCCGCGCTGCTCTCGGGCCCGTCCGGTGCCGCGGCCTGGCTGCCGGACGGTGGCGTCCTGGTGCACGACGACGAGCGCGTCGAGGTGCTCGCGCCGCGCCCGCGCGCGCCGCGGGTCCGCGTGCGGCGCATCGGCTCCGGCCTGCGCCTCACCGATCTGGAGCTCGCGCGATGACCTCCCTCGGCCCGCACCTCTTCTGGATCACGAGCCGCGCTGCCGGCGTGTCGGCTCTGCTGCTGTCGAGCGTCTCGGTCGGCTTCGGCCTCGCTATGGCCGCGCGTCTCGGCGGCGGTCGCCTCGCCGATCGCCGGGTCCTCCACGAGGCCCTCTCCATCGGCGTGATGATCTCGATCGTCGTCCATGCGGGCTCGCTGCTCTTCGACGGCTTCCTCCACCCGAGCGTCGCGGACGTCACCGTCCCCTTCGTCTTCGGCTACCAGCGGTTGTGGACCTCGCTCGGCATCGTCAGCGGCTGGGGGATGCTGCTCTTCGGCCTCGCCTACTATGCGCGTCGCCACATCGGCACGCAGCGCTGGAAGCTCGTCCACCGGCTGACGCTCGTCACGTGGATCGGTGGCCTGGTCCACAGCCTGGGGGAGGGGACCGACGCCTCGCAGGGCTGGTTCCTGGCGCTCGTGGTCCTCGCCGTCGCGCCGTCGCTGGTCCTGCTCGGCGTGCGCGTCGCCGGTCGCGACGGGCGCGCGGCTCCTGCGCCCGCGCGCTCCCGGGCGGCGCCGTCGTCGGCGCGACCGTGAGGCTCACAGGCAACTCTCAGCGAGCTCCCACCGGTTCCTCCGTCGTCCGTCCGACACTGCAAGGCATGAGCTCCGAGGCCCCCGTCCCCGTCCCGCCGCCCCGCACCGCCAAGGCCGCAGCCCGTGCCGCCCGCGTCCGGCGGCTGCGTCGCCGCGGCGCGGCTGCCGGAGCGACCGCCTTCGTCGCCGCCTGGGGCGTCGTCGCCGTGGAGGTGCGGGCGACGCCGCTGGCCTCGGCCGCAGCCACGCCGGCGGCCGCGCCCACGACGACGACCACCCCGGCCGAGGACACGAGCACGACCGCGAGCGTCCCTGCCGACACGACTGCGGCGGGTTCGACCGCGACGTCCACGACCGCCCCGGCCGCGACGACCTCGTCGAGCGCGGCGGCGGGCTCGACGCCGGTGACCAGCAGCCAGTCCTGCGCGCGGCCGACAGCCGTCGGACGCGCCGAGGGGGCCGACGTGGCTCCCCGGGAACCACATCGGCCCCCTCGCGACGCTGCGGGGGCGGGCGGTCGAGCGCGGCGCGTCTCGGGGACCTAGGTCGGCGGCAGGCGGGCGACCAGGGCGCGCTCAGCCCGCCGCCGCGCGCAGCGGGGCGCCCGCGAACTCCGCCATGCCAGCGTCGAAGGGCTCCTGCGCGGTGAAGCCGAGCTGCTCGCGAGCCAGGGCGGCGGAGGCGAAGACGTGGCGCACGTCGCCGAGGCGGTACTGCCCGGTGATCTCCGGCGCCGGCGCCGCGTCGCCGTGCGCGGCGCGCAGCGCCCGGGCCATGTCGCCGACGGTGCGGGGCTCGCCCGAGCAGACGTTGAACGCGCCCGGGACCGGCTCGCCGGCGGCCAGCGCGAGGACGTTCGCGTGGGCGACGTCGCGCACGTGGACGAAGTCCCGCGTCTGCCCGCCGTCCTCGTAGACCTGCGGGGCGCGACCGGCCGCCAGGGAGCTCGCGAAGATCGAGGCGACCCCGGCGTAGGGCGTGTCCCTGGGCATCCGCGGCCCGTAGACGTTGTGGTAGCGCAGGGCGGTCACCGGAACGCCGGTCTCGCGGGCGAACGCGGCGGCGAGGTGCTCCTGGTGGAGCTTGGTCGCGGCGTAGACGTTGCGGGGGTCGACCGGTGCGTCCTCGGTGATCGCCTCGGGGCGCAGGGGACGCCCGCAGTGCGGGCACGGGGGCTCGAAGCGCCCGGCGTCGAGGTCCTCGACGCGGCGGGGCCCGGGGCGCACCGGGCCGTGCTCGTCGCACGCGTAGCGGCCCTCGCCGTAGACGACCATGCTCGAGGCGAGGACGAGGCGGCCCGCGAAGCCGGTGGCCGCGAGCTCGCGCAGGAGCACTGCCGTCCCGACGTCGTTGTGGCTGGCGTAGTCGGCGATGTCGCCGATGTCGGTCCCGAGGCCGACCATGGCCGCCTGGTGGCAGACCGCCTCGGCGCCGGCGAGCGCCGCGGCGACGGTCGCGCCGTCGCGGACGTCGCCCTCGATCCACTCGACGCCGTCGGGCAGGAACTCCGGGGGGCCCGCATGGGCGGCGGGGTGGAGGTTGTCCAGCACCCGCACGCCGTGGCCTCCGGCGAGGAGCGCGTCGGCGACGTGGGAGCCGATGAAGCCGGCACCGCCGGTGACGAGGACGAGCACGGTGCGCAGGCTAGATGACTCGTTCGACGCGGCGACCGGACCGGATCCGCGGAGCGCCTTCTAGGGTGCCGCGGGTGCGCGAGGTCATCCTCCCCGTCCTCGACGAGGCCCAGGCGCTGCCCGGCGTGCTCGGCCGCATGCCCGCGGGCTACGACCCGATCGTCGTGGACAACGGCTCCACGGACGGCTCGGGCGAGGTCGCGCGGCGCCTCGGCGCACGGGTCGTCGACGAGCCGCGCAAGGGCTTCGGCGCCGCCTGCTTCGCGGGGCTCACCGCCGCCCGCGCCGACGTCGTCTGCTTCATGGACGCCGACGGCTCGCTCGACCCGCGCGAGCTCGACCTCGTCGCCGGCCCCGTCGCCGCGGGGACGGCGGACCTCGTGATGGGCTCGCGGCGCCCCTCGAGCCGCGGCGCCTGGCCACCGCACGCGCGGCTGGCCAACCGGCTGCTGGCGCTGGAGCTGCGCCGGCGCTCCGGCGCGCGGACGACCGACCTCGGGCCGATGCGCGCGGCCCGCCGCGAGGAGCTGCTCGCGCTGGGGCTCACGGACCGCCGCTTCGGCTGGCCGCTGGAGATGGTCCTGCGCGCCGCGGCGGCGGGCTGGCGGATCGCGGAGGTCCCCGTCGCCTACGGCCTGCGCGACGGCGGGCGCTCCAAGGTGACCGGGACCGTCGGCGGCACCGCCAAGGCGGTGCGCGACATGCTGCGCGTGCTCGCCGAGGTCGACGCTCGGGTGGCGCGCGAGGCGCCCGTGGTGGATGTCCCCACCGAGGGCGCGGCGTGACCGTCGCGAGCCCCGCGGCGGACGTGCTGGTCGTCATCGCCAAGGCGCCGGTCGCGGGCCGCTCCAAGACGCGGCTGTGCCCGCCGTGCACGCCCGAGCAGGCGGCCGAGCTGGCCCGCGCCGCGCTCGAGGACACGCTGGCGGCGGTCGAGGCGACCCCGGCCCGCCGCCGTGTCGTCGTGCTCGAGGGCGAGCCGGGTCCCTGGCTGCCGGCCGGCTTCGAGGTGCTGCCGCAGCGTGGCGACGGCCTCGAGGAACGGCTGGCCGCGGCGTTCGCGGACGTGGGGGAGGGCGCCTTCCTGGTCGGCATGGACACGCCGCAGCTCACCGAGGCCCACCTCGTCTCGGGCCTCGAGGGGCTCGCGACGGCCCCGGCCGTCTTCGCGCCGTCGGAGGACGGCGGGTACTGGGGCATCGGCCTGCGCGAGGCCGACGAGCGGGTCTTCGCCGGCGTGCCGATGAGCGCGGACGACACGGGCGCGCGCCAGCGCGAGCGCCTGGTCGAGCTGGGACTGGCGGTCGTCGACCTGCCGGGGCTGCTCGACGTCGACACGATCGCGGACGCGCGAACGGTCGCGGCGCTGGCGCCGCAGACGCGCTTCGCCCGCGCCCTCGCTGCGATGGCGTTGGATTGAGGGCGGGTTGAGGCACGCCGCCTAGCCTCGACGGGGTGCTGCGCGAGCCCCGACGCCTGCTGCTGGTCACGTGCCTCTGCTTCGCAGGGCTCGTGCTCACGGGCGTGCTGGCCTACCTCGTGCCGGTCGCCCGCGCGGGCGACTCGGCCACCCTGCTCGGCTTCACCGCCCTGAACGGCCCGCGGGCCGCGCCGCTGCTCGACCGCGTCGCCCACCTCTGCGACCCCGTCAGCTACGGGCTCATCGGGCTTGCGCTCGCCTCCGTGGCGCTGGCGCGGGGCCGCCCGCGCGTGGCCGCGCTCGTCGTCGGCCTGCTCTTCGTCACGGGCTGGACGACGCAGACGCTGAAGCCGCTGCTGGCCTCGCCGCGCTACGACGAGTGGCTCGGCAGCGGGCAGATCGCCGCGGCGTCGTGGCCCAGCGGGCACGCGACCGCTGCGATGACCCTGGCCCTGTGCGCCGTGCTCGTCGCCCCGGCCCGGCTGCGCCCGGGCGCCGCCGCCGCCGGGGCGCTCTTCGCCGTCGCGGTCTCCTACGCCATCCTCGCGCTGGGGTGGCACTTCCCGTCGGACGTCTTCGGGGGCTACCTCGTCGCCGCGACGTGGGCGGGGCTCGGGCTCACGGGCCTCGTCGCGCTCGAGCAACGCCGCCCGTCGCGGGCCCCGCGCCGCGTCGCCCGCGCAAGCCGCGCCGACGTGCTCGCGCCGCTGGCCGTCGGCGCGGGCGCCGTCGCGCTCGCCGCGACGGCCGCGCTCAGCCGCCCGGCCGCGGCGGAGCAGTTCGTCGTCGACCACACCACCTTCGTCGCGGGCGCGACCGGCATCGCGGCCCTGGCCGCGACGCTCGCCCTCGGGCTCGCGCGCGTCGCCCGGACGGCCTGAGCTAGCGCTCGCCGCCGGGCTGCCAGAGCGGCTCGTCGTCACCGTTGGCGCCGCGCGAGAGGATGAAGAGCAGGTCGGAGAGCCGGTTGAGGTAGCGCAGCACCTCCGGGTTGGCGCCCTCGACCAGCAGCGTCCGGCGCTCGGCCCGGCGGCAGACCGTGCGGCAGACGTGGAGCTGCGCCGCGGCCGCGGTCCCGCCCGGGAGCACGAAGCTCTTAAGGGGCGCGAGCGTGTCGTTGACCTCGTCGCACCGCTCCTCCAGCCAGGTCACCTGCTCGGGCCGCACGCGGAGGCGGTCGCGGCCGTCGGACTCCGGGACCGAGAGGTCCGCGCCGAGGTCGAAGAGGTCGTTCTGCACGCGCCCGAGCCAGCCGGAGAAGCCCTCGGGCAGCCCGGCCGTCGCCCGGGCCACGCCGACCGCGGCGTTCAGCTCGTCGATGTCGCCGTAGGCCTCGATCCGCGGATGGGTCTTCGGCACGCGCGACATGTCGCCGAGGTGCGTCTCGCCGCCGTCGCCGAGCTTCGTGTAGATGCGGGTGAGGTTCACGGTCATGGCCCAGCGCAGGCTACCGGCGCCCGGCGGGGCGCCCGGCGCGCTAGGCTCGGCGCGTCAAGGGTCGGTGGTGCAAGGGAAGTCCGGTGTGAATCCGGCGCGGACCCGCCACTGTGACCGGGGACGCCGATCGCACGCCCCACGGGGCAGCCACTGCAGCGGACGCTGCGGGAAGGCGCGAGAGGTCGGCCCGGGAGCCAGGAGACCTACCTCCGGCCACCAAGCACATACGCCCTCGTGGAAAGGGGTGGCTTCATGCCGCATCATCGTCTGCTCGGCCTTCTGGTCGCAGCATGCACCATCGTCCCCGTGGCCTCAGCGGCCGCGGCACCCGTCACCGTCGACCTGCGCGTCGAAGGCGCGACCAGCACGCTGTTCGAAGGGAAGGTCACCACCGACGTCCGGACCTTCAAGTTCACCGACAACGTGAAGACCTACCAATGCGATGCGACGGCGCCCGACGGGCCCGCCGCTGCTCCGAGCCCGACGCGGAACGGCGCGCTGATCACCGCGGCCGAGCGCAACGGGTTCTCGCTGCGCGGGAGCTTCGGCCAGTTCGGCGCGACGTTCACCGAGATCGCGGGCTACGACGTGAGCTACGACGCGGGCTCCGGGAGGTTCCTCGCGGAGTACAAGAACGGCCAGTTCAGCAACTACGGCGGCTGCGGCGACGCGATCGCCAACGGCGACGACGTGCTCTACGCCTACGCGGACGGTTCCGAGCAGCTGCTGAGGCTGACCGGCCCCGTCACGGCCGCGCCGGGCAAGACGTTCCTGCTCAAGGTCACCGACGCGGGCTCCGGTGCCGCAGTTCCCGGCGCCCTGGTCGGCGGCCAGCTCACGCGAGCCGACGGCACGACCCCTGCCACCGCACCGACGACCCGCGGGCCGGTCAGCTTCAAGGCCACCAAGACGGGCGCCATCCGCTCGAACCGCGCGGACGTCTGCATCACCGACGGCGCCGACGGGTTCTGCGGGACGCCGGGCCCCCCGGCGGGCTCCGGCGGCTCGGGCTCCGGAGGCGGCGGGTCGACCACGCCGGTGACCACCACGCCCGCCGGGCCGACGACCCCGCCCGGGCCGACGACCCCGCCGGCCACCACCGAACCGTCGGGGGCCCCGGTGCCCCTGCCGCCCGTCCCGGCCGTGGTCGACCGGGTCGCCGCGTTCGCGCAGATCACGGCGATCACGGAGGGCAAGCGCTTCGCCAAGGGCGCCGGGCCGCGCACGCTGAAGGGTGAGGTCGGCGAGGACCCCTCGGGCGTCAGGGACGTCCGGCTGCGGCTCTCGCGGACCGACGGCAAGCGCTGCTCCCGGTACGACGGCGCGAAGGAGCGCCTCGTGAGGACGTCGCGGTGTGGCATCAAGAACGCGCGGACGTTCTCCGTCGGCGAGCGGGCGGCGTACAGCTACCTGCTGCCGTCGAAGCTGCCGCGCGGCCGCTATGTCCTCGACGCGCTCGTCGTGGACGGCAAAGGCAACCGGACGGCGACCTACCAGCGCGGGCGAAACCGTGTGGTCTTCGTCGTCCGCTAGGGCGCGGACGCTCGCCGCGCTGGCCGCGGGGGCGACCGCGGTGGCCCTTCCGGCCGCCGCGGCGCCCGCCGCCCCACGCGTCGTGGTGACCGTGATCGGGCCGGGCGGGAAGGTGGTCCGCGCGCCGCGCGCGGTGCGGGCGACGGCGCCGCTCCTGCGCGTGGGCTCCCGCCGCTGCCGCGTGGCCGAGGCGACGCCCCTCGCGGCGCTCGCGCAGTTCCGGATGTCGCTGCGCATCCGCGGCGACGGAGCCTGCTCGCCGTCGGCGCTGTTCCTCGTGGCGATCGGTGGGCGGGCGAACGCGGGGCGCAACGGGTGGGCCTACAAGGTCGGCCACAAGGCCGGGACGACCTCGGCCGGGGACCGCTCCGGCTCCTTCGGCGACGGTCGCCGGCTGCGCTCGGGCCAGGTCGTGACGTGGTTCTGGTGCGTGCTGGGCGGCCGGGGCTGCCAGCGCACGCTCACGGCGCGCAACCTGGGGCACGCCAGGGTCCGCGTCTTGGGCTACGACGACGTGGGCCGCGGCGTCCGGATCCGCCGGGCGCTCGTCACCGCCACGGACAGCCGCGGGCACCGCGCCCAGGGGCGGACGAACGCCCGTGGCGAGGTGGGCCTGCGCGGCGTGGCGGGGCACCTGCGGCTGTCGGCGCGGCGCGGCGGCTTCGTGCCCGCGCTGCCGGGCGGCGCGCGATGACGCGGGCGCTCACGGTCGCGGTGCTGCTCGCGCTCGCGCTCGCGGGCTGCAGCGTCGGGACCGGGGCGCCGGCGACATCGACCCGGCTACTCATCACCCAGGACTTCGGCACGCGGGTCGCCGACGACCTGGACAGCCCGAAGCGCAGCGGCGGCGACACCGTCCTGCGGCTGCTCGAGCGCAACGCCACCGTGACCAAGCGCTACGGCGGCGGCTTCGTGCAGTCGATCGACGGCGTGGCCGGCGGCCGACGCGGCGGGCGCCCCTACGACTGGTTCTTCTACGTCAACGGCGTCGAGTCCGAGGAGGGCGCCGCCGCCGTCAAGGTGCGCCCGAGCGACCGCATCTGGTGGGACCGCCACGACTGGGGCACCGGCCAGCGCGTGCCTGCGGTCGTCGGCTCCTTCCCCGAGCCGTTCCTGCACGGCTACGACGGCCACCGCCTGCCGACCCGGCTCGAGTGCACCGAGCCCCGGACGCCTGCCTGCCTGCGGGTGGGCAAGCGCCTCGGGGAGATCGGCGTGGTCGCCGGCCGCGGCGGGCTGCAGACCTCGCTGAGCCGGGAGACCAACCGCGTCATCGCCGGGCTTTGGCCCGCGATCCGCAACGACGACACCGCGCGCAGCCTCGAGAACGGGCCGAAGGCGAGCGGGGTCTTCGCGCGCCCGGCGGCCGACGGGCGCTCGATCGCGATCCTCGACCCGCAGGGGCACGTCGCGCGCACGCTCGGGCCGGGCTCCGGGCTTGTCGCGGCGACGCGCTTCGAGGGCGGCCGGCCGGTGTGGATCATCACCGGGACCGACGAGGCCGGGTTCCTGGCGGCGGCCGACGCGCTGCAGGAGGGCGACCTCGGCGGCCACTTCGCGCTGGCGGTGAGCGCCGGCCAGGCCGTCGACGTCCCGCTCGTCCCCCGGCCGGCGGCGGGGGGCTGATGCCCTTCCGGCGCCTGGCCAGCCCGCTGCACGCGGCGCGCGCTTCGGTGGCCGGGGCGTACTGCGTGGCGCTGGGCGCCGCGGTCCTCAGCACGCGCCACCCGGTCGTGCTGCTCGCGCTGGCCCTCGCGCTCGCGGGCGCGGGGGCGGGGGCCCGATCGGGGCCCGCGCTGCGCCGCGCTGCACGCGTCGCGGTGCCCCTCGCACTGCTCGTCGCGGTGATCAACCCGCTCGTGGTCCGCGACGGCCTCACGATCTTCGCCCAGCTCGGGGAGGTGCCGCCGTGCGGTCCGGTCGCCCTGACCGTCGAGGGCCTGGTCTACGGGGCGACCGACGGCGCGCGGGTGCTGCTGGTGATCCTCGCGTGCGCGCTGTTCTCCGCCGCCGTCGACCCGGACGAGCTGCTGCGCGGCCTGCGGCGGGTCTCCTTCCGCTCCGCCCTCACCGCGGTCCTCGCACTGCGCCTGGTGCCGGTGCTCACGCGCGACGCGCGGCGCCTGGACGACGCCCGGCGCTGTCGGCCCGACGGCGGGGGCACCGGGCCCGGCGGCCGTGCGGCGGTCCTGCGTGCGGTGACCGGCGGGGCGCTGGATCGGGCGCTCGACGTCGCCGCGACGCTCGAGGTGCGCGGGTACGGCGACCGGATGCCGCGCGCGGGCGCCCGCGAGCGCGTGCGGCTCGGCCGCCACGACCTCGCCTTCGCCGCCGCGGCGCTCGTCCTCGCGGCCGTCGCCGTCGCCACCGCCGTGCTCGGGGTCGCCTCCTTCGACGCCTACCCGACCGTGACCGCCGACGGCGGCGCGCCCGTCGTGGCCGTTGCCGCGCTCGTCCTCGCCGCCGCGTGGCTGCCCTTCGCCGATCGCCGGGGGATCGTCCGGTGACCGCGCCCGTGCTGGCCTTCGAGGGCGTGGGCTACACCTACCCAGGCGCCGCGCGCCCGGCGCTGCGCGACGTCGACCTGACGGTCGCCCCCGGGGAGTTCGTCGTCCTCGCCGGGCTCTCGGCCGGGGGGAAGTCCACGCTGCTGCGCGCGGCCTGCGGGCTGGTGCCGCACTTCCACGGCGGCACGTTCTCCGGCCGGGTGACGACCGCCGGGCAGGACACGCGCGACCACGGCCCCGGCGCGCTCGCCGCGAGAGCGGGCACGCTGCTCCAGGACCCAGAGACGCAGGCCGTCCTCGGCACGGTCCGGGCGGAGCTCGCGTTCGGCCTGGAGAACCGCGGCTGGCCGCACGCGGCGGTTGCGCGTGGGGTGGAGGAGGCGGCGCTCGCGCTGGGCATCGAGGCGCTGCTGGACCGCGCGACCCACGAGCTGTCGGGCGGCGAGCTGCAGCGCGTGGCGCTCGGCGCCGCGCTCGCGGGCCGCCCGGAGGTCGTCCTGCTCGACGAGCCGACCTCACAGCTCGACCCGGTCGCCGGCGACGAGCTCGTGTGGCTCCTGCGGCGCCTGAACGAGGAGTGGGGCACGGCGGTCGTCCTCGCCGAGCACCGCCTCGAGCGCTGCCTCGGCGCCGCGGACCGCGTCGTGGTGCTGCAGGACGGCGCGGTCGCCTGCGACGCGGCGCCCGCGGCGTTCCTCGCCTGGGCGGGCGAGCACGCCCCGGCGCTGCAGACCCCGGGCGCGCGGCTCTTCGCCGCCGCAGGCTTGGCGCCGCTCCCCGCCGGCGTCAAGCAGGCCCGCGCGACGCTCGCGCGCCGCGGGCTGCTCCCGCCGCGCGAGGCCGACCCTGCTGTCTCTTCCGCGCATACGACGGAACGGACAGCACGGTGGGGGCGCCGCCGCCGGGGCGACGCCGCGCTCGAGCTCCGCGACGTGTGGCACGAGCTCCGGGACGGGCGCAGCGTGCTGCGGGCCGTCGACCTCCGGCTCGCGCCTGGGGAGCGCGTGGCGCTCATGGGGCGAAACGGCGCCGGGAAGTCCACGCTGCTGCGCCACGCCGGCGGGCTCCTGACGCCCTCGCGCGGGACGCTGCGTGCGGCGGGGCGCGTCGCGCTCCTGCTCCAGCACCCGGGCGACTACGCCCTGCACGAGCACGTCGGGCAGGAGGCCCCGGAGGCGGCGCTGGCGGCGGCGGGTCTCGGCCACGTCGACCCGGATCGCCACCCGCGCGACCTCTCCGGCGGGGAGCGCCAGCGCCTCGCGCTCGCGATCGTCCTCGGCGACCTCGACGCCGATCCGCCCGCGGTGGTCTGCCTCGACGAGCCCACCCGAGGGATGGACCGCGGCGCCAAGGGTGACCTCGCCGACCGCCTCCAGGCGCTTGCCGCGGGCGGCAGCGCGGTGCTCGTGGCCACCCACGACGCCGAGTTCGCCGCCGCCTGGGCCCAGCGCGTCGTGCTGATGGCCGACGGGCGGCCGATCGCCGACGCCCCGGCCTCCGAGGTCCTCGCGGGCGGGTGGTACTTCGCCACCGAGACCGCACGGATCTTGGGCGGAGAGGGCGGCGCGCTGCGGCCCGAGGAGGGCGCCGCGCTGCTGCGGGCACGCGCGGCGACCGTCGAGCACCCCGTGCCCCCGGCGGCATCCGCTGCCGCGGCGGCACCGACGCCCTCGGCACCCGCGATCTCGGCACCGGCGCCCTCGGCACCTTCGGTGGCCTCGTGAGCTGGCCCGCGGCCTCCTTCGCGCTGCTGTTCGTGGCGCTCGCGCTCGGCTTCGCCTGGTACGAGCGCTCGCGGCCGGGCTCGCGCGTGCTGGCGCTCGTGGCGACCCTCGCCGCGCTCGCGGTCGCCGGGCGGATCGCCTTCGCCCCGCTGCCCAACGTCAAGCCGACGACGGACCTCGTGCTGCTGGCGGGCTACGTGCTCGGCGGCGCGCCCGGCTTCGCGGTCGGGGCGGTGAGCGCCTTGGCGTCGAACCTGTTCTTCGGGCAAGGGCCTTGGACCCCGTGGCAGATGGGGGCCTGGGGGCTGTGCGGCGTCTTCGGCGCGGGCCTCGCGGTCGTGAGCCGCCGGCGCCTGCCGCGGGTGCCGCTCGCGCTGTGCTGCGGACTGGCCGGCCTGGGCTTCGGCGCGGTGATGGACTTCTCCACCTGGGTGACTTTCTCCGGGCAGCACACCCTGGCCCAGTACCTCACGATCTCGGGAGTCTCGTTGAGCTTCAACATCGCGCACGCCGTCGGCAACGTCGTGTTTTGCCTGGCCTTCGGGCCTGCGCTCGTCCGGGCCCTCGAGCGCTACCGCACGCGTCTGACCGTCACCTGGGCGCCAGCCCCGGCCGCGGTGCTCGGCCGGCCGCTCGCGGTCGCGGCGCTCTGCGGCGTCGCCCTCGCGGCGTGGAGCGGCAGCGCCGGCGCGCCGGCGGCGCGCGCCGACACGCGCAGCGCCGCGCTGGCCTATCTCGCCGCGGCGCAGAACCCCGACGGCGGGTTCGGCGCCGACCGCGGGCAGCCCACGAGCGGGCTCTACTCCGCTTGGGTCGCGATGGGCCTGACCGCCGCCGGGCGCCCGTGCCCCGCGGCGCTGGCCGGCGTGCTGGCGCGGGAGGCCGCGCGCGTGCGCGGCACCGGCGACGTGGAGCGCACGATCCTCGGCCTGCGCGCCTGCGGGGCGCCGGCCGACGCGCTCGTGCGAAGGCTCGCCGCGGCCCAGCGGGCGAACGGCTCATGGGACGGCCTGGTCAACGCCACGGCCTTCGGGATCTTCTCCCTGCGCGCCGCCGGGCGGAGCACCCGCGACGCCCGCGTCCGCCGCGCCACGACCTGGCTCGCCGGCCAAGCCAACCGCGACGGCGGCTTCAACTTCGCCGGCCAGGGCGGGCCGAGCGGCATAGACGACACCGCGGCCGCGCTGCAGGGGCTGCGTTCGGGCGGGCGCCCGCGCACCAGCACCATCGTGCGGCGCGCGGTGGCGTTCCTCGTTCGCCGGCAGCGGCCTGACGGCGGCTTCCCGCTCTCGCCGGGTGGGCTCTCCAACGCGCAGTCGACCGCCTGGGCGGTGCAGGGCCTCGTGGCCGCCGGCCGCGACCCCTCCGGGGCCCGCCGCGGCGGCTCGCGCTCGCCGCTCGGCTACCTGCAGAGCCTGGGTGGCTCCGACGGCGCCGTGCGCTACTCGCGGATCTCGTCCCAGACGCCGGTGTGGGTGACCGCGCAGGCGCTCACCGCCCTGGCGCGCCGGCCCTTCCCGGTGCTCCCGCGCCGGGGGTCCCGGGCCGCGACGCTCGCGGAGGCTCGCGCGCTGGCGCTCCGCGCGGCGCGGCTGCTCGTCTGAGCCGGGCGGGGCCGCGCCGCGAGCGGTCACCCCGGAGCACGATGCAATAGGTTCCGCCACCTTCATGCGCCTCGGAGTCCCGAAGGAGACCGCCCAGCAGGAGCGCCGCGTCGCGCTCGTCCCGGAGGTCGTCAAGAAGCTCAAGGCGAAGGGGCTCGACGTCGTCGTCGAGCCCGGCGCCGGGGAGCTGGCGCTGATCCCCGACCGGCTCTACGCCGACGCGGGCGCCGAGCTCGGCGACCCGTGGAGCGCCGACGTGGTCGTCAAGGTCCGCGCGCCCTCGCCGGAGGAGATCGGCCGCCTCGGCCAGGACTCGATCCTCGTCGGCTTCCTGAACCCGCTGACCAAGGGGGAGACGATCCCCGCGCTGCGCGACCGCGGCGTGACCGCCTTCGCCGTCGAGTCCGTGCCGCGCATCTCGCGCGCGCAGGCGATGGACGCGCTGTCCTCCCAGTCGAACGTCATGGGCTACAAGTCCGTGCTGGTCGCCGCGGAGCACTCCACCCGCTTCTTCCCGATGCTCATGACCGCCGCGGGCACGATCCCGCCGGCGAAGGTGCTGGTGCTCGGCATCGGGGTCGCCGGCCTGCAGGCGCTCGCGACCGCCCGCCGCCTCGGCGCCCAGACCACGGGCTACGACGTGCGCCCGGAGACGGCCGAGCAGGTGGAGTCCCTCGGCGCGAAGTGGCTCGACCTCGGCATCGACGCCTCCGGTGAGGGCGGCTACGCGCGCGAGCTCACCGCGGAGGAGCGCGAGCAGCAGCAAGAGGCGCTCACCGAGGCCACCAAAAGCTTCGACGTGGTCATCACGACCGCCCTGGTCCCGGGCCGCGCCGCGCCGCGCCTGGTCACCGCCGCGGCCGTGGAGGGGATGAAGCCCGGGTCGGTCATCGTCGACCTCGCGGGGGAGACCGGCGGCAACTGCGAGCTGACCACGCCGGGCGAGACGACCGTCGTCCACGACGTCACCATCGTCTCCCCGCTGAACCTGCCGTCGGACATGCCGGAGCACTCCTCGCAGCTCTACGCCCGGAACGTCTCGGCCCTGGTCGAGCTCATGCTCGGCGAAGACGGCCGGCTCGCGCTGGACTGGGAGGACGAGATCATCGCCGGGGCCTGCATCACCCGGGATGGCCAGATCGTCAACGAGCGCGCCAAGCAGACCGTGGAGGGCTGAGAACCATGCTCCTGACCAACCTCGCGATCCTCGTGCTGGCCGGCTTCGTCGGCTACGCGGTGATCTCCAAGGTGCCCAACACGCTCCACACGCCGCTGATGTCCGGCACGAACGCGATCCACGGCATCGTGGTCCTGGGCGGCATCATCATCCTGGCCGCCAATGACGCAAGCGGTTCGCTGAACAAGGTGCTGCTCGTCATCGCGGTGATCTTCGGGACCATCAACGTGGTCGGCGGCTTCCTGGTCACCGACCGGATGCTCGAGATGTTCAAGCAGAAGCCGAAGGCGGGCACCGACGGCGCAGCCGGTGGTCGGATGGAAGCCGACGCGCCGGAGGTCAAGGCGTGATCCTCGCGAGCTTCATCACGGACGCCAACACGCGCAACGTCCTCTACATCGTCTCCTTCGGCCTGTTCATCTACGGCCTGAGCGGGCTGACGGGCCCGAAGACCGCGGTGCGCGGCAACCGCATCGCCGCGGTGGGCATGGGGGTCGCGATCGTCGCGACGCTGCTGGTCCCGAACCTCTCGAACATCGGCCTGATCATCCTCGGCGTCGTCATCGGCACCGCCGTCGGCGTGCCTGCGGCGCGCCAGGTGAAGATGACCCAGATGCCGCAGATGGTCGCGCTGTTCAACGGCGTCGGCGGCGGCGCGGTCGCCCTCATCGCCTGGGTCGAGTTCCGCGACTCCGGCGGCTTCGCCGACGTGCCGACCTACGTCGCGATCTTCTCCGTCTTCGCCGCCATCGTCGGCTCGGTCTCCTTCTGGGGCTCGAACGTCGCCTTCGGCAAGCTGCAGGAGCTGATCGACGGTGGTTCGAAGACGATCGGCAACGCGCAGACGCAGTCGGCCATCAACGTCGTCCTCGGGCTCGTCGCCGCCGGCTGCGGGGTCGCGATCGTCGCGGGCTCCCACGGGGAGATCCTGATGCTCGTGCTGCTCGTCAGCGCCGCGCTGCTCGGGCTCTTCCTGGTGCTGCCCATCGGCGGCGCGGACATGCCGGTCGTCATCTCGCTGCTGAACGCGTTCACCGGCCTCAGCGCGGCCGCCACCGGCGTCGCGCTGAACAACACCTCGCTGATCGTCGCGGGCATGATCGTCGGCGCCTCCGGCACGCTGCTCACGCAGCAGATGGCGGTGGCGATGAACCGGACGATCACCTCGGTCATCGCGGGCGGCTTCGGCGGGACCGTCGAGGCGGTCGCGGGCGCCGTGGGCGCGGGCGGCGGCACCGTGCGCTCCACCAGCGCCTCGGACGTCGCGATCCAGATGGCCTACGCGCGGCAGGTCGTCGTCGTCCCGGGCTACGGGATGGCGGTCTCCCAGGCCCAGCACGCCGTGCGCGAGATGGCCAAGCTGCTCGAGGCCAAGGGGGTCGAGGTCAAGTACGCGATCCACCACGTGGCGGGCCGGATGCCGGGCCACATGAACGTGCTCCTCGCCGAGGCCGACGTGCCCTACGAGCAGCTCAAGGAGATGGACGACATCAACGGGGAGTTCCCCCGCACCGACGTCTCCATCGTCATCGGCGCCAACGACGTCACGAACCCCGACGCGCGCAACAAGGCCGATTCTCCGATCTACGGGATGCCGATCCTCAACGTCGACGAGTCGCAGTCGATCATCGTGCTCAAGCGCTCGATGTCGAGCGGCTACGCCGGCATCGACAACCCGCTGTTCGTCAACCCGAAGACCTCGATGCTGTTCGGCGACGCCAAGAAGTCGATCTCCGAGGTGACGGAGGAGCTCAAGGCGCTGTAACTGGAAGCACGCGGCTACCCATGACCCGACCCCTGATCTTCGAGCGGCTCGTCGGCGGGCACGTGCTCGTCGAGGGGCCGCGCGAGGACGGCGAGGGCGGGGTGCTGTTCTCCGACGTGGTCGGGGGCGGCGTCTGGCGCTGGACCGGCGGCAAGCGGGCCACGGCGGTGCTCGAGGGCAGGCGCGGTGTCGGCGGGCTGGTCCTGCACGCCAAGGGCGGCGTGGTGGTGTCGGGACGCGACGTCGTCGTGGCGGGCGCGCGCGGCGGCGACCGGGAGCTGCTCGGGGCACGCTCGGGGATGACGGGCTTCAACGACCTGGTGACCGAGGACGACGGTGGGCTCTTGGTCGGCGCCCTGCGCTTCCGCCCGGGGGCGGGGGACGACCCCGTCCCCGGCGAGGTCTGGCGCGTGCCCCCGCGTCGCGGGGGTGACCCGTCGGTGCTGCTCGAGGGCGTCGTCTGGCCGAACGGCATCGGCCTCTCCCCGGACGGCGCCACCGTCTACGTCAGCGACTTCCAGGCCGGCGAGGTGCTGCGCTGCGACGCGGACGGCGGAAACCGCGCGGTCTTCGCGCGCGTCCCCGACGGGGCGCCGGACGGCCTCGCCGTCGAGGCGGACGGCGACGTCTGGGTCGCGCTCGGCCCGGGCGGTGGGATCGCCCGCCTGACGCCGGACGGCGAGCTCCGCGAGCGCTTCGACGTCCCCGGTGCCGACTTCGTGTCGAGCGTCTCGTTCGCGGGGGAGGACGACCTGCTCGTCGCTACCGCGGGCGCCCTTCTGCGCGCGCGGGGCATCGGCGTGCGGGGGCGTCCGGTCCCCGCCTGCACGAGCTGAGCGACGCTCAGGCGGGCAGCTCGACCATGAGCACGGAGGCCGGGCCGGCGACCGGCAGCGGCTCGCCCGCGGCCGGGAGGAGGAAGGTCATCCCGGGGCCGAAGTGCTCCCCAGCGCACGACGCGTCGCCCTCGAGGACGCAGACGACCGCGCACTCCCCGGCGGCGGCAAGGGCCGCCGGGCCGTCCAGGGTGCGGTGGCTCATCGTGAAGTGGGCGTTGACGACCACGACGCCCTCGCCCGGCGGGTGTAGGGCCGGCTCGACGTCGGAGAAGTCGATGCACGCGAGCGACTCCGGCACGTGAAGCTCGCGCAGCTCCCCGTCGAGCCCGGGGCGGTTGAAGTCGAAGACCCGGTAGGTCGTGTCGGAGTTCTCCTGCACCTCGAAGACGAGGCAGCCGGCCCCGAGGGCATGGACGCGGCCCGACGGGATCGACAGCACGTCGCCGGTCCGCACGTCGATGCGGTGCAGCAGGGCCGAGACGTCGTCGTCCGCGTCGAGCGCGGCGGCGAAGGCCTTCCGGCTGACGCCGGCGCGGAGGCCCGCGAAGAGGTGGGCGCCGTCCTCGGCGGCCGCCACGTACCAGGCCTCCGTCTTCGGCTCGCCGTCCAGCCCTGGCGCGAGGTGGGCCGGCGGGTGGACCTGCACCGACAGCGTCTGGCGGGCGTCGAGGAGCTTGATCAGCAGCGGGAAGCGGTCGCCCGCCGCCGCGGCGCGGGCGCCGAACAGCGTGCGCTCGCCCTGCCACAGCTCGTTGAGGGTCAGGCCCGCGCGCGGCCCCGAGGCCACGACGCTCTGGTCGTCCTCGCGGTCGGCGAGCTCCCAGCTCTCCCCGATCGCCTCCCCGTCGGGCAGCGCCTTGCCGAAGGAACGCTCGAGCGCCCGACCACCCCAGACGCGCTCCTTGAACAGCGGCGTGAAGGTGATGGGCTCCATGCGGCTCAGGCCGGGGTGGACCCGAACGCCGGGTCGGTCTCGTGCTCGCGGAAGAAGCGGACGAGCTGCGGGGCGTAGTCGGTGAAGCGCGGGCACCGCAGTCCGGCCCGGCCTAGCACGGCGTCGGCGCGGGTCGTGTCGAACTCGACGGGGTGGTTCAGGTAGACGATCGACTCCCGCGGGGTGCCGCCGAACGCCTTGCGGACCGCGGCGAAGCGCAGCGAACGGTCCAGGACGCCCGGGGGGACGTGGTAGCTCGGCGCGCGGCCCGCGTATTCCCGCGCGAACGTCCGCATCAGCTCGGCGGAGGTGACCGGCGCCGGGTCGCACAGGTGCAGCGTCTCGCCGTCCGCGTCGGGGTCCTGCGCCACCGCGGCGATCGCGTCGATGACGAAGTCGATCGGGACGACGTTGAACGTCGCGTCGCCTCGGCCGATCTGGGGGATGGGCTGCCGGGTCCCGAGGCGCTGCAGGGTGCGCAGCAGGTAGTACGGGCCGTCGAACTTCGAGGTGACCCCGGTCTGGGAATCGCCGACGACGATCGCGGGGCGGTAGATCGTGGTCGGCACGTCGCGCATCGAGGCCCGCACCAGGACCTCGGCGCCGAACTTCGTCGACTCGTAGTGGTTCTTGAACGTCTGGCCCGCCGCGAGCTCGTGCTCGTAGATGCGCCCGGAACGTCGCCCGGCGACGTAGCACGTCGAGACGTAGTGGTGGCGCTCGAGGTTCGCCGCGGCGCGGCAGAAGGCGACGACGTGCTGGGTGCCGAGGACGTTGACCCGCTCGGCCACCGACTGCGGGACGGCGAGGTCGTAGATCGCCGCCAGGTGGTGCACCTGCGTGGTGCTCGCGGCCAGCTCGTCGTAGCGACGGGCGGAGAGCCCGAGCCGGGGATCCGTGATGTCGCCCGGCTCGATCACGACGCGCGCGGCGTCGATGTCCGCGGCGGCGGCACGGGCCCGCTCGACCATCCGGGGCTCGACCAGCGCGACCACCTCAGAGCCCGGCGCGCCCGCGAGGAGCTTGGGGATGAGCCGCGCGCCGATGAAACCCGGGAACCCGGTGAAAAGGATCGTCGACATCGGCGGGGACGCTAGCGAGCGGCCCGCCCGGGCGAGGTGCGCCCCGCGGCACCGGCCGGGGCCCTCCCTACAGTGGACGGCTCGTGATCTCGCGCTCCGACGCCATCACCGCACTGGCCGCCGAGACCTTCGACGTCGTGGTCGTGGGGGGCGGCATCACCGGGGCCGGTGTGGCCCTGGACGCAGCGACCCGCGGCTACTCGGTCGCCCTGGTCGAGCGCGCCGACTACGCGTCCGGCACCTCCAGCCGCTCGTCGAAGCTCGTCCACGGCGGCCTGCGCTACCTGCAGAACTTCGACCTCGGGCTCGTTCGCGAGGCGCTCCTGGAGCGCCAGATCAACGTCAAGCTCGCACCGCATCTGGTCAAGCCGCTGCCGCTCGTGGTCGCTGCGTTCGACGGCCAGCGCCCGGACCGTCTCACGGGGGTCGGGCTGAACCTGTACGACGTGATGTCGGTGGACAAGCTGCGCGGGCGCCGGGGGGTCCGCCGCAACGGGGCCGCGCTGGCCGAGCAGGGCGGGGGAGGGGCCGTCGCCATCGCCGACACGGACGGCGACGGGCTGGCGGACTGGGCCCCGGACCGCCACCGGCTGATCGGCGGCGACGAGGTCGTCGAGCGCCTGCCCGCGCTCGCGGGGCGCAACCCGACCTCCGGCTACCTCTTCTACGACTGCCAGACCGACGACGCGCGCCTCGTCCTCACGGTCCTGCAGGAGGCCGAGCGCTTCGGCGCGGTCTGCTGCAACGGCCTCGAGGTCACCGACCTGCTCGACGCGGACGGGCGCTCCAGCGGCGTCCAGGTCGTCGACACCGCGACCGGCGAGCGCTTCGCCGTGCGCGCCGACAACGTCGTCAACGCGACGGGGGTGTGGGCCGACCGGCTGCGTCCCGAGGAGCTGCACGACGAGGCCGAGGTGCCGGTCATCCGGCCGTCGCGCGGGACCCACATCACCTTGCGCCACGACCAGCTCCCGCTCGTCTCGGGCGCGATCGTCCCGGCGGGCGGTGGGCGCACGATCTTCGCGCTGCCGTGGCTGGGCGGGACGCTCATCGGGACGACCGACACGGAGGTCCCCGCCTCGGAGGACCCGCGCGCGCTCGACCACGTCGCGCCGCAGCCCGAGGACATCGCCTACCTGCTCGAGGCCACGAACGCGTACTTCGGCACGGAGCTCGTCCCGGGCGACCTGGCCGGTGCCTTCGCGGGCGTGCGCCCCCTGATCGCCACGGGGGACCCGAAGAAGTCCGTCGACATCTCCCGCAAGGCCGAGCTGTACGAGACCTCGAGCGGCATGGTGACGATCACCGGCGGCAAGCTCACGACCTGGCGGCGTATGGCGAAGATGGCGGTGGACCGCATCGTCGAGCGCGACGCGCGCGACGCGCCGTGCCGCACCCACGAGATCCCGCTGGGGCAGGCGGCGACCGCCGACGACCTCCAGCGGGTCGAGGGCGTCCCGGACGAGGCCTACGAGCAGCTCGCCGGCCGCTACGGCCACGCGGCCCGCGAGGTGCTAGCCATCGCCGCCGAGCGCGGGGAGCTCGCGCAGCCCGTCGTCCCCTCGGCGCCGGACGCCACGCGACCACCCGACCTGCTGGCCGAGGTGGTCCACGCCGCCCGCCACGAACAGGCGCGGACGATCGGCGACGCTCTGCTGCGCCGCACGCGGCTCGGCCTGACCGCGGCTCGGGACGTCGCCGGGCTCGACCCGGCCGGCCAGGCCGCCGCGCGCCGCGTCGCCGGGGCGATGGGGCGCGAGCTGGGCTGGGACGCCGGGCGCCAGGAGGCCGAGGTGGTCTCGTGGCAGGCCGAAGCCGCCCAGGAGGGCATCGTCGTCACCTGACCCGGGCTCCGGCCGAGGCCCGGCGGCGCGGGCGTCTGGCCGGTGGCGTAACTTCCGCGCCCCTCGCCGGTTGCCACCCCGAATGCCCAGCCCCCGCCGCCTCCGTCCCGCCCTCCTGCTCGGCGCCCTGCTCGCGCTCGCCGCCCCGGCGGGCGCGCGCGCGGGGTACTTCCCCGGCGACGCCATCGACGGGCCGAGCCCGGAGATCGTCTCGGCCGGTGACCTCGACGTCGCCCGCGACGGCACCGGTGCGGTCGCCTACGTCAAGCGCGACGGCGGGGTGGACCACATCTTCGTCTCGCGCCTGCTCGACGGCGCCTTCACTGCTCCGGAGCGCATCGACGCGGCGCTGCCGACGCCGTCCTCCCAGCCCGTTGTGGGCGCGTCCGAGGGCGGGCGCGTGGCCGTGGCCTTCGTCTCGGGCGGCACGCTGCACACGACCCTGCACGTGGCGGGCAACGGGACGTTCAGCCCGCCGCAGGCCATCGCGACCGACGCCTCGGACCCGTCGATCGACATGTCGATCAACGGCGTGGCCTACGTCTCCTTCACCACCGCGGGCGGCGGCGGCGCCGACGTGCGCGTCGCCCGCCTGGCGCGGAACACCTCGCAGTTCGAGCTGCTCGGCGCCGCGGTCGACATCGACCCAGCGCTCCCCGCGGGCGCCGGTGCCGGCCGTTCCCACGTCGCGATCTCCGCCGACGGCACCGCCGTGGTCACGTGGGGCGAGGCGGGGCACGCGTGGGCCCGCCGCGTCTTCGGCACGCGCCTCTCTACGGCGCCGCAGGATCTGAACGTGACCGACGTGCAGGGTCTGACCGGCGGCGGCGTCGCGGACGCGGTCACCGTCGACATCGAGGACGACTCGAGCTACGCCTGGGCGCTCTTCCGCCAGACGTTCGCCGACGGCCGTCAGCACGTCGTCGCGCGGCGCCTGGTCGGCTCGGCCTTCGAGGCGCCCGTGCTCGTCGACGGGCTCGGGGTCCCCGCCGGCGCCGACGCCACCGAGTTCGCCGTCGAGCTGAACGGCCGCGGCGAAGGCCTCGCCGCGACGGGTGCGGGCGGCGCCGGCGTGTTCGGGGCGGTGCTCCACGAGGACAAGTTCTTCCCCGGCACCCTGCTGGGCGCGGGCACCGCGGCGAGCCACCCGGCGGTCGGCATCGCCTCCAACAACAACGCCTTCGCGGCCTGGCTCCCCGGCGACGGGTCGGTCCACATCCGGCCCTACGACATCGACCCGACGAAGCGCACGCCGCCGCCGCCGGGCCCCGACGCGGTCCTCTCCCGGGCCGCCTTCGGTCCCGTCGTCGCGGAGGCCGGGATGGACATGGCGGTCAACCGCGCCGGCGACGCGGCCGCCGTCTTCGTGCAGGAGGGCGCGGACGGCAGGCGGCTGGTCTCCGCGGTCTACGACCGCCCGCCCGGCAGCTTCACGACGAACACGACGACCAAGTACCGCTCGAGCGTGCGCCCCGCGCTGCGCTGGCAGCCCGCGTTCGACATCTGGGGTCCGCTCACCTACCGCGTCGAGGTCGACGGCACGCCGATCGGGCAGACGACCGACACCACGCTGACGCCGCTGGCCCCCGTCGCCGAGGGCGAGCACAAGTGGCGCGTCGTGGCGACGGACCGCCGCGGGCAGAGCTCGACCGCGCGCTCGCGGCCGCTGCGCGTCGACTCGCTGCCGCCGGAGGTGGCGCTCTCGGTCACCGGGGTCAAGAAGCGCGGACGCGTGGTGAAGGTCACCGTCCGCGCCGCCGACGGCTCGCTCGACGCGCCGGCGGGCTCCGGCGTCGCGGTCGTCCGCATCGACTTCGGCGACGGGACCCGCCTCGCCGCCCGTACCGCGACGCATCGCTACGCCCGCGGCGGCAGGGTGACCATCCGGGTGTCGGCGACCGACAAGGTGGGCAACGCCATCGCCATCACCAAGCGCATCACGATCGCGAAGAAGTAGGGCCGGGGGCTGCGGGCGCTCGCCCCCGACGGGCCGGACACGACGCCCGAGGCCGTGGTCGACGGGCTCGCCCTGGCCGAGGGCGGGCGCGACGGTCGCCCGCGCGTGGTGGCGATCATGATCGCGAGCGCCGACGGCCGCGCGACGGTCGGCGGGACGTCGGCCAAGCTCGGTCACCCCGAGGACCGCGCGCTGCTGCGTGGGCTCCGGGCGGCCGCGGACTGCGTGCTCGTCGGCACCGGGACGCTGGCCGCCGAGCGCTACGCCGAGCTCCTCGACGCCGGCCAGCGGACGGCCCGGATCGCGGCGGGCCGGTCACCGCATCCGCTCGTGGCCACCCACAGCCGCGGCGGGAGGATCCCGTGGGACGTGCCCGTCTTCGCCGAGGCCGGGGTGGAGAAGCAGGTGTACGTCGGGGAGAAGGTCCTGCCCCCGGCCGCGGCGGTCACCACCGACGTCCACGTCATGGCCGAGGGGGCGGGACTCCGTGAGGCGCTCACCCACCTCCGGTCGGTGCGCGGCATCGCCTCCGTCGCCTGCGAGGGAGGCCCGGGGCTGCTGCGGGCGCTGCTGGCCGACGATCTCGTCGATGACCTTCTGCTCACCGTCGCGCCGCTCGTCGTCGCCGGGGACGGGCCGACCGGGCTCACCGGCCCGGAGCTGCCCGGGCCGCCGCGGCTGGCCCTGGCCGACGTGCACCGCGCCGGCGACCACCTGTTCCTGCGCTACGCGCGGTGAGCAGCTCCATCCTGCGGCTCCGCGACCGCAGGCTGGAGGCCGTCCCGGGCCGGCCGCTGCTCATGGGGATCGTCAACGCCGGGCCGGACTCGTTCTCCGATCGTGTCCGCCTCGGGAGCACGGAGCAGCGCATCGCCCACGGGCTGGCGCTCGTGGCCGCGGGCGCCGACCTCGTCGACGTGGGCGCCGAGAGCGGCGTGACCCACTCCGCCGCCATGCCCGCCGAGCTCGAGGCCGCGCGGGTCGTCCCGGTGATCGCCGGGCTCGTCGCCGAGGGGGTCGTGGTCTCCGTGGACACCTGGAAGCCGGACGTGGCGAGCGCCGCGGTCGAGGCGGGCGCGCACCTGGTCAACGACGTCTCGGGGTTGCGCGACGAGGGCCTTGCCGAGGTCTGCGCCCGGTCGGGCGCCGGGCTCTGCGTGATGCACACGCGCGCGGCGCCCAAGCGCGAGCACTTCGCGGACTACGGCGGCGCGGTGACCGACGACGTCGTCGCCTTCCTGGCCGAGCGCAGCGCGCGGGCGGTCGCGCTCGGCGTGGGGGAGGAGCAGCTCCTGCTCGATCCGGGACCCGACTTCGCCAAGACCCCGCAGGAGACCGTCGCGGTGCTGCGGGAGCTCGGCCGGGTGCAGGCGCTCGGTCGCCCCGTGCTACTGGCCGTGTCGAACAAGTACTTCCTCGGCGCGGTGACGGGCCGTGGGCCGGCGGACCGGCTCGCGGCGACCTGCGCCGCGGTGGCCTGGGCGGCGCGCGCGGGCGCCGCGATGCTGCGGGTGCACGACGTCGCCGCGGCGGCCGACGTGCTCGCGGTCACCGCGGTCCTCGAGGGCGGCGAGGAGGTCCCCGCGTTCGACGCGGACGACGAGGGCCTGAAGTGGCTGCGCCCGTGAGCACGCGGATGGCCCTCCGGTCCCGCGCCGTCGTGCCGAGGCACTAGGCTGGGCCCACATCGCTCGCCGGCCGCTGACCAACGCGGCGGGGCGCCCACCGAACGACTCCGCACCGAAAGGCACCACCCATGTCCGTCCTGACCCGCTCCTCCCTGGAGGGCTCCCCGCTCGCCGACCTCCACGTCCTGGCCGGGGAGCTCGGCCTCGACGGCTACCGCCGCCTGCGCAAGGCCGACCTCGTCCAGGCGATCCTCGAGGCGCAGCCCGGCGGCGCGCCGGAGGAGGAGCCCGCCGCCGAGAAGTCCACCACCGACGAGGACGCGCCGGCCCGACCGGCCCGCCGCCGCGGTGGCCGCTCCCGCACCCGCAACCGTGACGACGACACCGAGCAGCTCGCCGCCGGCAAGCCGAGCTACGGCGACAGCGACGCCGAGGCCGACGAGGACCCCGACGTCACCGACGCGGTGGCCGAGGAGCGCCCGGCGCGCTCGCGGCGCTCGCGCGGCGGCCGCGACCGCGGTGGCCGCGAGGACCGCGGCGACCGCGAGGAGCGGGGGGGCCGCGAGCCGCGTGGCGGCCGCGAGGAGCGCGGCGGCCGTGAGGACCGCGGGCGCGACGAGGGCGACACGAGCGACGACGGCGCGCTGGTCACCGGCACGGTGGACCTGCTCGGCAACGGCTCGGGCTTCCTGCGCGTCTCGCCGCCGGAGCCCTCCGACGACGACGTCTACATCTCCGCCGCCCAGGTGCGACGCTGCGAGCTCGTCTCGGGCGACCGCGTCGCCGGCCCCGTCCGCGCGCCGCGCCGCTCCGAGCGCTACCCGTCGCTGATCCGCATCGACACGATCAACGACCGTCCGGCCGACGAGGTCGCCGAGGGCACGCCGTGGGACGAGCTCGCCTGCGGCTACCCGACGGAGCGCTTCGCGCTGGGCTCGGACGACGCCACGCTGAAGGCCATCGAGTGGCTGACCCCGATCGGCCGCGGCTCCCGTGTGACGATCACGGGCGGGCCGCTCGCGGGCAAGACGGAGGCGCTGCGGCGCCTGGCCGCGGCGCTGGACGCCCTCGACGACGTCGAGGTGTCGCTCGTGCTCGTGGGCGCCCGCCCCGAGGAGCTCGGCACGCTGCCCGAGGGCCTCGTGGCCGCCGCCGCGCTCCCGCTCGGCTCGAGCCCGGACGCCCAGGGCCAGGCCGTCGACCGCGCGATCGACGCGGGCAAGCGCGTCGCCGCCCGCGGCGGCCACGCCGTCGTGCTCATCGACTCGCTGGCCATCGTGCCGGTGCCCGCCGCGCGCAAGGCGCTCGGCGCCGCACGCGCGATCGTGGACGGCGGCTCGCTGACCGTCATCGCCGTCGCCGCGGAGCCCGTCGGCGGCGAGACGACGCTCATCGCCCTCGACGTCACCCTGGCCGGCACCGGCCGGCTGCCGTCGCTGGACCTCGTCGGCTCCGGCACCCTGCGCCCCGAGCTGCTCGTGGGCGACGCGGGCGCCGAGGCGATCGCCCAGGCCCGGGCCGCAGCGCTGGACTCGGCCTGAGCGGGCCCCAGCAGGCGAACTGACCCGTGTTGTCGTCGTAAGAGCGACGTCAACACGGGTCAGAACGTCTGCGGGCTGCGCGTCTGTCCGCGGGCGTCCGGGTCGCTAGAAGCGGGGGGCGTAGGCGACCCGGCCCCAGGAGGGCTCGGGCGCCAGCTCGACGGGCTCGCCGCCGCGGTCGGGCTGCACGTAGGTGAAGGTGTGGGCGACGGCGTCGAAGGTGACGTCGAGCTCGCCCTCCTTGACCCGCTGGTCGAGCCAGGCGGAGCGGAAGACCAGGCGCCGGAGCCAGTGCACGAGACTGCGGTCGCTCGGCCCGACGAGCTCCGGCCAGCAGTCGTTGACGTGCTCGCCGAGCGCGGAGGCGGGGTCCTGGATCTCGCCGTTGACGGCGAGGTTCACGAGGTCCTCGAGCTCCCACTCGTCCAGGCGGCCGCCCACGAAGCCGAGCTTCAGCGACGCCTGCTCGCAGCGCTCGGCGAAGTCACGCTCGTTGAACGTGAAGCGAAGTTCGCCGTACTCGAGGACGAAGTCCTCGCCGGAGTCGTAGTTGCCGCGTTTCTCGGTGTGCATGAAGAGGAAGACCTCACCGCCCGGGACGTTCCCGGGCCGCGGTGAGGTCGCGTCGGCATCCTACGGCCGAACCCTCCCGTCGCCGCCGGGATGCACGGCGAATTGCACGCGGACTGACACGACATGAGCGCCAACGCGCCAACCGCGCCGACCGGTGGGGTGAGGATCGGTGCCCCTGACCTACGTCCTGCATGACCGACGACGACACCCCCGCGACCCTGCTGGTCGTCGAGGACGATCCGACGACCCGGGCCTTCCTCGCCGAGAACCTCCGCGCGGACGGCTTCGTCGTGCTCGCGGCCGAGGGCGTGCACTGCGCGCTCGAGCTGCTCGAGTCGGGCTACCCCGACGCCGTCCTGGTCGACCAGGGTCTCCCGGACGGCTCCGGCCTCGAGCTCCTGCGAGCGATCCGCGGCGCGGACGGGCTCTCCTCCCGCGTCGACGCACGGACCCCGGTGCTCGTGCTCTCCGGCCGGGCGGGGGAAGTCGACCGCCTGCGCTGCTTCGAGCGGGGCGCCGACGACTTCCTCGCCAAGCCGTTCAGCTACCCCGAGCTCCGCGCGCGCATCGGCGCGCTGTTGCGACGCACGGACGACCGCCCGGTGCGGGGGAGGCTGCGCGTCGGCCCGCTGGACGTCGACCCGGTCTCCCGCGAGGTGCACCTCCACGGCGCCCGCGTCGTGCTGGCCGCCAAGGAGTTCTCGCTGCTGCGGGCGCTGGCCACCGACCCGACGCGGGTCTACACCAAGGAGGAGCTGCTGCGCACCGTCTGGGGCTACAACGCGGCGGGGAGCACCAGGACCCTGGACTCCCACGCCTGCCGGCTACGGCAGAAGCTCGCCCTGCACGGCGAGCGCTTCGTGGTCAACGTGTGGGGCGTCGGCTACCGCCTCGTCGACCACGGGAGCGACGCATGATCCCGGTCGACCCGCTCGCAATGTCGCTCGCGCTGGCCTTCCTGGTCGCGAGCGCGGTCGCGGTGCGCGAACGGCGGGCGTCCGCCCTCCGCGCCGAGCTGGTGGTGCGCGCCTGCCACGAGGTCCGCGGCCCGCTGGCCGCGGCGCACCTGGCCCTCCACGCCCTGCAGCGCCGCGGCGTGCCCGTGACCCCGGTCGAGGACGAGCTCTGGCGTGCCGCGCGGGCGCTGGCGGACCTCGCAGCCGCTCCCGGCGGGGAGCGGGCGCTGGACGACCCCGAGCCCGTCGACGTCGGCGCGCTGCTGCGACGCCAGACCGCGAGCTGGCGCGGGGCGGCCGCGGCGCAGGGCTGCGAGCTGGTGCTGCGCGAGCCGGCCGCAGGCCTGCTGGTCCGCGCCGACCGGCTGCGTCTCGCGCAGGCGACCGCCAACCTGGTCGCCAACGCGCTCGAGCACGGCGGTGGCCGCATCGAGGTCAGCGTGCGCGAGGTGGGCTCCCGGGTGGCCGTGGAGGTGCTCGACGAGGGGCCGGGCCTGCCCAGGCCGCTCGCGGCGATCACCAAGGCGGCGCGCTCCGGGCGCGGGACCCGCGGCCGCGGGCTGGCGATCGTCTCCGAGATCGCGGCCCGGCACGGGGGCTGCGTGGCGACCGCGCCGGCGCCCCGCGGCGCCCGGCTCGTCCTCGAGCTGCCCGCCTGGCAGCCGTCCGCGCGTCCGGCCAAGGCACCGGCGCCGTGAGCCACCGGCGGCGCGCCACGGTCCTCGGCGTCCTCGCCCTCCTCCTCGGCGGCCTCGCCGCCTCGGACGTCGCGGGTCGCGAGGCGGCCCTGCGCCGCTCGCTCGGCCCGCCGGTCAGCGTGCTCGTCACGCGGACCGCCGTGCGCGCGGGGCGCCCGCTCGGCGCCCCGGAGCTCGCCGTCCGCCGCGTCCCGCGGCGCTACGCGCCCGTCGACGCCTTCTCCGGGACCGCGGACGTCGCCGGGCTGACGGCCGCCGTCGCCCTCCCGGCCGGCACGGACCTGACGCGCGCCCTCGTCGCCGACCCGGCCGAGGTCGCCCGTGCGGGGGTCCCGGTGGCCGCGGGCGAGCGCGTGGCCGCGATCGTGGCGAGCGGCTCGCCGGCGCTGGTCGTGCGCGGGA
>JBBQZE010000004.1:0-32189 GCA_038207985.1 Solirubrobacterales bacterium
CGGGCCGGCGCCGACCGCCGGCCCGTCGCCGGTGGCAACCGTGACGGTGCCGCGGGGCGCGTCGTCGACCCGGAGGTCGGCCGGGGGGCCGGACTGCGGGAGCGCAAGGACGGCGCCGCCGGCAACGAGGGCGCCGCCGGCCACGCCGAGGACCTCCCGGCCGCGGCTGTAGAAGAGGTAGCGACCGAGCGCGGTGGCCTGCATGCGGAAGCCCTCCGCGCTCGCCGCGGCGGTGGCCGAGGTGCTATAGCCGGCGCCCGGGCCCTTGACGACGTAGCCCTGGGACGTGACCGATTTCAGCGCGTAGCAGCCGTGCACGAGGCCGTAGCGGGCGTCGTCGGCGCGCGCCGTCCCAGCCCCGCCGGCCGCGACCAGCACCGATACCAGCACGACTTCGAGCGAGCGGCGACGCGACATGAGCGCGACCATACCTCCGTCCGGTGTATCGCGGCACGAACGCGCCGGATCGACGTGGCGTCCGCCGCTAGGAGCGGCAGCCGCGCACGCGCGAGGCAGGGTTGTCGAGCGCCTCGGTGCCGTAGGTGCGGCGGACGCGGAAGCGCACCAGGCAACCCGGGCCGCCGCGGTAGGTGAGGACGAACTCGTCACCGCGGCTCAGGACCTTGGGCGGCGCCACGTCGCGCCCGGCGAGCCGGGCGGCCCGGGCACGCAGCGCCGGACCCTTCGCGTCGAGACGCTCGCGCGACAGGCTGCCCGACGGGCCGAAGACCGCGAGGCCGAGCGCGAGCAGCGCGAGGAGGAGCAGCAGGGCCGCGCCCTCCACCAAGCGCTCGCGCCGGACCGAGCGCGCGGGCGGCGGCGCCGGCGTGCGGGCGGCGCGGGGTGCGTCGGGCTCGCGGCCGGGCGGCGACGCAGCCGTGACCGCGCGGGTGGGCTCACCGGCGGATTCGGTGGTGCGCCGCGCGCGGGGCTCCGAGGTCTCCCCGTGGACGGGGAAGGCCGCTTGGAGGACGTCGAGGACCCTGACCACGTCGAGCACGTCGAGGTCGCCGTCGCGCATCGCGCGCCGGATCGTGGGCGCGCAGCGGCCGATGGGCACGCCGTCGACCTCGACGACCGTGTCGCGCGAGAGGCCGTCGTTGTCGTTGACGAAGCAGACCGCACCCGCCACCGCGATGTCCTCTCGACCGGCGGCCGCGAGCACCGCCGTCACGTCGGCGAGCTGCTCGCGCAGCCGCTCGAAGGGCGCCTCGTGCATCTCGCGTCCCTGGCCGAGGACGGTTCGCCCGGCCCACATCCTGCCGGTCCACGACTTCGCTTCCACGACGGTCACCCCCGCCGGACCCACCACGACGTGGTCGATCGTGCCCCGTCCGCCCCGGCGGACGAGGGCGTGCAGCACGCCGACGCCGCCGACGAAGGCGGCGTCCTGGTTCAGGCGGGTGCCGAAGCGGCGCTGGCCGTCGGCGTCCGCCACCCCCTCCGGCCGGGCGCCGGCAGGCGGCGGCTGGGTGGTCTGAGTGTCCACGGCCCCTTCAACGGCCCCCGGGGCCGCAGTCCTGACCGCATGCCCACTGGACGGACCGGTGTTCGACTCACCCCCTCAGGAGCCGGGGAGGCGCTCCGCGCGGTGCCGCGCGAGCGCGTAGGTCCGCCAGGCGTCCTCGACGAGCTCGCCCAGCAGCCCGGGGTCGATGCGCTCGAGGTCGACGAGCACCGCGGGGTATCCGTCGTAGTGCGGGGTGGTGGAGAACAGCTCCGGCCGGCCGGCCGGCAGCGCCTCCTTCTCCTGCAGGTCGGTGGTCTTCATCACGAGCGCGTCCGGGTCGGTCCGCAGGCGCGCCAGCAGCTTCTCGCCGACCTTCGGCGACGGCGTGCCGTAGCTCGTCGTGACCTCGCGACCGCTCTGCCGGCGTGCGGGGCGCAGGCCGAACGCGCCCGGCGCTCAACCCGCCTCGGCCACCCGCGCAAGGAGCGGGCTGCCCCACGGGTCGCGCACGACGAAGCCGCCCGCGGCATCTTCCATCGGGTGGCCGGCGGCCGTCAGGCGCGCGCGCAGGCGCGCCAGCTCGTCCTCCGGCAGCAGGACCGTCCAGGCGTGCAACCCGACGGAGTGCGGCGGCGGGGCGGGAGCGCCCTCCCCGTTCCAGACGTTGAAGCCGAGGTGGTGGTGATAGCCCCCGGCGGAGACGAAGGCGGCCGAGCCGAGGTTCGCCTGCACCTCGAAGCCCACGACGTCGCGGTAGAAGGCCAGCCCCGCCTCGACATCGCCGACGTGCAGGTGCAGGTGCCCGACGCGTAGGCCCTCGCCGGCCCACGACCGCAGCTCCTCGCCCGCGATGGTCCCCATGAGGCCCTCGAAGTCCAGGGGCTTCGGGCCGCCGGCGTAGCCGAGGTGCTCGGGCCAGGCGCTGCGCGGGCGGTCGGCGGCGAGCTCGATTCCGTTGCCGTCGGCGTCGGTGAGGTAGATCGCCTCGTGCGTCTCGTGGTCCGACGCGCCCTGGATCGGCGTCTGCGTCACGCTCAGCCGCAGGGCCGCGCGGGCGAGCTCCTCCCGCCCGGAATAGAGCAGCGCGTAGTGGTAGAGGCCGCTGGTGCGCCCGGGGGGCGTGGCGGCAGGGTCCTCGTGGAGGACGAGAACCGTCTCACGCCCGTCGCCGAGCCGCGCGACCCCGTCGCCGTGCTCGTGCACGTGCAGCCCGAGCGCGCGCTCGTACCAGGCGACCGCACGGGTCAGGTCGGCGACGTCGAGGTGGACGGGGCCGAGGGCCAACGTGGCGGGGAGGACCGGGGCGGTCGGACTCGTCAGCATGTTCCCATCATAGCGGACTGCAGTCCGCTTGTGGTGGCGGCCGGCGTGAGGCGCGCGAGGCGGTCGCCGCGGCTGCTCACGACCCAGCGGACCGCTTCCACGCTGCCGCCCACGGTGACCCAGTCGCCCTCGCGGCGCTGCACGACCTCGGCGATGCTGGAGTCGACGACGAGGCGGAGCGGCGGGCGACCCTCGCCCGGGTGCCGGTCGTCAGGGACGGCAACGGCTCACCATGGCGCCGGAGCGTAGTCCTTGAGGAAGACGCCACGGACGTCCTCGCCAAGCTCCCCCCGCACGATCGGGTCGTAGACGCGGGCCGCGCCGTCGACGAGGTCGAGCGGCGCGTGGAAGCCGGTCTCCGCCAGCCGCGCCCTGGTCGGATGGGGGCGCTCGTCGGTGATCCACCCGGTGTCGACCGCGGTCATCAGGATCCCGTCGGCGGCGAACAGCTCCACGGCGGACGTGCGCGTGAGCATGTTCAGCGCCGCCTTGGCCATGTTCGTGTGGGGGTGGCCAGGCCCCTTGTATCCACGCGAGAACTGGCCCTCCATCGCGGACACGTTGACCACGTAGGTCCGCCGGGCCGGGCTCGCCGCGAGGGACGCGCGCAGCCGCGAGACGAGCACGAACGGGGCCGTGACGTTGCACAGCTGGACTTCCAGCAGCTCGACGGGATCGACCTCGTCGACGTGCTGCACCCAGGAGTTCGACGCATGGAGGTCAGGTACCAGTCCGCCGGCGTCGATCGCCGTGCCCTGCGCCGCGCGGGCCGGGGAGGCCGAGCCCGCGGTGAGCGCCATCGCGGTGAGCGCCATCGCGGTGAGCGCCTCCGGCGTCGGCGTCCAGTGGCCGCCGAGCTGCTTCGCGGCCGGCGCGCCCGCGCGGCCGAGCGAGAGGACCTCCGGGAGCGCGACCCCCGCGGGCAGCGGCGCACGCTCGGCCTCCTGCAGCGGCGCGTAGGCCGCGGCGGAGCGCCGGACGGTCTGCGCGGCGTTGTTGACCAGGACGTCGAGCGGGCCCTCGGCCGCGACCGCGTCGGCCAGCGCGACGACTTGCGCCGGGTCGCGAAGGTCGATCCCGACGACCTTGAGGCGGTGTAGCCAGTCGGCGCTGTCGGGCATCTGCGCGAAGCGGCGCACCGCGTCGTTCGGAAAGCGCGTCGTGATGGTGGTGTGCGCGCCGTCGCGCAGCAGCCGCAGCGCGATGTGCATGCCGATCTTCGCGCGCCCGCCCGTGAGCAGCGCGCGACGCCCGGTCAGGTCGGTGCGGGCCTCGCGCCGGAGGTGGTTCTCGCGCGCGCAGCCCTCACAGAGCTGGTGGTAGAAGGCGTCGACCAGCGTGTAGCGCTGCTTGCAGACGTAGCACGCGCGGGGCTCGGAAAGCCGGCCCGCGGTCGCCCCGCGGACGGACGAGGTCAGCGGCAGCCCCTGCGTCTCGTCGTCGATGCGCCCCGGTGCGCCGGTCGCGGTGGCCGCGGTGACGGCGTGGTCGTGCGCGAGCACCGCCTCGCGGCGCTCGAGGCGGCGCTGCACCTTGACGCGCTTGTAGAGGCCGGCGGTCGCGCGCATGAGCGCGACGACGTCCGGGTGGTCAGCCGGCAGCCCCTCGGCCTCCGCGATGGTCGCCAGGCACTCGTCGAGGCGGGTGGAGTCGATGCCGGTGGGGAGCGGGGTGAGCGTCTGCATCCCGACCCAGCCTAGGTCCGCGACGCCCGTTGGGGGCCTCGGCTCCTCATCGGAGCCCTGCTCCCCAAGAGGCTGCCGGCTCGGCCTGCGGCGGTCAGGCCGCGGCGGGCTGCGGGGCCGGTGCGGGGCTCGAGAACCGCATCGCGCCGTCGTCCACGCGCCCGAAGCGCAGCTTGACGAGGTCGCGCGAGTAGTTCTGGCGCAGCTGCCACGGGCCCTTGGACCCCTGTCGCGGGAAGGCGTCGATGGCTCGCAGCACGTAGCCGGCCTGGAAGTCGAGGAGCGGCCGGGTCTCGACGGAGGCGTCGGTGTTCACCGGCACCGCCTGGCGGGCGCCGCGCGCGTCCATGTGCGCGAGCAGGCGGCAGACGTACTCCGACGTGAGGTCGGCCTTCAGCGTCCACGACGCGTTCGTGTAGCCGACGGTGAAGGCGAGGTTCGGGACGCCCTCGAGCATCATGCCCTTGTAGGCCATGGTGGCCGGGACGTCGACCTCGCGGCCGTCGACGGCGAGGCCCATCCCGCCGAACGCGAGCAGGTTCAGGCCGGTGGCGCTGACCACGACGTCGGCCACGAGCGTCGCGCCGGAGCGCAGGCGGATCCCCGTCTCGGTGAAGGTCTCGACCTCGTCGGTCACCACGGACGCCTTGCCCTTGCGCAGCGCCCGGAACAGGTCCCCGTTGGGGACGAGGCACATCCGCTGGTCCCACGGGTCGTAGCGCGGGGTGAAGTGGGTGTCGACGTCGAAGCCGGGCGGCAGCTGACGGGCGAGCAGCGCGCGGATCGCCCGCTTGACGAGCTCGGGCCGCCTCCGGCTGAGCTGGTAGGTCGCGGTCTGGAAGGCGACGTTCTTCCAGCGGGTGATCGCGTAGGCCGCCTTTGCCGGCAGCACGCGGTTGAGCGCGTTGCCAACGGCGTCCTCGTCCGGCAGATTCATGATGTAGGTCGGCGAGCGCTGCAGCATCGTCACGTGCTCGGCGGACTCCGCGAGGGCGGGCACCAGCGTCACGGCGGTCGCACCGCTGCCGACGACGACCACGCGCCGGCCCGCGCAGTCGAGGTCCTCCGGCCAGTGCTGCGGATGCACCAGGCGGCCCGCGAAGCTCTCGACGCCCGGGTACTCCGGCGTGTAGCCCGCGTCGTAGCGGTAGTAGCCGGTGCACACGTGCAGGAAGCCGCAGGTCAGCACGAGCGCGGCGCCGGTGTCGGTGCGCTCCGCCTCGACGGCCCAGCGCGCGTCGGGCGTCGACCACTCGGCGCGGAGGACCCGCACGCCGAAGCGGACGTGCTCGTCGATCCCGGCCTCGCGGGCCGTGTCGCGCACGTACTCCAGGATGGCCGGCCCGTCGGCGATCGCCTTGTCGGCCGTCCACGGCCGGAAGCGGTAGCCGAGCGTGTGCATGTCGGAGTCCGAGCGGATGCCCGGGTAGCGGAAGAGGTCCCAAGTCCCGCCGATGGCGTCCCGCGCCTCGAGGATCGCGTAGTTCCGCTCGGGGAACGCCTCTTGCAGGTGGTGGGCGGCACCGACGCCGGAGAGCCCGGCGCCGACGATCAGGACGTCGAGGTGGTCGTGCGGCACCCGCCCAAGGTAGTGCCGCGGCTTCAGCGCGGCCGGTGGGCCGTCACCTCCACGACCTGCTGCTGGGTCGGGCGGTTCTGCCAGGGGATGAACGGCTGCGTGATCGCCCCGATGGGCGTGAAGCGCAGCGCGTCGTAGCAGGCCTGCGTGTCCATCTTCCCGCAGGCCGCCGGCGTGAGCGACGGGTCCTCGAACTGCTTGGCGGGGTCGATCGCGAGCGCCTCGGCCAGCGAGGCCGTGATCGCCGCGCGGCAGGCCGCGAGCTTGCCGTTGCCGCAGAAGCGGACGCGGTAGGCGCCCCGCGGCTTCTTCTTGTCGACGAGCGCGCGGAGGTCCTTCTGCACGTAGCCGAACCACCCGTCCTCCCACGACGAGCCGAGGTGGCGGTGCAGGTCCGCGTGGAACGAGTTCGGCACGTCGGGCAGCAGCTCGGCGTCGTAGCCGTCGAAGACCCGCTGGCCCATCCGCGCGAAGACCGCCTTGGGCAGCGTCGTGTACCAGGCGTCCATGAGCTGCACCGCGTGGCCCTGCTCGTAGTGGCCGTCGCGGTCCTTGTCGATGCGGTGCGAACCCGAGGCGACCCAGGCCTTCAGCTCCGTCGCGGCCGCCGCGAGCTTGGGGTCCTTCGGGGTGCCGAGCACCTTGAGCACGATCGGGAGCATCTTGTCGCCGCGCAGGTCGACGGTCGCCGCGTCCTCCGCGGCGTCGACGACCTCGCCCAAGGCAATCTTGCGGCCCTTGGCGATCCGCGTGTCGAGGCGGTCGCTGAGCAGCTGGGAGCGCCACAGCGGCGTGTAGGCCGACCCGCCGCAGCAATGGACCGCCTGCTTGTTGTTCCAGGAGACCAGGTAGGGCTGGTTGATCGCCTGCGGCCGCTCGGCCATCGGCTGCTGCGTGGTGGTCAGCGTGGCGGGGTCCCAGCCCTTCCACTCGCGCTGCGGCGCGTAGCGGATCGGCAGCAGCCCGTTGACGTTCTTGCGGCGCTCGGGGTTGGCCCCCGTGTTGATGTAGCCGATGTCCTTGTCGTCGGCGTAGAGCCAGTTGAACGTGTAGCCGACCTTCATCGCCGAGCGCTGGAAGGACTGCACGTCGTGCACCTTCTCCGGGTCGTTCCACTCCTGGAAGCCCGGGGCGGAGTCGAGCTCGTGCCCGTAGGTCGAGCGCAGCTTGGTGTAGGCGACGGGAACGCCCTTGATCGTCGAGCGGGCCGCGACGAGCCCCATCTTCGTGCGCTGGATGCGCAGCGTGGCCGACCCCGACGGTGTGGCGTCGGCGGGGCTCTGAGTCCACGACTCCTGGCGCACGACGTCCTCCATCGCGTTGCACGTCCCGCGGTAGACGTAGCCGTTCGAGTCGATGGTCGCCTTCGAGCCGTCGACGTTGCAGAGGTCCAGCGCGTAGACGTCGATGATGTCCTGGCTGGCCGACGTTGCGCTCCAGGCGTAATCGTGCCCGCGACCGATCTCGATGTACGGGCCGGTGCCGGGGATCGTCGTGCCGTTGACGTCGAAGCCGGGGCCGTGCGCCTCGGCGCGCCACCAGATCTCCGGCTCGTAGTACGAGGCCTGCGACCCGAAGACGGCCATCGGGTGACCCGTCGCGGTGTGCTTGGCGGACACGAGCAACGCGTTGGAGTCGGTGGTCGGGAAGCGCAGGAGGCCCTTCGCCGACGCGGGCTGCACGGCGCTCCGGGGCGCGGCCTGGCCGTCCTGCGTCGGCGCGAGGCGCAGCGTGCCCTCGTCGGGCATCGCCACGGTCTTGAGCACCTTGCTGCCGGCGGGCAGCTGGCCGTAGGGCGTCTGCTTCTTGTTCGCCGACGTGGTGGGCGCTTCCGGGTCGTCCTCGGAGCGGAAGTCCTCCCACACCTGCAGGCCGCGCTTGGCTCCGAACCGCTTGAGGTCGGACTGCAGCAGCTGGACCTGTTCGAGCTCGTTGCCGCCGCCCTTGCCGAGCTGGGCGCCGATGAGCGAGGCGACATCGAGGACGTCAGTCGGCTTCCACGGCTCCGGGCCCGCCGTCTTGCCCAGCAGCACGTACTCCGCCGGCATGGCCGTCGGGTTGAGCTTCAGGGCCGTGATGTACGCGTTGACGCCCTCGCACCACGCCTTGACGTCGTCGACGAGGTTCTGTCCGTCCTGGCCGTAGAGCGCGGGCAATTCGTCGATCTGGCGCTGGCGGTCGGCGTCGGTGTAGGGCGCGATCTCCCATTGCTCGCGGTCGGTCTTGAGGTTCGCGCCGCCGGCGAAGGACGCGAGGTCCGCGCGCCCGTAGTGGCGCAGCGCGTCCATGAAGAAGAGGCGGTCCTCGGCCACGGCGTAGCCCAGGCCGAACGACGTGCCGGCGCGCGTCGCGCCGTAGACGTGCGGGACGCCGAAGCTCTTGTCGCGCACGATGGTCACGTCGCCCCGCGGCGCGTAGGTCCGTTCGACATCCTCGGGCTTGACGCCGAAGCCCGCCTCCGGGAAGTACTTGCCGATGTCGGCGTCCTTCAGGCCCGGGGTGGCGTAGAGGAGGTCCGTGTAAAGGTCGCGCTGGTCGGAGAAGTGCGGTGGCCGGGTGCCGTTGGCCAGGAACTGCGCCGTCTGGATCCCCGAGGCCGAGCCCGCCTCGCCCGGCGGGACGATGTGGAAGAAGCGCCCGGCCGCGGTGCCCTCGTACGGGGTCGGCGCCGGACCGCCCCCGCCCGGGAGCGGCACCGGGAGGGGCGGTACCGGGAGAGGCGGGGCCGGAAGGGGCGGGAGCGGGAGGGGCAGCGGGCCGGCGGCGGCGGACGCGGGAACCGCCGCGAGCGCGAGGGCAAAGACCAGGAATATGGAGCGCACGCCGCGACGCTACACGCGACGGGTCGCCGGTGCACGATCCCGCCTCGGGAGGTCACTTCCAAAAGACCCGGCGGCCGGAACCGACGACTCGACGCAGCCCTCAGTCGGCGAAGACGGGCTCGCGGGGCACTTCCGCGGGCTCGGGCGCCGGAGCGGGCGCGGGCTGCGCGACCGGCTCGAGCACCGTCACGGCTACCGCGATGGCCGCCACGACGAGCGCCGCGGCGACGTAGAACGCGAGGTGGTAGCCGCTGGTGAGCGCCTCCGCCCGCGGGGTCCCCTGGGCGATCAGGTCCTCGCTGCGCGACGTCGACAACGTCGCCAGCACGGCGAGCCCGAGGGCGCCGCCCACCTGGGCGGTGGTGTTCACCAGGCCGGAGGCCAGGCCGGCGTCGGCGGGGGTGGCGCCGGACATCGCGAGGCCCATGAGCGCCGGGAAGCAGAGGCCCGCGCCCGTGCCGAGGAGGACCATGACAGGCAGGACGTGGAGCACGTAGCCGCCGTCGACCGGCGCCTGGGCGAACCACACCAGCGCGAGGGCCATGAGCGCGAGGCCCGGGAGCAGCGTCGTGCGGGCGCCGAAGCGCATCACCAGCCGCTCGGAGTAGCGCACGGAGAGCGTCCCCATGATCACGGTGACCGGGAGGAAGGCGAAGCCGATCTGCAGCGCGTCGTAGCCGAGGATCCGCTGCAGGTACAGCGCACCGAGGAAGAACATGCCGAACATCCCCGCGACCGACAGGATCTGCACGAGGTTCGCGCCCGCGACGTTGCGCGAGCGGAAGATCCGCAGGGCCATCAGCGGCTTGGCCGCCGTCGCCTGGCGGGCGAGGAACGCCCCCAGCAGCACGGCGGAGAGCGCCGCGAGCAGCAGCGTCCTTCCCGCGCCCCAGCCGAGGTCGGCGGCGGGCTTGACGATCGTGTAGACGCCGAGCATCAGCGCGGCGGTGATGAGGACGCCACCCGGCACGTCCGCGCCCTCGGCGAGGCCGATGCCCTCGTCCCGCGCGACCAGCCGGCGCGCGAGGACGGCGGTCACGAGTCCGAAGGGGATGTTGATGAAGAAGATCCAGTGCCAGTTGATGAGCTGGGTCAGCACGCCGCCCGCGAGCAGGCCGACCGCGCCGCCCGCCGACGCGACGAACGCGAAGACGCCGATCGCCTTCGCCTGCTCCCGCGGCTCGGGGAACATCGTGACGATCATGCCGAGGATCACGGCGGAGGTCAGCGCACCGCCCACGCCCTGCGCGAAGCGCGCCCCGACCAGGACCCCTCGGCTGTTCGCCAGCCCGCAGGCCAGCGACGCCAGGGTGAACAGGGCCAGGCCGCCGAGGAACGTGCTGCGCCGCCCGAGCAGGTCGCCCAGGCGCCCCGCGAGCAGCAGCAGGCCGCCGAACGAGATCAGGTAGGCGTTGACCACCCAGGCGAGGCTCGACGTCGAGAAGCCGAGGTCGTCCTGTATCGACGGCAGCGCGACGTTCACCACCGTGGCGTCGAGGACGATCATGAGCATGCCGGTGCACAGGACGTAGAGGGCGGTCCAGCGGGAACGGTCGTCGTGCGTCGTCACGGGTGCGGTCACTCCTCGTCGTCGGGCTTGCCCACCTAGGACGGCGGACGCACTCGCTTCTCATCGGTGGGCGCGCCCCGGTCGCGCCACCGCCCTCAGCGGGACAGCAGACCGGACACGACGCGCCCGACGACAAGGTAGACGGCCGCCGCGATGCCCCAGTTGACGGCGATCTCGGTGCGCCGCTTGTCGATCTGGAAGATCGCGTCGAACGGCTTGGCGAGGTACTTCGCGCCGTCGCGAACCGTGCCCACGATCGCGTTGTCCGGGTTCGCCTTGAGCAGCACGAGCGCGATCCCGATGACGATGAGCAGCACGACGCCGAGCGTCACCAGGTCGACGACGCGGACGAGGAGCACCCGAGCGGCGACGGCGCCCCGCGCCGCGCCGCCGCGCCCGCCCCGCCGGTCGCCCTCGTCGCGCGCCGTGCGCGGTCCCCGCCGTCCGATCCGCATGGGCGCGACCATACCGGGGCCCGGGACGACGGATACGGCTCGCTGGAGCGATCGATCCAGAGGAGCGGCGGATGGTCCTCGTGCCGCTCGACCAGCCCGCTCGCCTGTCCGCGCTGATCCGCGAGCACGTCGCGGGCCGCCGCACGGGCTAGCATCGCCGGAATGGACGGCCCTGCCGCCGAGGGCCTCGACAGCCGCGGGCGCACCACCACGGTGGTCATCCCCGCCTACCGCTCGACCGCCACGCTCGAGCGTGTGCTCACCGCGCTGGCGCCGCAGGTCAGGGGCCCCCACCGAGACGTCGTGGTCGTCGACAGCTCGTGCGACGGCAGCGCCGAGCGGGTGCAGCAGCGCTTCCCGTGGGCGACGGTCGTCGGCCTGCCGGCCCGGGCCGCGCCCGGCCGGGCCCGGAACCACGCCGTGGCGCGCTCTGACGCCGAGCTGATCGCGTTCCTCGACGCCGACGCGGTACCGGCCGACGACTGGCTCGACGAGCTCGAGGCGGGTCTGACCGCGCCGCTCGACGCGGTGGCGGGTGCGGTGCTCAACGGCACCCCGCACAACGCGGTGGGCACGGCGGGGTACCTGCTCGAGTTCGCGGAATGGCTGCCGGGACGGCGGTCCCCGCTGCTGCACGGCGCGACCTGCAACCTGCTCGTCCGGCGCGATGTCCTCACACGGGCGGGCGGGTTCGACGAGACCGCCTTCCCCGGCGAGGACACCGTCCTGACCTACCCGCTCGCTTGCGACAGGCGCCTGGGGTTCGCGCCGGCGGCCGCCGTGACGCACCTCAACCGGACGTCGGCCCGGGCGTTCCTCGCCCACCAGTTCCGCTTGGGTGGGGGCTTCGGGCTCGTCTGCGCGCGCGTCGACTTCCCGCACCGCACCCTGGGCCGCCGGCCGTACGCGCCGCTCGCGGGCGTCCTGCGCGTCGCTGCGCTGACGCGGCGTCTCGTGCTCGACGACGCAGCGGCGCTGCGCCGGGCGGTTGCGATCTCGCCGCTGCTCGCCGTCGGCATCGTCGCCTGGGCGGCGGGCGTCGCCCGCGGCCCGCGGCCCGTCGGCCGGTAGCCGCCCAGCCCGGCCAGGCGCTAGGAGCCCGGGCGCTGCCCGGCGGTGTGCGGTGCGGGGAGCGGGAGCGCCGGCGCCCTGGCGGCGCGCGCCCTGAAGGGCGAGGCCACGAGCCCCTGCACCACCCCGCTGCCGTAGCAGAGGTGCACGAGCGGGATGAGCCCCGCGGCCGTAGCGAACGCGAGCGGGCGCCGCAGCGACAGGCTCACGCGCGCTGCGGTGGCGAGCACGAGCGCCGCGTAGAGCCCGGCGGGCGCGGGGCCGAGTGCCGGCAGCGACCCGAGCACCGCGACCGCGACGACAAGGACGGCGTAGGCGATGAGGGCGCTCGGCGCGAGGTACGCGGCGCGGACCGTGGAGACGTCGCGGCGCATGAGGGCACCCCGGCCCTTGCCGTACTTGTGCATCTGGCGGGCGAAGTCCCGCTTGGACGCGCGCCGCTCGTGAAAGACGACGAGCTCGGGCTCGTAGCGCATCGGCGCCCCGCTGCGGCGCAGCTCGGCGAGCACGGCGTTCTCCTCCGCGCACGTGAGGTCGTCGGCGAACGCCGGCATCGCGACCCGCCGCACCGCCAGGTTGCAGAGGGTGAACCAGCGCTCGTCGGCGTAGCCGGCGTGACGCGCGCCGTAGCGCCTCGACACCGGGCCGGCGCCCATGATCGAGGCGAGGACCGCGCCTTGGACGACCTGGAAGGCCGTGCTGCGTGGCGGCGTGTCGTTCGGGCCGCCGAACACCACGACGTCCGGGTGCAACGCCGCGACTGCCCCGAGCGTGCGCAGGAGGTCCGGGGGCGCGGTGACGTCGTCGTCGAGGAAGAGCAGAAGCTCGCCGCGCGCCACGCGGACGAGCGGGTTGCGAGCCGCCCCGGGCAGTACCCGGCCGGTCGCGAGGACCTGCGCGCCGGGGAAGCGGCGAGTGACGACCGCGGCGGCGTCGAAGCGGCCGTTGTCGGCGACGAGGACCTCGAAGGCCGGGGCGTCGACCTGCGCGAGCAGGCTCAGCAGGCACGCGTCGAGGAGCACGGCGTTGTGGCCGGCCACGATGCAGATGCTGACGACGGGGGCGGGCAAGCGGCCAAGCCTACAAACCAAGGCGCGCGTCACCGGCGGCCCAGCCTCTACGATCGCCGCGATGACCGCCGAGTCCACGGGCACGATCGGCCATCCCCCGCGCGCCGTGCAGCCACCGGCCGTCTCACGCCCGCTGCGGGCCCGCGCGGCGACCGTGGTCGACCAGCTCGTCGTGCTCACGGCATCCGACCTCCGCGCGCGCTACGGGCGCGGCCGCTGGCGCCTGGTCAAGTGGCTCGCCGACCCGTTCGCCCTCGTCGGGGTCTACCTGCTGCTGGTCAGCTTCGTCTTCTACCGACGCCCGGACGCGGCCGGGCTCAGCCTCGCGTGCGCGGTGATCCCGTTCCAGCTCATCTCGATGACCGTGGCCAACGGGCTGGACGGCGTGCGCCTGCGCAGCTCCCTGATCTCGAACATGCGCTTCCCGAAGACGCTGCTGCCGATCGCCACGGCGCTGACCGAGGCCGTGGGCTTCTCGGCGAGCCTCGTGCTGCTCGTCGTGCTCATGGTCGCCTACGGGGTCGCCCCCACGCTGAGCATCCTCTGGCTCCTGCCGACCCTCGCCGTCACGCTCGTGCTCGGGATCGCGTTCGCCTACCCGGCGACACTCATCGGCATCTGGGCGCCCGACCTCCGGGGGCTGGTGCTGAGCGCCGTCCGCGCGGCCTACTTCCTCGCCCCCGGGCTCGTGACCCTGGCGGAGATCAGCGGCCGCACGCAGGATGTCGTCCGGGCCAACCCGCTCACGGGCCTGTTCGAGGCGATGCGGCACTCCGTGCTCTACGGCTCGAGCCCTCCGGCGTGGGAGCTCCTCTACCCCCTGGCGTTCGCCGGGGTGGTGCTCGCCGTGTTCGTCCCGGTCTACCGGCGCGAGCAGCGGCACTTCGCCAAGGTCGTCGGGTGAGCACCGGCGTCGGCGTGAGCACCGAGGGCCTCGGGGTCCGCTTCGCCCTCGACCGCCAGCGGCGCCCGATGACCCCCGCGCTGGCCGCCATCCGCCGCAAGTGCACGGTGGTCTGGGGGCTGCGCGACGTCTCGTTCTCCGTCGGTCCCGGAGAGGGCCTCGGCCTCATCGGGACCAACGGGGCGGGCAAGAGCACGCTGCTGCGCGTGCTCGCCGGGGTCCTCGTGCCCGACGAGGGGAGCGCGGAGGTCACGGGGCGCATCGGGTCGCTGCTGTCGATCGACGCCGGTCTGATGCCGTCGCTCACGGGCCGGGAGAACGCCTCCCTGCTCGGCGTGCTCGCCGGGCTGTCGCGGGCCGAGGTGCGCGGGCGCGTCGAGACGATCCAGGAGCGCAGCGGCCTCGGCGCGACGTTCGAGCGCCCGGTCCAGACCTACTCGCAGGGGATGCGCGCGCGCCTCGGCTTCGCCGTCGTCGACCAGGCGGAGCCCGAGGTGCTCCTGCTCGACGAGGTGCTCGAGGCGATCGATGAGGACTTCCGCTCCGAGGTCGAAGCGCGGGCCGCTGACATACGCGCGCGTGGCGGGATCGTGATCGCCGCCGGCCACGACCACGACGCCCTGCGGTCGCTCACCGACCGTGCGCTTGTCTTCGCCGCCGGGGTGCCCCCGGTCATGCGCGACTTCTGAGCGCTGCCTCTGGTCCGGCTGCAAGGATCTGTGCAGCTGCGCACGGTGGCGCAACCCTCACAGCCGCGGGGTTTAGGTCAATGCACAAGGCCGAGGACCGGATCCCCGAGGGGTCCGGCACGGGACCAGTGCGAGCCGCGCCGCGGCCGCACGAACGCACCACCGGCGTGCCGCGATCCGTCGCAGCGCGCGCCGCTGGTCCCCGTGGGCCGCACCGACCCGAAGGAGCTCCATGCCCCCGTCCCCCCTCACCGGGCGCCGCCTCCGCGCGGCCGCCGCCTTGGCCGTCCTGTCCGTGCCGGCCCAAGCCGCGGCAGCCCCCTCCACCGCCCCGCTTCCCACCGCGTCCGTCGCCGGCTTCCGCGCCGCGCTCGGGCTGCCCGGTGCGAGCGCCGGGCCCTTCGCGCCCGCCGCGCGCACGCTGACCCCGGCCGACCGCCGCCGCAACGCGCACGCCCGCGTGGCTCGCAAGCGTGCGTCGCGCGTGCAGCGCCGCATCGGCTCGATGAAGTCGGCCGGCGATCGCATCACCCACCGGCCCTACGTCTACGGCGGCGGCCATGGCTCCTTCGACGCCGCGGGCTACGACTGCTCCGGCTCGGTGTCCTACGTCCTCCACGCCGCAGGGTTGCTGGACGCGCCGATGGCCTCGGGTGGCCTGATGTCCTACGGCCGGCCGGGCCGCGGCAAGCACGTCACGATCTACGCCAACGGCGGGCACGTGTTCATGGTGGTCGACGGGCGCCGCTTCGACACGATCGCCTTCAAGCAGTCCGGGACGCGGTGGAGCTCCACGGTCGGCGACACCAGCGGCTACGTCGTCCGGCATCCCGCCGGCCTCTAGGACCCCGAGTCAGAGCTCCCAGCTCGCGAAGGCCTGGCCCGTGTGGGCGCGGAGTGCGGCGACCTCGTCGGCGAGAACGGACCGGAGCTCCGCGCGGCGGGCGGGCGTGAGCTCGGGACGTGCCACCGGGGCGCGCAGGACCTGCTCGCGGGCACGCAGCGCGCCACCCTTCAGCCGGTGCGCGCGCTCGGCGCCGACGGACCGCACGAGGGCGCGCCAGGCGTGCTGCCCGGCCTCGGTCTGGCGCATCGCGCCGGGGTGCGCCGCGAGGTGGCGGTGCAGGCTCGTCGTCCCGCACTTCATGGCGCCGATGACGACGAGGTTCGGAAGCGACATCAGGAATGGATCGAAGCGGGAGCGGGCGCCCCGGTGGCGAGCGGCCTCACGCCGGCACGCTACCTCGCCGCCGAGCCACCCCCACGTCGACCGGCACCCCGCCGGCGTCCAGCACCCCCTCGGTCATCTCCGGAGCGGCTCCGGCATGTGAGAGCGTGCGCGCCATGACGCGATCGGCTGCGGGCCTGACGGCGCCACCCTGGACCGAGATGGGCACCGGCCGCCGGGTGTGGGAGGCGGTCGGGGGCGCGCTCGTGTTCGGGGTGCTCGCGGGCTTGGCGCTCGGCGCCTCCGCCGTGCTCTACGCCATCGCGGTGGTGATCGCGATCGGCGGCGGCGTCCTGGCCGGGACGCAGCACGACCGGGCGGCGCACGCAGCGGCCCGCGGCGTCGCCGGCGGGCTGAGCTTCGGCGCCGGCGTCCTGCTCGGCTTCCACCTCGGGGGCGCCGGCGACGCGGCCGTCGCGCTGCCCGAGCCCGAGGCGCTGTACCTCGTCCTCGCCACCGTCCCCTCCCCGTTCCTCCACCTCCTGGGCTGGCGCTTCGCGGGCCCAGGCAGGAAGGCCGACCGGTCGGCGTCGTGATCGTCGACGCCTGGATGCAGCACCCGACCGTCCCCTTTCAACAGCACCCCATGTTCGACTCGCTCCGGCGCTGGACCGGCCAGGACGCACCGGCGGAGCCCGTGCCGATCGCCGCGAGCGTCGCCTCGATGGACGCCGCCGCTGTCGACGTGGGGCTGCTGACCGCCTGGCACGCACCCCGAGAGGGAGCCTTGATCTCGAACGACGAGGTGGCGGGCTGGGTCGCCGAACACCCCGACCGGTTCGCCGGACTGGCGGCCGTCGACCTCGACCGGCCGATGGACGCGGTGCGCGAGCTGCGTCGCTGCGTGAACGAGCTGGGGTTCGTCGGCCTGCGCATGCTGCCCTGGCTCTGGGATGCGGCCCCGACCGACCGCCGCTACTACCCGCTCTACGCCACCTGCGTCGAGCTCGGCGTGCCGTTCTGCACCCAGGTCGGCCACACCGGCCCGCTCCGCCCGTCGGAGACCGGCCGGCCGATCCCCTACATCGACCAGGTCGCGCTCGACTTCCCGGAGCTCACGATCGTGTGCGGGCACGTCGGCTACCCGTGGACCGAGGAGATGGTCGCCGTCGCCCGCAAGCACGAGAACGTCCTGATCGACACGTCGGCCTACACCAGCAAGCGCCTCCCGCCCGAGCTGGTGCGCTACCTGGTCAGCCGTAGCGGGCGCCGCAAGGTGCTCTTCGGCACGAACTTCCCGATGATCTCCCACACCGCGGCGCTCGCCGACCTCGACTCCCTGGGCCTCGACGACGAGGCGCGCGCCCTCTACCTCGAGGGCAACGCCCGTCGCACCTTCGCGCTCGACGCGCGCCCAGGATTGGTTCGCGCCCGTGCGGGGACGTAGAAGGCATGTTCCGTCAAGGTCCCATCCCCATCGCGCTCCACGAGGCGGCCGAGCCGTTCCTCGTCGCGCTCCTCATCGCGGCCCCGTTCCTGTTCGGCTTCAGCGACGAGGGCGCTCCGACCGCGTTGGCGATCATCGCGGGGGTCCTGATCCTCGTCGTCGCCATGAGCACGAAGTGGAAGCTCTCGCTCGTGAAGGTCGTTCCCGTGGCGGTCCACGCGCTGCTCGACCTCGGCATGGGCGCGCTGCTGATCGCCTCGCCGTTCATCTTCGGCTTCAGCGACACGGGCTCCGCCACGGCGTTCTTCATCGTCTTCGGCGTCCTCGAGATCCTCGCGACGCTCGGGACCGCCTGGCGCCCGTTGCACGCAGGGCCCGCGCCTCGCACGGCCTGAGCGCCCCGCGGCTGATGGTCGGGGCGACCGACGGCCGACGCGTCGTTTCAGTCCGCGTAGCGAGCGACGGTGAAGCCGATGAGCATCGGCACGTGCACGGCATAGACCACCAGCGACAGCGACAGCACGACGAGCGCTCCCCCTCGCAGGTGGTTGTGCACGAACGAGAACTCGATCAGCGCCGCGGTCACGGCGTAGGCCAGCAGCGCCCATTTGCCGACCTCGACGAACCGGCTCCAAGCGAAGTCGGGGACGCGTGCGAGGCTGACGAGGTTGCCCGCGAGCATCGCGGCCGAGAGCGTGAGCAGGGCGATGGCGGGGCCGAGCGGAACGTGCTGGGGCAAGTGCGCCGACAGGTAGATGCCGCCCGCGACGATGAGGCCCAGGGACGCCATCCCGACCTCGGTCACGGGAGGGAGCCGACGCTCGGTCACCCCGTCGCCACCTTGGTCATGATGACGAAGGTGGCGACCTGCAGGATGCCGAGGATGCCGGCGGTGTACATGAACCGCTTCATCAGCCGCTCGATCACCGCGGGGTTCGGCTGCGGCTTCTTGAGCTCGACCAGGACGGCGACGTTGGCCGGCTCGAGCAGCCCGAGGGCGATGACCGCCATGCATCCGACGACGATGTAGCTGGCGACGATCCACCCGTGGTTGGGGTGCGAGGCCTGGGTCGTGCCGAGGTAGGCACCCAGTTGCCAGCCGGCCGCGAGCGTGACCGTGACCACGGTCGGCATGATCAACAGCATCTTCGGCATCAGCTTCGTCGTGAAGTCGATGCGGGAGGCAATCGCCATGCGGCCCATGATCGGCCCGAGGACGAGGCCGAGGAAGAGGTCGATCACCGTCCACGCCGAGCCGAAGACGACGTGGAGGAACTCGAGCGGCCAGAGCTTGTCGCTGAGGATGCCCGCGATCAACAGGGCGAACACCCCGGCGACCAGCACGAGCCCCTTTCGCGGGACGACCTCGAAGTCCGCCGCCGGCGGCGCATCGGCAGGTGCAGCGACGTGCGGGCGGGCGACGTCGGGCGCGGCGGTTTCCCCCGCGTAGTGACCGGTGCTCATCGCTCGGGCTCCCTCCGCCGCATGGCCGACAAGGCGACCCTCATGGTGCGACCGTACTCGCCCCCCGCCGCGGGCGCCAGGGCGCCTGCGAAGCACCGGGCGGGGGATGCTGCCAACGGCGTCAGCGCATCGCGCCGTCAGGCCGGCGCCGCTGCCGACGAGTCTCCCGGGATCCCGACCCGCTCGGCCTTCAGCGCGTGACCGGGCCAGCCGCTGCGCGGCCCGACGATCGCGATGACGGCGGGGACGAGCAGCGTTCGCACGAGGAAGGCGTCGATCAGCAGCCCCGACGAGACGGTGAACGCCAGCTCGCGAAAGGCCTGCACCGGGACGACGGCGACGGCTGCGAAGGACACGGCCAGCACGATCCCGGCGGCGGTGATCGCCGGCGACGCAGCCGAGGCCCCGAGCACGATCGCCTCCCGCAGCGGACGCTGGCGCGCCTCGCTCCAGATGCGCCCGACGAGGAACACGTTGTAGTCCGAGCCCAAGGAGATCAGCAGCACGCCGGCCGCGATCGGGACGAAGTAGGTCAGCTCCGGCTTGTCCAGCACCCGCTCGAAGACGTAGCTGGAGAGGCCGAGCGCCGCGACCGGTGCGGGCAGCGCGAGCAGCACGAGGTACAGCGGGGCGACGAGCGCCCGCAGCAGCACCACGAGCACGAGCATGATCGCCAGCAGCACGACCGGCAGCACCCGTGGGATGTCCTGGGCGGCGAGGTCGATGGTCTCGGAGACCAGCGCGGTGTCTCCCGCCAGGCTGGCGGTCGCCCGCGGCAGGCCGGCTTGGGTGAGGAGCAGCCCGAAACGGTCGTCGAGTCGGCTGATGCGCTGCACCGCGCGCGCACCGAGCGGGTCGTCGGAGAGGAAGAGCACGTACCGGGCCGCGTTGCCGTCGCGGCTGAGGACGGCGCCGACCGCCCGGGCGGTCGGGTTGCTCGCCGGGCCGATCACCGCGGCCACGCCGGGCTGGCGTTCGAACGAGCGCTGCAAGCGCCCGAGTGCGGCGCGCCGGCCGGCGACCCCGCGCTGCTCGACGACCACGACCACCGGGGAGATGACCCCGGGCGCGAGCCCCGCGCCGGCCTGGTTGTAGGCCACCCGTGCCCCGCTGCCCTCCGGCAGCCCACGGATCAACGGGTTGCCGAGGTGCAGCGTCAGCACGCCGGAGGCCATCGCGGCCAGCACGACCGCGCAGGCGAGGACGGTGACCCACGGACGGGCGACGACGAGCTCGACCACCCGACGCGACCAGCTGCGCCCGGCCGACCGCTCGCCGCCCCGGTGCGGCCAGAAGATCCGCCGGCCGAGGATCGACGCCAGGGCCGGGACGAGCGTCACCGACACGGCCAGGGCGATCAGCACCGACGCCGCGATTCCCGGCCCGAAGGCTCGCAGGAAGCCGAGATGGGCGAACAGCAGCGCACCGGTCCCAGCGGCGACGGCCAGCCCGCACGCGCTGAGGATCGGCAGCAGCTCGCGGGTGGTGCTGCGCGCGGCCTGGCGGCCGTCGGCCCCTTGCGCGGTGAGCGCGCGCCGAAAGCGCGACAGGAAGAAGAGCGTGTAGTCGGTGACCACGCCGAACAGCAGCGCGACGACCACGGGCTGCACCTCCGCCGGGACGGATACGCCGATCTGCTGCCCGGCGGCCGCCACGACCCGGATGGAGACCACGTAGGCCACGCCGACGGCGAGGAGGTTGACCAGCGGCGCGACGAGCGACCGCGTGGCGACGGCCACCGCGAGCAGCACGAACAGCACGGTGGCCAGCTCGGTCAGCGGCAGGTGCTGCTCGATCGCGTCGGCCTCGGCCGCGCGCGCGGTGATCGTCCCGGTGACCCCCAGGGTCGCGCCTTCGGCGAACGGGCGCAGGCGCTGGACGAGCCCGTCGGCCAGCTCCGTCCGCTCGGTCGGGCCGATGTCCGAGCCGTAGAGCAGCGGAATGACGACGGTCGTTCCGCGCTCACGCGAGAACTTCGCCGAACCGGTGGCGTTGGCCAGCGCGTAGGCGCCCGCGATCGCCCGCAGGCCGGGGATCTCCTTGCGGTTGAGCGCGACGACCCGCGAGGTCACCGCGGCCAGCGTCCGTGGGCTCAGCCCCTCGGCGTCGCGGACGACCACTTGGGTGCGGGAGAGCAGCGGGAACGCGAACAGCTCTGCCGAGCGCTGCTCGGTCGCGATCGCGCGGGCGTTGACGGGGACGAGGTCGCCGAGCGCACCGTTCTGCGCGTCGCGGATGGTCGGCAGCAGCAGCACGCAGACCACCACCGCCGCCGCCCAGGCGCCGACGACGAGCCAGCGCGCGCGCACCACCGCGCTGGAGAAGCGCTCCCGCACGCGTGCTCAGTCCGAGCGCCCAGGGACCGGAGCAGGCCGCGCGTCCCAAGGGCGGTCGGGAAGCTCGTCCAGCTCACGGTCGCGCATCGTGATTATCGCGCGCTGGGAGAGCAGCCGCGCCAGGGCCGGGTCGTCGCGGGCGCGGGCGACGAGGCGAGCGAGCGAGGAACCATCGCGCGCCCAGCCGATGCGCAACGGGAGGTACGTGGCGAGCAACGGGGCTATGGCCAGCACGACGACCGCGATTGCCAACAGCCAGGACAGGTGCTTGACGCTGGTGCGGGCCTTGCGCGCCTGCTGGCGCGCGAGCGCACCGTTGGCCTGGGCCTGGGCGCCGGCGTCGCCGAGCTGGTTGCCGACCAGCGGCAGCTTGATCCCGCTGAAGGTCTTCCCGACGTCGGACAGCTGCCCTCCGACGCGCTCGACCGTCGTCGTCAGCCCAATCAGCCCGCGGACCTCACGGTGGACCAGGACGCCGAGGAGCAGGCTGGCCACGATCCACACCACCGCCAAGGTGTCGTAGACCGCGATGCGGGAGCGGCGCTCACGGTGCCGCACGATGGGTTCGGCCGCGTCGGGCATGGCGCGACGCTACACCGCCGGAGACGGGCGGTCGGTGGGTTGGCGCCAGGGCGGCGCTGGCGCCCCTGAGGGAGCGGCAGCGGACGCGCTCGGGTCGGGGCGAGGCGGGTCAGTTTTCGTCTCCGACCTCTGCTGGGAGGTGTGGGACGCTCGCGGCGTGCACGCGCGACTGGTCACCATCCCGATCAGCCACTTCTGCGAGAAGGCGCGCTGGGCGCTCGACCGGTCCGGTGTCGCGTTCGTCGAGCAGCCGCACCTGCAACTCGTCCACGTGCTGGCAGCGCGGCGCGCCGGGGGCGGGCGCACGGTGCCGGTGCTCGTGACCGAGCGGGGCGAGGTTCTCGATGACTCGACCGCGATCCTGCGCTGGGCCGACACCCGGCTCGCGGAGGAGCTACGGCTGTACCCGCTCGGGGCGCTCGGCGCCGACGCGGCCGCCTTCGAGGCCCGGCTCGACGCCGGCCTCGGCCCCGACGGCCGCCTGTGGCTCTACCACGAGACGCTGCCCGCGCTGCGCTCGCTCGAGCCGTGGGCGCTCGCCGGCGTGCCGCACTGGGAACGCCGCCTCTTTCGCCTAACCCACCCGCTGCTCGGACCGGCGATCCGGCGCTACCTCGGAGTCGACGCGACCACCGCCGCCGCCGCGCTCGAGCGCACGCACACGGCGTTCGACGACGTCGCCGACCGCCTCTCGGACGGGCGGCCGTTTCTGCTCGGGGACCGCTTCACGGCGGCGGACCTGACGTTCGCGGCGCTTGCCGCACCCGTGCTGCTGCCCGAGCGCTACGGCTCGCCCTTGCCTCCGCCCGCCGCGATGCCCGCGCCGTTGGCACGAGCGGTGCGGGAGTTCCGCGCGCATCCCGCCGGAGTGTTCGCCGCGCGCATGTATCGCGAGCAGCGCCACGGAGCGGCGGCTGCGGCCGGGAAGGGTCACGCGCAGTAGGCAGGTCATCTGTCACCGCCGGCGGTTCGGGGGACGGCGCCATCGGTCGACGCGGTGTACGTTCGGCCGGTGAGTTGCGACGCGCCACCGGACAGCACGCCGAGCGCCGAGCGGGAGGCGGGCAGGTGACGCAGACGGCGGTGGTGACCGGCGGGGGCCGGGGCATCGGTCGGGCGATCGCGCGAGCGCTGGCCGACCGTGGGTACGCGGTGCTCTTGACCGCGCGCGACGAGGAGGCGGGACGGGAGGCTGCGCAGTTCGCCGGGCCGACGGCGTGGTCGACGACGCTGGACGTGCGTGACGCCGACGCCCACGAGCGCGTGGCCGCTGAGGCCGCCGAACGCGGCCAGCTCGCGGTGTGGGTCAACAACGCCGGGGTGCTCGCGACGAAGAAGGCATGGGACCACGACGCCGAAGAGCTGCGGCTGCTGCTGGAGACGAACGTCGGCGGCACGATCGCCGGATCGCTGGCGGCCAAGCGTGCCATGTCGGGCGCGGGACGCATCCTCAACATCGCGTCGGTCTCCGGGCTCGGCCCCGTCCCCGGGATGAGCGTGTACGCCGCGACCAAGGCGGCGGTCGTCTCGTTCACCATGTCCCTCGACGGAGACCTGCGTGACGCGGGCTCGCCGATCCGCGCCCACGTCCTGTGCCCCGGCGCCGTCGCCACCGACATGGTGCTCGACCGCAGCGACCAGCCCGACGCCGCGGCGCTGTTCGCGGGCACGATGCTCACACCGGAGGACGTCGCCCGCGCGGGTGTCGATCTCATCGCCAGCCGGCACGTGCTCCGGTGCATCCCCCGCCGCCAAGAGCTCGCGATGCGCGCGACGGCGCTCTGGCCGCGAGCCGGGTCGGTCGTCTACAAGACCGTCCAGCGCGCCGGCGAACGCCGCATGTCCCGGCCGGCAGCGGACGCCTGATGGCCCCCGTCGGCCAGCCCACGTGCGACGTGCTCAGCGTGTTGGACACGAGCTTTCTCATGCTCGAGGGCGACGCGATCCACATGCACGTCGGCGGCGTCATGGTGTTCGAGGGTCAGCCCCCCGAGTACGCGGACCTGCTCGAGCACGTCGACTCGCGCCTGCACGCGGTGCCGCGCTACCGCCAGAAGGTCATCTTCCCCGAGCTCGAGCTCGGGCGGCCCGCGTGGGTCGACGACCCGCACTTCGCGCTCGACTACCACCTGCGCCACACCGCCCTGCCCCACCCCGGCGGCCGCGACGAGCTCCAGCAGCTCGTCGGTCGGGTCTTCTCCCAGCGGCTCGACCGCTCCAAGCCGCTGTGGGAGATGTGGCTCGTCTCGGGCCTGGAGGGCGACCGCTTCGCGCTCATCAACAAGACGCATCACGCGCTCGTCGACGGTGTCTCCGGCGTCGACCTGCTGGCGATGTTGATGGACGTCTCGCCCGAGCCGAGGGCCGCCGAGCCGGCGACGCCGTGGCAGCCGCGCCCGCCTGTCACCCGGCGCGGGCTGACGCGAAGGGCCGCGATCGCCGTCGCCACCCGGCCGGTGCGGGTCACGCGGCGCGCCGTGTCGGCCACGTCGCGGCCGGCCTCGGCCGCGTCCGGCCTGCTGACGGCGACCAAGGGCATCCGCGACCTGCTCATCGGCCCTGCGCTGCGCCCGGCGCCGCAGGTCGACCTGCTCAACGCGCCGATCGGACCGCACCGCCGCGTCGACTGGCTGTCGGCCGAGCTCGCCGACTTCAAGGCGATCAAGGACGCACTCGGCGGGACGGTCAACGACGTCGTGCTCGCCGTCGTGACCGGCGGGGTACGGGCGATGCTCCAGGAGCGCGGCGTCGACACCGACGGCCTCGAGCTGCGCGCCTTCGTCCCCGTGTCGGTGCGCACGGAAGACCAGCAGGGCGAGTTCGGGAACCGCGTCGCGGCGATGCGCGGGCCCCTGCCGGTCTGGGCGGCCGACCCGGTCGAGCGCCTGGGCGTCGTGCGCGAGGCGATGCAGGACCTGAAGTCCAGCCACCAGGCGGTCGGGGCCGAAGCCCTCGCCTCGCTCCAGGAGTTCGCGCCGCCGACGATCCTCGCGCAGGCGTCCCGGATCAACTTCCACACCCGCCTGTTCAACACGATCGTGACCAACGTGCCGGGCCCGCAGGTCCCGCTCTACCTGCTGGGCCACAAGCTCGAGCAGCTCATCCCGCTCGGCTTCCTCGCCGAGGGGCACACGGTGTTCTTCGCGATCATGTCCTACAACGGCCGTCTCGAGATCGGGCTGTTGGGCGACCGCGACGCGATGCGCGATATCGCCCAACTGCGCGAGCACCTGCAGTCCGCGCTGGAGGAGCTCAAGCAGGCAGCTCGGGACGCTGCGGTTCCGGGCTAGCGAGCGGCGGCCTGGACCTCAACTCGACTTTGGAGCAAGGACCTCACGCAGCACCGTGAGGGCGCGATGACGGTGCGCGTCGAGCTCCTGGACCAACCCGTCCGCGTCGCGGCGGCGCACCGCAGCGATGATCGTTCGGTGGGCGGCGCTCGCGGCGTCGCGCTCCACGGGGGAGTTGTAGTAGAGCGCCCGGTAGGCCTCGGTCGAGTCCCAGAGCACCCGGATGATCCGCATCAGGTGCAGCTGCCCGGGAGCTTCGAGGAGCGCGAAGTGGAACCGCCGGTTGGCGGCCAGCTCGGCGGCCACGTCGCCGACGCGGGCGGCCGCCTCGCACTCCTCGGCCGCGGCGTCGATGTCCTCGAGGGTGGCCTCGTCCAGGGTGGGCAGCGCGCCGCGGGCGGCGCGGGTCTCGAGCACCTGCCGGAGGTCGTAGATCTCTTCGAGGTCCTCGATCCTCAGCTCCGTGACGTGGTAGCCACGACGCGGCAGGTAGGTGACCTGCCCCTCCTGCTCGAGGGTGCGCAGCGCTTCCCGCACCGGGGCGACGCTCACGCCGAGCCGCTCGGCGAGGTTCTCCTGGAGCACCTGCTCTCCGGGGCGCAGCGCCCCGGAGACGATCGCGCGCCGCAGTCCGTCCAGGGCGTGCTGCGACGTCGTCGCCGGGCCGGACGTGGGCGTGCTCATGAGCGCACGGTGATTCCGCCGCCGGGCGTCGCGCTCAGCGGAAGGCCTGCATGCCGGTGAGCGCGCCGCCGACCACGAGCGCGTGGATGTCGGCCGTTCCCTCGTAGGTCACGACGGACTCGAGGTTGTTCATGTGGCGGATCACGGGGTACTCGAGCGTGACGCCGTTGGCGCCGAGGACCTGCCGCGCGCTGCGAGCGACGTCGAGCGCGGCGTTGACGTTGCCGAGCTTGCCCATGCTCACGTGCTCGGGCAGGAGCCGCCCCTCGTCCTTCATGCGCCCGAGGTGGAGTGCGAGGAGCGTCGCGCGGTTGACCTCAAGGGCCATCATCGCCAGCTTGTGCTGCTGCAACTGGGTCGCAGCGATCGGCTTGCCGAACACCATGCGCTCCTTCGCGTAATCGAGCGCCGACTCGAGGCAGGCCCGGGCGGCGCCGGCGGCGCCCCAGACGATGCCGTAGCGCGCCTCGTTGAGGCAGGAGAGCGGCCCGCGGAGCGACGTGGCCTCGGGCAGCAGCGCCTCGGCCGGCAGGCGGACGTCGTCGAGCAGCAGCTCGGAGGTCACCGACGCCCGCAGCGACATCTTCTTGTGGATGTCCTGGGTGGTGAAGCCCTTCGTGCCCTGCGGAACGACGAAGCCGCGGATGCCCTCGTCGGTCGCGGCCCAGACGACGGCGACGTCCGACACCGAGCCGTTCGTGATCCACATCTTCTGCCCGTGGATGATCCAGTCCGTGCCATCGCGCCGCGCCCGCGTGCGCATCGCGCCGGGGTCGGAGCCCGCGTCGGGCTCGGTCAGCCCGAAGCAGCCGATCGCCTCGCCCGCCGCCATGCGCGGAAGCCACTGCTGCTTCTGCTCCTCGGAGCCCCAGCGGTGGATCGCGAACATCGCCAGGGAACCCTGCACCGAGACGAGGCTGCGCACGCCCGAGTCACCGGCCTCGAGCTCCAGACAGGCCAGGCCGTAGGCGGTGGCGCTGGCTCCCGCGCAGCCGTAGCCGTCGAGGTGCATCCCGAGGACTCCGAGCTTGCCGAGCTGCGTCACGAGCTCGAGCGGGATGGTCCCCTCCTCGAACCAGTCGCCCGCGTGCGGCACGACCCGGTCGCGGACGAACGCGCGCACGGTGTCGCGCATGTCGCGTTCCTCGTCGGAGAGCAGGTGGTCGATGTCGAGGAAGTCGGACGGGCGGAGCGCCGGGGGCGGCGGCGAGAGGGTTGACACGGTGTTCTCCTTGCGTTCTTAGATCTTCGAAGATATAGGATCACCGAACCACATGGCCTCCGCCTTGGCCGATCTCCGCATCCTCGACTTCTCCCGCGTCCTCGCCGGACCCTTCGCCACGATGCTGCTCGCCGATCTCGGGGCCGAGGTCACGAAGGTGGAGCGCCCGGGCGTCGGCGACGACACCCGCGCCTGGGGGCCGCCGTACGACGACGCCGGGGGCGCGACGTACTTCGCCTCGGTGAACCGCAACAAGGCGAGCGTCGCGCTCGACCTCGGAGCTCCGGCCGATCTCGCCCGGGCGCGGGAGCTCGCGCTCTCGGCCGACGTGATCGTCGAGAACTTCCGTCCGGGGCTGATGGACGACCTCGGGCTCGGCTACGACGAGCTCGCGCCGTTCGCGCCCGGCCTCGTGTACTGCTCGATCACCGGGTTCGGTCGCGGCGCGGGCGCCACGCTCCCCGGCTACGACCTGCTGATCCAGGCGGTGGGCGGGCTCATGAGCATCACCGGGGCACCCGGCGGCGAGCCCCAGAAGGCGGGCGTCGCGCTCGTCGACGTGCTCGCCGGGCTCTTCGCCTCGGTCGGGATCCTTGCCGCGCTCCGCCATCGCGAGGCGACCGGTGAAGGCCAGCGCGTCGAAGTCGATCTGCTCTCCGCGCTGCTCGCGGCACTCGTGAACCAGGGCACGGCCTACACCGCCGGCGGCGTCGTGCCGACCCGCATGGGCAACCAGCACCCGAGCATCGCGCCCTACGAGCTCGTCGCCTGCGCGGACGGCGACCTCGTGGTCGCCGTCGGCAACGACCGCCAGTTCGCGGCGCTGTGCGCGGTGCTGGGCGTCCCCGAGCTCGCCGGGGACGACCGCTTCGCCACCAACCCGGCCCGTGTGGCGCACCGCGACGCGCTGCTCGACGTCCTGCGCCCGCGCCTCGCCAGTCGCCCGGCGGGCGCGTGCGCGCAGGAGCTCACCGCCGCCCGCGTCCCCGCCGGGGTCGTCAACGACATGGCGGGCGCCTTCTCGCTGGCCACCGCCCTCGGCCTGAAGCCCGTCGTGGAGCTGCCACGCCCGGACGGCTCGACGGTCGCGCTGACGCGCAACCCGATCGGGCTCTCGGCGACCCCGGCGACCTACCGCACCGCACCACCCGCCCTGCCGACCCAAGAGCACCCGTGATTCCGCCGCCGCCCCGCCGCCCCGCCCGCCACCGAGGCCCTCCCCCGAGGTGTGCGACGATCGCCGAATTCGCGTTCCGCTCGGGGCGCAACCCCCGGACCGTGCATCTCCTCACCCGTCAGCGCCACAGCAGCGCTCCCTGTTCCTCTCCAGCCGTGCGTGCCCGCCCCGCGTGAGCGAGCAGGGGCTCACCCTCTGGTTGACCGGGCTGTCCGGCGCCGGCAAGTCGACGGTCGGAAGCCGGGTGGCGGACGAGCTGCGCCGGCGTGGGCACCGGGTCGAGCTGCTCGACGGCGAGCACGCCCGCCGGGCGCTCTCGCCGCGGCTCGGCTTCTCCAAGGAGGACCGCGACGACCACGTCCAGCGGCTCGCCTACGTGGCCGACCTGCTGTCGCGCAACGGCGTCATGGTCGTCGTCGCGGCCATCTCGCCCTACCGCGAGGGTCGCCGCCGGGCACGGGCGCTGCTGGGCGACCGCTTCGCGGAGGTGCATGTCGAGGCGTCGGTCGACGCATGCGCCCGGCGCGACCCGAAGGGTCTCTACAGCGAGGCCGCGCGCGGCGACCTCCCGCGCTTCACGGGCGTGTCGCACCCCTACGAGCCCCCGGAGCATGCCGAGCTCGTCCTGCACACCGAGCGCGAGGACCCCGAGGAGTCCGTGGCCGCCGTCCTGACCTACCTCGACCGCCGCCGCTGAGGAGCCGGGAGCCTCCTATCGCGCGAGCTCCACGCGCAGCCATGCGTCGTCCGCGCGCGCCAGTTCGTCGGGCGCCTCGACCTCGCGGACCCGTCCGGCGTCGACGACGAGCAGGCGGTCGCAGCTGCGCACGGTGGAAAGCCGATGGGCGATGACAACGACGACGCGGTCCTCCCGCATCCCGTCGAGCGCGTCGCGGACGAGCGCCTCGGCGTGGACGTCCAGGGCACTCGTCGGCTCGTCGAAGACCACGACGTCCGGTCGGCCGGCCAGCGCGCGCGCCACCGCGATGCGCTGGCGCTGCCCGCCCGACAGCGCGGCCCCGGCCGGACCGACCGGCGCGTCCAAGGTCAGCTCGCCGTGCAGGCCCGCCGCACGAACGGCGTCGTCCAGGGCGGCGTCCGTGATCCACGGCCGCAGAAAGCGGACGTTGTCGGCGAGGGTGCCGCTCAGCAACCGTGGCTCCTGGCCGACCCAGGCCGTCCGCGCGTGCCACGCGTCCGGGTCGAGCTCGGTGAGCGGGACCCCGTCGACCAGCACGGCTCCCCCGTCGGGCGCGAGCAGTCCGAGCAGCACACCGGCCAGGGTCGACTTGCCGCCGCCCGTGCGGCCGACGATGCCGACGAGCTCCCCGCGGCGGATGGTCACGTCGACGCCGTCCAGCGCCCGCGTCGTGCTTCCGGGGTAGGTGAAGGCGACCTCCCGCAGCGCCACGTTCCGGACCTTGGGGCACGGCCGGGTCCCGTTGGCCCCCGGCGCGGTCCAGGCCTCCAGCACGTCCCGGATCCGCCGCACGGCGTCCTCGCGCTCCGTCCACTGCAAGGCCGAGGACGACAGCCCCTGCGCGTGGGAGAGCGCCCGCAGGACGAGCACGACGGCCGCGCCGAGGACGGCCGTCCGGGCACCGCCGTTTGACACGACCACCGCGAGCGCCACCACGAGAAGCGCCACGGTGAGGTCCCGCGTCAACGGGGGCGCAAGCGCGCCGGCCAGGCGCGTGCGGCCCTGCCGGTCGGCCGCCTCCTCGACGCGGTCGACCAGCCGGTCACCCGCCGTGCGGGTGACGCCGAAGACCCGCATCTCGCGCGCGAGGTGCGCCGTCTCGGCGAGCTCGACGGCGAGCTTGCCCTGGATCTCGGCCGCGGCGCGGACCGCCCGGCGGCGCTGGCGGCGCAGCGGGACCGAGATCGCGAGGACGGTGGCGAGGACGAGCGCGAGCCCGACCGTGGCAAGCGGCGCAAGCGCCACGGCGGCGACCACGACCACCACGAGATTGAACGCAGCGCTCAGCGCCTGGGCCGCGGCCTGGGTCCCGAAGGCCAGCGACTGCGAGCGGACGGTCACCAGCTGCTGCAGCTCGCCCGCACGGACCGCGGCCTGCACGGACCACGGCGCCGCGAGATAGGACGTCACGAGCCGGCTCTGCACGGTGCGCTGCACGTCGCGGGCCGAGATCGAGGAGATCCACGCCGCGCCGGCGTGGGACGCCGCCAGTCCGGCAAGGAGGGCGAGCGTCAGTCCCGCCAGGGGCCACGTGCCGGGCAGGTGGCCGAGGAACGGCAGGCGGGTGCGCCCGCCGTCGGAGACGAGGCCCACGACCATGACGACCACCAGGGCCTCTCCGATCCCGCTCACCACGCCGCAGGCCACCAGGCCGACGAGGCGGGGAAGCGGACGCGTCGCGCCGAAGGTCGCGGTGGCCCAGCGATGCCGGAGGATCGCGATCACGGACGGCGGTGCGGCGCGGCGCCGCGCATCGGGGCTCGAGCTCCGCACATCGCGGGATCGTACGGGCCGTGGGTGGCGGTGCGCAAAGCCGCGCCGCCGCGGCGGAGCGCACCACGCCGGTCCCGGCCGGGTTCGAGCACTCGCCGGTAGGGTCGCGCTGTGCCACCCGCCCGCCACGAGCGTGCGCCCGCCCGGTTCCGGCGCGCGATGTCCGCCCTGCGTGTCGACGGCTTGCTCCTCGAAGTCCTCGACGCGTTCGCCGAGGCACGCCTTCGTCCCATCGTCCTGAAGGGCCCGGCGATCGCGAGCTGGCTCTACGACGGCGTAGGCGAGCGGCTCTACGTCGACTGCGATCTGCTCGTGGCGCCGGAGGCGGGACCCCGCGCGGAGTCCGTGCTGCGTCACCACGGCTTCCGGCCGGTTCAGCACGGGCTGCTGGGCGCGGCGCACTCCTGGCGGCGGGGGGACGACTGCGTCGACCTGCACACCTCCTTGGCGGGGCTCGGCGTGGCGCCTGCGGTGGCATGGGCGCGGCTGAGCCACGGGACCGCGACGATCCCCATCGGCGGGGGGGCCGCCGAGGTGGAGGTGCTCGGGGAGCCCGCCCGTGCGCTGCACCTCGCCCTGCACGTCGCCCACCACGACGACGCCACCACCAAGCCCCGCCGGGACCTCGAGCGCGGGCTGCAGCTCCTGCCGCGCGAGACCTGGGCGGCCGCCGCGGCGCTCGCCGCCGAGCTGCGGGCCGGCGCGGCGTTCACGACCGGGCTGCGCCGCGTGAGTGGCGGCCGCGAGCTGCTCGCCGAGCTCGGCGTGGCCGAGGAGTCCGCTCCGCTCACCACGCTGCTCGAGCGCGGCGCGCCGCCGACCGCGCTCGGCATCGCCCAGCTCGCCGCGACCCGGTCGGCGCGGCACCTCCCCGCCGCTCTTGCCCGGGCGGCGTTCCCCACCCCGGGCTACATGCGCCGCTCGTGGCCCGGTGCCGAGCGCGGGCCCGTCGCGTTGGGCGCCGCCTACGCACGTCGCCTGACGTACCTCGCGCGCCACCTCCCCGCCGGCCTCTCCGCCTGGCGGGCCGCCCGACGGACGTGAGGCCCCGGCCGCCGGACGGCGCTGCGGCGGGCGGCGCTCGTTGCCGCCGCGATCCCGCTGTGCCCGCCGACCTTGATGTACGTTCTCGTCTCCCGACCCCCAAGAGGAGAGCCCGAGGATGGACGCGCACGTCGACGCCCGGGGGAGCGCAATGCTTCCGTGGGAGGCACCGCACCTGCAGGACACCGTCAGCGACCCCGCGGCCGGCGATCACGGCCCAGCAGAGGAACTCCTGCGCTCTCGCGGCGGCTCTTCCACGCCGACCTTCGTCGGCCCGCCCTCCTGACCAAGGACGCCCGTGGGCAACCGGGGTGTCGGAGCTCAGGGCCCAAAGCAGTGACCGAGGTGCCGGCGCTCGAGGCGGTGCTCGGCGTGCCCGTGACCCCGGGTCCCGCCCTCCTGGATCTCCCGGAGGCGCCGCTGACCAGAGGACGACCCGGCGGAGCAGTCAGCATCGCGGCCGACCGGCAGCAGGCGACGATTGCCGTCGCCGGCGTGGGGCGCTTCGTCGTGCGGGACGGCTGCTACGTCGAGGCCCACGTCCTCGAGCCCATCGCAGCCCGGGGCTGGCTGCACGGAACGGTGACGGCCTTCCTACTCGCGCAGCAGGGCCGCTTCGCGCTGCACGCGAGCACCGTCGACGTGGCCGGGACAGCCGTGGCGCTGACGGGACGGCGCGGCGCG
>JBBQZE010000005.1:0-31874 GCA_038207985.1 Solirubrobacterales bacterium
ATCTGACGACCTACACGATGGTCGTCCAGGAGCTCTCGCGGGGCTGGATCTCGATCTCGGGGATCATCAACACGCACTTCATCGGCAGCTACCTGCTGATGAAGTTCGGCACCGACGAGCAGAAGCAGAAGTACCTGCCCCGGATGGCCACCGGCGAGCTGCGCGCGGCCTTCAGCCTCTCCGAGCCCGAGCTGGGCTCCGACGTGCAGGCGATCAAGACGTCGGCCAAGAAGGTCGACGACACCCACTACGAGATCAACGGCCAGAAGATGTGGGTCACCAACGGCCTGCGCTCGGGCCTGGTGTTCACGCTCGTGAAGACCGACCCGACCGCCGACCCGCGCCACCGCGGCATGACCTGCTTCATCGCCGAGAAGGAGCCGGGCGTCGGCGAGAACACCGGTGACTACAAGGGCTTCAACGTCCCGCCGCAGCTGAGGAAGATGGGCTACAAGGGCGTCGAGTCCACCGAGCTCGTGTTCGACGGCTACCGCTGCCCGGCCGAGAACATCCTCGGCGGCGAGGAGGCCGGCCTCAACAAGGGCTTCGCGCAGATGATGGACGCGCTGGAGGTCGGGCGCGTCAACGTCGCCGCCCGCGGCGTCGGCATCGCCCAGCGCGCCCTGGAGCTCGCCCTGCGCTACTCGCAGGAGCGCAAGACGTTCGGCAAGGCCATCAGCGAGCACCAGGCCATCCAGTTCAAGCTCGCCGACATGGCCACCCAGGTCGAGGCGGCTCGGCTGCTGACCCTGCGCGCGGCGCGCCTGAAGGACGCCGGCGAGCGCTCGGACCTCGAGGCCGGCATGGCCAAGCTGTTCGCGTCGGAGGCGGGCCGCTTCTGCGTCGAGGAGTCCTTCCGCATCCACGGCGGCTACGGCTACTCCAAGGAGTACGAGATCGAGCGTCTGTACCGCGACGCGCCGCTGCTGCTGATCGGCGAGGGCACGTCGGAGATCCAGCGCATGGTCATCGGCAAGAAGCTGCTGCAGCGCCACAAGATCTAGGGCGGGAGCCGCGGTAGGGTCATCCGATGGCCGACGCCAAGCCGATGATCAAGACGGCGGTGATGGCGGTGCTCGAGGAGGTGCCGCAGCTCAAGCCGCTGAAGCTCGTCGTGGGCGTCGACCTGCTCGGCCGTTCCGACCTGCAGCAGTTCCGACTGGAGATGCCGACGCTCGAGGTCACCAAGGACCCCGGCGTCGACGCGCGGGTGCGCGTCGAGATGCGGCGGGACTTCTTCAACCTGATGGTCGAGCACGAGGCGAAGCTCGCCGACTGGCACGAGGCGCTGGACAACGGCCGTGTCAAGGCGACCGGCGTGATGCAGTACCTGCGGCTGATCGGGACCGTGGTCGAGAAGGAGGAGGAGCGCGTCCGCCTGCGGCGGGCCGCCCGGCGCCAGCAGCAGCAGCAGTCGTCCTAGTCCGATGACCGCGGTGATGCCATCCGAGTGGGCGCCGCACGAGCGCACGCTGATGGCGTGGCCGTGCCGCCGCAAGCTGTGGGGTGAGCAGATCGTCGGGGCGAAGCGCCAGTACGCCGGCGTGGCCAACGCCGTCGCCGCCTTCGAGCCCGTGACGATGGTGGTCGCCGGTCCGGCGGACGCGGAGGAGGCGCGCGTGTCGCTCACCGAGCGCGTCGACATCGTCGAGCTGGCGATCGACGACTCGTGGCTGCGGGATTCGGGGCCGATCTTCACGCTGGACGACGCGACGGGGCAGCGCGCCGCGGTGCAGTTCGGCTTCAACGCGTGGGGAGAGAGGTTCCACCCCTTCGACGCCGACGCGACGCTCGCCACGCGGCTGTGCGAGGCGCTGGGGGAGCCCGTGGCCCGTAGCCCGCTCGTGCTCGAGGGCGGCTCGATCGGGGTCGACGGCGCCGGGCTCCTCGTCACGACGGAGCAGTGCCTGCTGCACCCGACGCGCAACCCGGACCTCTCGCGGGACGAGATCGAGCGGGAGCTCCGCGACCGCCTCGGGGTGCGCGAGGTGGTGTGGCTCGGGCTCGGCCTGCTGGAGGACCGCGACACCGACGGCCACGTCGACCTGATCGCCGCCTTCACCGGCCCCGGGGCGCTGCTGCTGCAGGCCGTCGGCCACGACGACCCCAACCACGACGCGATGCGGGAGAACCGGGCGCGCGCCGAGGCCGCGGGCCTGGCCGTCACGGAGTTCCCGCTGCTCCCGCGGCTGGTGGTCGGCGACGAGGAGATCGTCGCCTCCTACCTGAACTTCTACGTCGGCTCGGACTTCGTCGTGGTCCCGACCGCCGGACTGCCGGAGGACGCCGAGGCGCTCGAGCGGATCGGGGCGGCGTACCCCGCGCAAGAGGTCGTCGGCGTGCCCGGGGAGGTCATCGCCTTTGGTGGCGGCGGGCCGCACTGCATCACCCAGCAGGTGCCGCGCGCCGTCTGAGCACGGCCGGTTCGCCCCGCTCCAGCGTGATTGCCAGGGCGGGGCGTCAGGGTGGCCTGTGTGGCTGCCTAGGTGCGTCGGGCCTGGAGTGCGCCACCACAGTTCGGGCAGCTTGCCCGATCCGTGACGCGCTCCGAGTGCCAGAGCTTGAGGCAGCGGAGGCAGAGGACTCTCATTGGTCCCTCCTTCGCGTTGTGTGCGTCGCCACCTCCTCGGCGGCGTGGTGCACGGACTTGAGTCTAGCGCCGCAGCATGCAGGGTCCGCGCCGACCCTGCGGACGCTTCACCACGCTCCTACAGTGCGGTGGGTGCTGGACATGCCGCCTCCCGCGCTCGTGCGCGCCGCCCCGGCGCCGCGGCCGGCCATCGTCTCCTCGCCCGTGCCCTTCGGCGCGCAGCGCATCGCGCAGACGCGGGCCTACTCGGCGCGGCACTACGGCCTGCACCGCGCCCGGCTGCTGGATCCGAAGGTCGTCGTCATCCACTTCACGGCGTCGAGCTCCTACGCCTCCGCGTACAGCACCTTCGCCTCGAACGCCCGCGACGCGGAGCTCGGCGAGCTGCCCGGCGTCTGCGCGCACTTCGTCATCGACACGGACGGGACCATCCACCAGCTCGTCTCGCTCAAGTGGATCTGCCGCCACACCGTCGGGCTCAACTGGACGGCGATCGGCATCGAGCACGTGGGCACGAGCGCCGAGCAGATCCTGCGCAACCCGCGGATGATGCGCGCCTCGACCCGGCTCGTGCGGTGGCTGCAGCGCCGGGAGGGCATCACGCTGCGCAACGTGATCGGCCACGCCGAGTCGCTCTCCAGCCCGTACCACCGCGAGCGCGTGGCGCGCTTGCGCACCCAGACCCACGGGGACTGGAACGCGTCGCAGATGCGCACCTACCGCGCGCGGCTCTAGAACCGCTTTCCAAAAGACGCGGCCGTGACGAAACCGTCTCGCGGCGACCGGCGCCGGGCGTCTCATTCTGAAAGCGATTCTTAGGCCGTCGGCCAGGCCTGCTCGGCCGAGCACCACCACGTCGTGCGGCCGCCGACCGCCGCGCGGACCATCGGCGCGCGACAGCGCGGGCAGTGCGCGCCCTTCTTGCGGAAGGGCATGACCTTGCCCGTGTGGACGCCGCCCTTAGCGATCGCGGTGCGGGTGCAGCGCCGCAGGACGGTGCGCAGGTGGTCGAGCTCTGCCTCGGAGAGATCGCCGGCGGGGCGCAGCGGCGCGAGCTTGGCCTGCCAGAGCGTCTCGTCGGCGAGCAGGTTGCCCACGCCGGCCAGGACCGACTGGTCCATGATGCGCGCTTTGAGCGGGGCCTCGCCGCGGCCGACGCGCTCGCGGAAGGCCTTGCGGCTGATCTCCATGGCGTCGGGGCCGACCCCGTCGAGGTTCGGGTCGAGCACCGCCCGCCCCAGGCGCCGCTTGTCGAAGAGCACGAGCGTGCCCCCGTCCGCGAACTCCAGCGTGAAGCGCCGCCAGGTCGGGGTGCCGCTCAAGTGCTGGTCGGGGTGTCCGCCGGAGCCGCCCTGCTCGGGGTCGCCGCCGGACTCCTCGCCGACGACGATGCGGCCCGCCATGCCGAGGTGCAGGCCGAGGTCGGGGCCCGCCTCCTCCTCGGGCTCGCCCGCCCGGGCCGACGTCTGGATCCACATCGCCTTGCCCCGCCGTAGCGCCTGCGTGAGCGTCCGCCCCACGAGGGCGTCGGCGATGTCGCCCGGCGCGTGGGGCCGGCACACGTAGCTGTCCGCGTCGTCGACCCGGACGATCTCCCGCCCCAGCGCGGCGCGCTCGATCAGCGCGCGGGCCCGCTCGACCTCGGGGAGCTCAGGCAAGCACGGTGTCGTCGTCGTACTTCTTGATGACCTTGACGGCCCCGGGCGGCGAGGCGTCGATGCACAGCCGGCAGAGCACGCACTCGTCGAGGTTCGACTCGACCAGCACGACCTTGCCTCCGGCGCTCGAGAAGATGTCGACGGGGCAGACCTCCTCGAGCTTCGCGGCGAGCGCAGCATCGTCCGTGACGGCGTCGTCGACCTGGACGGCGATGAAGATGGCGTCGGACCTCATGCTGCGCTCCTTGCGCTCATGGCCTGCTTGACCAGGTCGGGGATCTCCGAGATCTCCTCGGCGACCTCGATGCCGGCCTCCTTGAGGCGCGCGATCTTCTCGGTCGCCGTGTCCTCCTTGCCCTCGACGATCGTGCCGGCGTGCCCGAAGGACATTCCCGGCATCTCGTCCATGAACTTGCCGGCCATGAACGCGACGATGGGCAGGCGCGACTGGTTCTCGGTGGTCCAGCGCGCGAGCTCGGCCTCCATGCGGCCGCCGGGCTCGGTGTAGATGACGATTGCCTGCGTCTCCTCGTCGGCCTCGAAGAGCGGCATCAGCTCGGCGTAGGTCTGGCCGATGATCGCGTCGCCACCGATGGAGACCGCGGTGGAGATCCCGAGGCCCGCTGCGCTCAGCGTCGAGGACATCTCGGTGGTCATGCCGCCGGAGCGGGAGATCACGCCGATGTTGCCCTTGGAGTACGACTTCGCGGCGTCCTTGGCCGGCCCGCCGATGCCGCCCATCTTGATGACGTCCGGAACGATGATCCCGAGGCAGTTCGGCCCGATGATGCGGGCGCCGCGGAGGTTGGCCAGCTCGACCATCTGGGCCACGTCGCGGCGCGGGATCCGCTCCGTGACGATCACGATCAGCTTGATGCCGTTCTCGATCGCCTCGAAGACGGCGTCCTTGGTGAAGGCCGGGGGGACGGTCACCACGGAGCCGTCGATGGGCTCGCCGTGGTGCTCGACGACCTGGGCGACCGTGTCGAAGACCGGGACACCGTGGACCTCGCGGCCCTTGCGCCCTGGCGTGACGCCGCCGACGATCTTCGCGCCGGTGCCGTAGTCGAGGCACTCGCGCGTGAGGTTGACGGCCTCACGGCCCGTGATGCCCTGGACGATGAAGGTGGTGTCCGCGTCGATGAGGATGGACATCAGGCCGCTGCTCCGATCTTCTCGACGGCGCGCTTGGCGGCCTCGTGCATGGAGACCGAGCGGTCGGCGTACTCGACGCCGTACTTGCGCAGGATCTTGAAGCCCTCGTCCTCCCAGGCCCCGGGGATGCGGAAGATCGCGATCTTCTCCGCGGGGTCCATGCCGAGCTCGAGGCAGGCCTTGATGACGCCGCGGGCCACGATGTCCACGCGGGTGTTCGAGACGATCGACATCATCACCGCGATCTTTTCCACGCCGGGCTTCTGCAGGACGAGCTTGGCGAGGCCGCAGGCCTTCTCCACCGACGGGTTGCCGCCGATCTCGCAGTAGTTGGCGGGCTTGCCGCCGTACTTGCGGACCGCGTCGAAGAGCGTCAGCGAGCCGCCGCCCGCGCCGATGACCAGCCCGATGTTCCCGTCGAACTCGGTGACGTTGCCGGCGACGCCGCGGTGCGAGGCGTTGTCGACCGCCTCGCCGGCGAGCTCGAACGGGGTCGGCTCGCGGGCTTCGCGGGTCTCGTCGTCACCCACGCCGAGGTCCTTCAGCAGCGCCTTGTGGCGGCCGCGGGCCTCGTTCTCCATGTCCATGTGGGCGTCGAGGGCGACGAACGAGCCGTCCTTCATCCGCCCGAGCGGGTTGATCTCGCAGAGGGTGAGATCGTTGTCGACGAACATCTGCGCGAGGCGCTTGATGATCGGCACGAGCTTGGTGAGTGCCGGGCCGGTGACGCCGACGGAGGCGACGACCTGCTTGGCCTGGAAGTCGCTCAACGGCAGGATGTTCGAGAAGTGCTGGCGGCCGACGTGGTCGGGGTGGCTCTCGGCCACCTCCTCGATGTCGATGCCGCCCATGTCGGAGAAGAGGATCACGGGCTGCTTGGCGATCCCGTCCCAGACGACGCCGGCGTAGTACTCCTGCTCGACGTCGGCCTTGGTGTCGACCATGACCCCGCGCGGCTCCTGGCCGTTGATCACGAGCTCGAGCACCGGGCCTGCCTTCTCGGCCGCCTCGTCGGGCGTGTCGGCGAACTGCACGCCGCCCGCCTTCATGCGGCCGCCCGTCAGCACCTGCGACTTGATGACCACCGGCCCGCCGATCTCCTCGGCGGCCTTGCGGGCCTCCTCGGGGGTCTTGGCGAAGCCGAAGGTGGTGACCGGGATGCCGGCGCGCTTGACGATCTCGCGCGCCTCGTACTCGAAGAACCGCATGCGGCGGAACCCTATTGCGCGGCGGACGCGGGACGCCTACAGCCCGTAGACCGCCTTCAGCTCCGGGTCCTTCTCGCTGAGCATCGTCGCGAGCTGGACCATGACCTGGCACTGCTTCCAGGTCGCGTCGTCCTGCATCTTGGCGTCGATCATGTGGACGCCCGCACCGTCCGGGATGGCCTCGATGACCTTCTTGGCGAAGGCGACCTCGTCGGGGTCGGGGGAGAAGACCTTCTTGGCGATGTCGATCTGCACGGGGTGCAGCGACCAGGCGCCGACGCAGCCGAGCAGGAAGGCGGCGCGGAACTGCGCCTCGCAGGCGACGACGTCCTTGATGTCGCCGAACGGCCCGTAGAACGGGAGCAGCCCGTTCATCGTGCAGGCGTCGACCATGCGGGCGATGGAGTAGTGCCACGGGTCCTGCTGTGCGGTGACGCGCGGCGCGTCCGGGTTCGCGGCGTCCGGGTCGGACATGGAGACGTAGCCCGGGTGGCCGCCGCCGACGCGGGTGGTCTTCATGCGGCGGCTCGCTGCCAGGTCCGCCGGGCCGAAGGACATGCCCTGCATGCGCGGAGAGGCGGCGGCGATCTCCTCGAGGTGGATCACGCCCTGCGCGGTCTCCAGCAGCGCGTGGATGAGGATCGGCCGCTTGACGCCGGCCTTGGCCTCCAGCTGCGCGAGCAGGCGGTCGACGTAGTGGATGTCCCACGGCCCCTCGACCTTCGGGACCATGATCACGTCGAGCTGGTCGCCGATCTCCGTGACCAGGGTCGTGAGGTCGTCCAGGACCCAGGGGGAGTCGAGCGCGTTGACCCTCGTCCACAGCTGCGTCTGGCCCATGTCGATCGTCTGCCCGACCTTCACCAGCCCGGCCCGCGCGGCCTCCTTGCGGTCGACCGGCACCGCGTCCTCGAGGTTGCCGAGCACGATGTCCGCCTTGGCGATCGTGTCGGGCAGCTTGGCGACCATCTTCTCGTTCGACGCGTCGAAGAAATGGATCATCCGCGAGGGCGGGAACGGGATCTCCCGCACGGGCTCCGGCGCTCCGACGCAGAGCGGCTTGAAGAAGTCCTTGGGGCTGCGCATGCCGCGGATCCTAGGCGCCCACGATCCTCCGACGCCGTGCCGCGGGAGGGGCGGGGGAGGCCCGGATCGCCGGGGCGGGGACGACGTGCATGCCCCCACGAGGTCCGGACGCCTAGATTTCGCCCCATGAGCGCAGACTTCACGACCGACCAACGCGAGCGCGAGGCCAGCGGCGGCCACCCCTACGGCCGCTACCTCGAGGAGTTCGAGGTCGGCGACGTCTACAAGCACTGGCCGGCCAAGACGGTCACCGAGAGCGACGACCACCTCTTCTGCCTCATCACGATGAACCACCATCCGCTGCACCTCAACGACGTCTACGCCGCCGCGTCGCAGCAGGGCCGCAACGTCGTCGTCGGGCCGCTGGTCTACTCGCTCGCGCTGGGCATGAGCGTGTCCGACGTCTCCGGCAAGGCGATCGCCAACCTCTCCACCGAGGCCCTCAGCCACCCGGCTCCCGTCTTCCACGGCGACACGCTGTTCGTGGAGACCGAGGTCCTCGAGAAGCGCGAGAGCCAGAGCAAGCCGGACCGCGGCACGGTGAAGGTCCACACGCGGGTGTACAACCAGGACGGCGTGCTCGTGGCCGAGTTCAAGCGCCTCGTGCTCGTGCCGCGCCGGGAGGCAGGCGTCAGCGCCTGATCCCGGCCGCGCCGACCTCGGTTGGCTTCCAACCCGTGGGCCCGCAGCACAGTGGGCCTGCTTACGATCGGAGCGCGATGCCCGAGTGCCTCGAGCAGATCGACGACGACCTCGGCTGCGTGTGCCAGATCACGCGCTCGGGTCCGCTCGCGCGGGTGCTCGTCTCCGGCGAGCTCGACCTCGCCTCTCGTCGCGGCGGAGGGCCTCGTCGCACGGATGCTCCACCTGACCGGCGTCGACCAGCTCCTGGTCACCGACGGAGCGGGTGCCCAGGCGCCCCGGGCGCGTCCCCGGTTCGTCGCAGCCCAGTCCCCACCGGGGCAGCGCGCCCGCGCGTGACGCCGGCGCGCCGGGGTGGGCCGGGCCGATGAGCACGTCTGGCGTGGGGAGCACGGAGATCGCCGTGGTCGGTGCCTCGGCCGGTGGCGTAGAAGCGCTCCGCGGACTCGTCGCGGCCTTCCCGGCCGACCTTGACTGCGCGGTGGTCGTCGTCCTCCACGTCGCGCCGAACGGGAGCAGCGTGCTGGCGCAGATCCTCGACCGCTCCGGCGCCCTGCCGGCGGCCACGGCGCAGCACGGCGACGAGCTCGCCCACGGGTGCATCTACGTCGCCCCGTCGGACCGCCACGTCCTCGTCGACGGAGGCGGGCTGGTGCTGTCGGGGGGGCCGCGCGAGAACGGCCACCGCCCCGCCATCGACCCGACCATGCGCACCGCGGCCGAGGCCTACGGTGCGGCTTGCTGCGGGTTGGTCCTGAGCGGCACCCGGGACGACGGCACCGCGGGCCTGGCGGCCGTCAAGGCCGCCGGCGGCTTGGCCCTGGTCCAGGACCCCGCCGAGGCGCTGTACGGCGCGATGCCCCGGAGTGCGATCGAGCACGTCGAGGTCGACGCGGTCGACGTGGTGCAAGGTCTGGCCGCCCGGCTGGCCCAGGCGGCGGGCAACAGCGGCGCGGGCCACCCGGTCGCGCTCGGAACCGACGTCGGGCCCGGCTCCTTCGGGGGCGCTGGACCCGCTCCGCTGGGGACACGCTTCACATGCCCCGACTGCGGCGGGGTGCTCTTGGAGGCCCTCGGGAACGGGGTCGTGCAGCTGCGCTGCTCCGTCGGCCACGCCTACTCCCCGGAGAGCCTCGCGGCCGAGCACGGCCGGGAGGTCGAGCGCGTCCTGTGGGCCGCCTTCCGCGCGTTGGAGGATCGCACCGCGCTGATGCAGCGGATGTCCGACCGCGCCGCCTCCGGCAGCCACCCCGGTTCTGCGGCGACGTTCGCCCGCCAGGCCGAAGACTCCCGTCGGCACTCCCAGCTCATCCGCGAGTCCATGGACCGCTTCGCGGAGTCGCCCGACGTCCGCTCGGGCGAGCCCGGGCTGGCGTAGCATCGGCCCATCGCCCATCCGTCCGATCCCGCCGGAACCGCCGCCGAGGCGACCCTGGAGACGCTGCTCGAGTTCCTGCGGGATCTCCGCGGCTTCGACTTCACGGGATACAAGCGGACGACGCTGACCCGCCGCGTCGCCAAGCGCATGGAGGCCGTCGGCGTCGCGGCCTACGCCGACTACATCGACCTTCTGGAGGTGCAGCCCGCGGAGTTCGAGGCGCTCTTCGACACGGTGCTCATCAACGTCACGGCGTTCTTCCGCGACGAGCCCGCGTGGGACCTGCTTCGCGACCAGGTCATCACGGAGCTCCTCGCCTCGATCCCGGAGGACGCGCCGATCCGGGTCTGGAGCGCGGGCTGCGCCTCTGGCCAGGAGCCGTTCTCGCTGGCGATCCTGCTCTGTGAGGCCCTCGGCGTCGAGCAGTTCCGCCGTCGCGTGAAGATCTACGCCACCGACGTCGACGAGGACGCCCTGGCCGAAGCCCGCGCGGCCGTCTACCCCGCCAGGGCGCTCGACGGCGTGCCCCCGGAGCTCGCCGAGCGCTACTTCGTGCGCACCGACGAGCGCTTCGGGATCCTCAAGGACCTGCGCCGCGCCGTCGTCTTCGGCCGCAACGACCTCGCCCAGGACGCGCCGATCTCCCGGATCGACCTGCTCACGTGCCGCAACACGCTCATGTACTTCAACTCCGAGACGCAGCGGGACATCGTGCGGCGGCTGCACTTCGCGCTCCGCGACCACGGGATCCTGCTGCTGGGCAAGAGCGAGATGCTCACGTCCCAGAGCGGGCTGTTCCGCCCGGTCGATCTCAAGCGGCGCATCTTCGCGAAGGTCGCCTTCCCCGGGCGCCCGCTCGGGGTACACGCCCCTCCCGCCGCCGACGAGGGGCTCGTTGCCGAGCTCGCGCCGGCGGACGCCCTGCGCGCCAGCGCGTTCGAGACCGCCCCGGTGGCGCAGCTCGTCGTGGACGCGAGCGGCGTGCTGGTCGCGGCGAACGCCAGCGCGCGACGGACGCTGCGGGTGCAGGAGCCGGACCTCGGGCGCCCCGTCGGCGACCTCGAGCTCTCCTTCCGCCCGGTCGAGCTGCGGGCGCCGCTGGCCCGCGTCGGCGCGGACCGCCAGCCGCTGACGCTGCCGGCAGCGCCGCTGCTCCTGGCCTCGGGCGACCGTTGCGAGCTGGAGGCGCAGCTCACACCGCTGACCGCGTTCGGCGCCACCACCGGCGTCGCGGTCGCCTTCCGCGACGTCACCGAGCAGCACCGCCTGCTCGCCGAGGTCGAAGCGGCGCAGACGCAGCTCGAGAACGCCTACGAGGAGCTGCAGTCGACCGTCGAGGAGCTCGAGACGACCAACGAGGAGCTCCAGTCGACCAACGAGGAGCTCGAGACGACCAACGAGGAGCTCCAGTCGACCAACGAGGAGCTCGAGACGATGAACGAGGAGCTCCAGTCGACCAACGAGGAGCTCGCGGCGGTCAACGACGAGCTCCGGGTGCGCTCCCTGCAGCTCGACGATGTCAACGGCTTCCTGGAGACGATCCTGTCGACCATGGGGATGGCGGTCGCCGTCGTCGACCGCCTGCAGGTCGTCCAGCTCTGGAACAGTCAGGCCGAGGAGCTCTGGGGGCTGCGCTCCGAGGAGGTGGTCGGCCACAACCTGCTCACGCTGGACGTCGGCCTGCCGGTGAGCGAGCTCGTGATCCCGGTGCGCGAGGCGATCGTGCGCGGGGCCGAGACGACGGAGCTGCTGCTGGACGCCGTCACCAGGCGCGGGAAGGCGATCTCCTGCAGGGTGCGCGTGCTGCCTCTGAAGAAGGCCGAGGGCGTGACGGGCGCCGTCCTCCTGATGGCCGACGCGGCCGTCAGCGGCGCGCAGCTTCGCGGCGCAGCTGCGCCCGGCTGAGGTCGGCGCGCGCGGCGGCGGACCGCTCGAGCGCCGCCTGCATGCGCTCGCGGTTGACGGCGTGCTCCTCCACGAGTCGGGCGACCCGCCGCGCCAAGTCGTCCGAGCGGACCGTCGCGAGCTGCGGCGGCAGCTCCACGGGCGGCAGGCGACCCCCACGGGGCTTCCGGGCCCGCGGCAGCGCGCTCGGCAGCGCCTCGGCGGCAGGGACCGCCGACGGCGCAGCGTCGGTCTTCAACCGCGTGGTGGACTCGGCGGAGAGCAACCAGGAGCCGTCGCCGCGGCGGTGCACCGCGCCCTCCTCGTCGAGCTCTTTGAGCGCAAGCGAGATCGTCGGCCGGCGGGCGCCCACCATGCGCCCGAGCGCCTCGTGCGTGAGGGCTACGGGCACGACGATGCCGAGGGTGCCGACCCGGCCCCAGCGCTCGGCGAGCAGCCAGAACAGCGCCAGCAGCCGCAGCTCGACGCGGGGCAGCTGCGAGATCGCCCGGTGCGCGGCCTGACGCGTCGCCTGCTGGGCGGCACGCGCGACGAGGCGGGAGGAGACCTCGGGGCGCTGGCGCAGTGCCTCGATCAGCGACAGGTCGAGGTAGGTCACCTGCGAGGGAGCGCACACGACCCACTTGGTCTCGATCGGGAGGAACGCCGCCTCGTCGTTCCCGAACCCCACCAGGTCGCCCGGACCCAGGAGGTCGCTGGCGACCCCGCTGCCGAGCAGCAGGTCACGGGACAAGAGCCCGTCGGCGACCATGAAGCCGACGGGGTGGACGTCGTCTGGCAGCTCTTCGCCGGGCACCCAGGGACCGGGCGCCAACTTGGCGGTGTGCCCGGCCGGCGCCGGGATCGGCGCGGTGGTGCGGGAGGACGTCGAGGCGATGGCCCAGGCTAACCGCTGCCGGGCGCCGAAGGGTCGTGCCGGGGCCCCACCGGGCCGCAGCACGGGCGACGGTAGGGCAGAATCCTGGGGATCCCCCTCCCGATCACCCCGAGGTTGACTGACACCGTGCCCGAGACGACTGCCCCGACGACGAACGCGAAGCTCCTGGCCTGGGTCGAGGAGATCGCGGCGCTCACCCGGCCCGACGCGGTCCACTGGTGCGACGGCTCGGCCGAGGAGTACGACCGGCTCTGCCAGGAGCTCGTCGACGCGGGCACGTTCAAGCGGCTGTCCGACGCCAAGCGCCCGAACTCCTACCTGGCCTGGACCGACCCGTCGGACGTCGCACGGGTCGAGGACCGCACGTTCATCTGCTCGGAGGAGGAGCACGAGGCCGGGCCGACCAACAACTGGCGGGCGCCCGCCGAGATGCGCGAGGAGCTCGCAGGGGTCTTCGGGGGGGCGATGGCGGGGCGCACCATGTACGTCGTCCCGTTCTCGATGGGCCCGCTCGGCTCGGACAAGTCCCACGTCGGCGTCGAGCTGACCGACTCGGCCTACGTCGCGGTCTCGATGCGGATCATGACCCGCATGGGCGCCGGCGCGCTCGAGGTCCTGGGCGCGGACGGGGAGTTCGTCCCCTGCGTCCACTCGATCGGCGACCCGCTGGAGCCCGGCGAGGACGACAAGCCGTGGCCGACCAACGCCGACACGAAGTACATCGTCCACTACCCCGAGACGCGCGAGATCTGGTCCTACGGCTCGGGCTACGGCGGCAACGCCCTGCTCGGCAAGAAGTGCTTCGCCCTCCGCATCGCCTCGATCATGGCCCGCGACGAGGGCTGGATGGCCGAGCACATGCTCATCCTCAAGCTGACCTCGCCGGAGGGCACGGTGAAGTTCATCACCGGCGCGTTCCCGAGCGCGACCGGCAAGACCAACCTGGCGATGCTGATCCCGACGCTCCCGGGCTGGACGGTCGAGACGGTGGGCGACGACATCGCCTGGATGAAGTTCGGTGACGACGGCCGCTTGTACGCCATCAACCCCGAGAACGGCTTCTTCGGGGTCGCGCCGGGCACGGGGGAGACGACGAACCCGAACGCCGTCGCCTCGATCGCGGAGAACACGATCTTCACGAACGTCGCGCTGACCGACGACGACGACGTGTGGTGGGAAGGCCTGACCGAGGAGGTGCCCGCGCACCTCGTCGACTGGCACGGCAACGATTGGACGCCGGACTCCGACACGCCCGCCGCGCACCCGAACTCCCGCTTCACGGTCCCGGCGGTGCAGACCCCGACGATCGCCGCGGAGTGGCAGGACCCGGCCGGGGTGCCGATCGACGCGTTCCTCTTCGGCGGTCGCCGCGCCTCCGTGGTGCCACTCGCGCGCGAGGCCTTCGACTGGGAGCACGCCGTCTTCCTCGGGGCGACGATGGCCTCGGAGCAGACCGCGGCCGCCTTCGGGACGGTCGGCCAGCTGCGCTTCGACCCCTTCGCCATGCTGCCGTTCTGCGGCTACAACATGGCCGAGTACTTCCAGCACTGGCTGGACATCGGCAAGACCGAGGGCGCGCAGCTGCCGCGGATCTTCTACGTCAACTGGTTCCGCAAGGACGACGACGGCAAGTTCATCTGGCCGGGCTTCGGCGAGAACTCCCGGGTGCTCGAGTGGGTGTTCCGCCGCTGCGAGGGCAAAGCCGGGGCCGTCGAGACGCCGATCGGCCTGATCCCGGCCGACGGCGCGCTCGACCTCGAGGGGCTCGACCTCTCCGACGAGGCGCTACAGGCGCTGCTCGTCGTCGACGAGGCGGCCGTGAAGGCCGAGCTTCCTCAGATCGAGGAGCACTTGGCGAAGTTCGGCGACGACCTGCCGCAGGAGCTCCGGGCGCAGCTCGACGCGCTGAAGCAGAAGCTCGGCGCGTAAGAGCCTGTTGAACTTTTCCCGCGTCCACCGCTACCCGGTGGCCACGGTAGAGAGATCAACAGCCTCCTAGGAGCGCCGCGCGGCCGCCCTCGCCAGCGCTGCGAGGCGGTCGTCCCACGCGCCACCGACCCCGGCCATCCAGCCGATCGCATCGCCGAGCGGCGCGGGGGTCGGGAGGTAGCGGGTCTCGCGGCCCGCGCGGCGGGCGGTGACCAGACCGGCGTCCTGCAGGACGCCGAGGTGCTTGGCGACCGCCTGGCGGGAGATCGGCAGCTCGCCGGCGAGCTCGGTCGCGGTCGCGTCCCCGCGGGCGGAGACGGCCTCGAGGATGCCCCGGCGCGTGGGGTCGCCCAGCGCGGCGAAGACGTCGTCGCTCACGCGCAGGCCAGCGCCATTGGCGCGGCCACCGGCGTCTCGGTCACCGAGACGCGCGTCCCGCCGACGGCGTCGGTGAGGACGACCTCGACCCGGGAGCCGTGCCGGCCGTCGTCCCACCACCACGACAGGTAGGCGCAGGGCTCGGCCCACTCGACGACCGCCTCACGCTCGTGCCATTCGTCGCCGAGCCACTCGCGGCGCAGGGCATCGTCGGTCAACAGCTCCCAGGCCGTCAGGCGGTCGACGGGGAGGACGACGTCGTTCGCAACCATGAGGTTGCATGCTAGCGTGGGGTAATGCGCAACCACAAGATTGCACGATGAGCACGGTCCAGCAGGCCCTCGGGGCCCCCGAGCACGCGCTCCGTGAGCTGCTGCACCGGCGGACGGTGCTGCTCGGGGCGCCGGTCGACTCCCCCGTCGCCAACGAGGTCGTTACCCAGCTGCTGCACCTCGACGCCGTCGAGCCGGGCGCGCCGATCCGGCTGCTCGTCAACTCGCCCGGCGGGGAGGTCTACGGCGGACTGGCCATCCACGACGTGCTCCGCGGCATCGCGTCGCCGGTGCACACGACGTGCTGCGGGATGGCGATGTCGATCGCCGCCGTGATCCTCGCGGCGGGCGAGCCGGGGCAGCGGACGAGCTTGCCGAACGGGCGCATCCTGATCCACCAGCCCTCCGGCGGCTTCCAGGGGCAGTCCTCGGACGTCGCGATCCAAGCGCGCGAGGCGTTGCGCCTGCGCGAGCTGCTCGAGGGCCTGCTGTCGCGGGATACGGGCCAGACGGTCCATCAGCTACGCGCCGACCAGGACCGCGACCGCTTCCTGTCCCCGCAGGAGGCGCTCCAGTACGGCCTCATCGACCGGGTGGAGGATGGCCGGATCGGCGGATAGGCCCCGCCTGCGCCGGGGGTAGGCTCGCTCGCATGGCCACGGAACCGCTCGTCCCGATGGAAGCGATGGTCCGAGCCGGCGAGGAGTGGGGGACCGAGCTCTACCGGATCGCCGTGGCGCAGTTCGAGCGCACCGCCGACGTGCTCGACCTCGACGACGAGTCGCGCGTGCGCCTGGTCGAGCCGCGCCGCAGCCTGACCGTGAACTTCCCGGTGCGGATGGACGACGGCACCGTGCGCTCGTTCACCGGCTACCGCGTCCAGCACACGCTCACCATGGGCCCGACGAAGGGCGGCATGCGCTACGCCGCCGGCGTCTCGCTCGGGGAGTGCGCGGCGCTGGCGATGTGGATGACCTGGAAGTGCGCGCTGCTCGGCCTGCCCTACGGCGGGGCGAAGGGCGGGGTGCGCTGCGAGCCCCGCGAGATGAGCGTCGACGAGCTCGAGCGCATGACACGGCGCTACGCGGCCGAGCTGATCCCGATCATCGGCCCCGACCGCGACATCCCGGCGCCCGACATGGCCACGGGCGAGCGCGAGATGGCGTGGTTCATGGACACCTACTCGCAGCAGGTCGGCCACTCCGTGCCGGAGATCGTGACGGGCAAGCCGCCCGCGCTCGGCGGCACCGAGGCTCGCCGCCCGGCCACCGGCCTCGGCGTCGTCTACGTCACCGAGGGCGTCCTGGAGCGCCTGGGCTGGCCGGTGCGCGAGCAGCGCTTCGTCGTGCAGGGCTTCGGCAACGTCGGTCGCGTCGCCGCCCGCGAGCTCCACGACCTCGGCGCCAAGGTCGTCGGGGTCTCCGACGTCCGCACCGGGATCACCGATCCCGACGGCCTCGACATCCCGGCCGTCGAGGCGTGGGTGGAGGAGCATGGCGGGCTCACCGGCTTCCCCGGTGCCGCCGCCGTCAGCCGCACCGAGGTCCTCGAGGTGGCCTGCGACGTGCTGATCCCGGCGGCCATCGAGCAGCAGATCACCGCGGAGAACGCCGACCGCCTGCAGTGCCGGCTCGTGGTCGAGGCGGCGAACGGCCCGACGACCGCGGAGGGCGAGTCGCTCCTGGCCGCCCGGGGCATCCGCGTGGTCCCGGACGTGCTGGCCAACGCAGGCGGGGTCTGCGTCTCCTACTTCGAGTGGGTCCAGGACATCCAGCGCTACTCGTGGGACTCGATCGAGCTGCAGGAGCGCCTGCGCCGCCAGCTCCGCGCCGCGCTCGCCAAGGTCATGGAGGCCGCCGAGCGCCTCGACGTCGACTGGCGGACCGCCGCCCTGTCGGTCGCGGTGCTCCGCGTGACCGAGGCGGGACGCCTGCGCGGGATCTACCCGTAGCGGGGGCGGGCGGCGTCGTGCCCCGGGGCCGGGTCAGGCGGCGTAGCGCTTCTGCGCGCGGGCCCGGGCCTTGGCGGCCTCCGTCTCGCGGTCCTTGGGCGGGGCGGTGCTCACGAGCTCGCCGAGCAGGGCGCGGGAGACCTCGGTGATCGCGGCCACGGCGCGCTCGAAGGCCTCGGCGTTGGCCTGCGAGGGCTTCGTCGCGCCGCTGATCTTGCGCACGTACTGCAGCGCGGCGGCATGCACCTCGTCCTCGCTGGCGGGCGGCTCGAAGTTGTGCAGGGTCCGGATGTTGCGGCACATACCCGAAGCGTAGATCGCCCGGGGCGGGGCGTCGAGCTAGTGGCGGTCGTCGCCGGTGGCGGCCGGCGGCCGCGACTCCTCGGCCAGCGAGGTGATCGTCAGCCGGCCGCGGGCGGCCTCCTCGAGGACCTCCGTGGCCTCCTCGATGCTCCGCGCGTAGAGCTCGACGAGGAGGTGGACGACGATGCGCCCCTCGTCCTCGTGCTTGTGGAAGCGGACGTGCGTGAAGAACTCGCGGGTGCCGTGGTCGCCGAAGGCAGCGAAGCTCAGCGCGTCGCCCGCCTCGGGCCCCGAGCAGCTCTCGACGTCGTCGCTCTCGACGCCGACCGTGCACGACGCGACCCACGGCGTGCCCGCGACCATGCGCTCCCAGCGGTCCTCGACGGGCTCGACGCGGCCGCCCGAGAACTGCAGGTGCGGCTGGTCGTGCATGCAGTCGAGGCACTGGACCACGGCCTCCTGCAGCTCGTCGACCACGTCGGCGCGCTCGCCCGTCTGGGAATCGATCTTGTGGATGCCCTCGTAGTGCACCTGCACCTCGAGGTCCTCGGACCAGCAGCGGTAGCAGCGCAGCCAGGGGCGGCCGGTCTCGTCGTCGTCCATCTCCGGGGCAGTCTAGATGGGCGATGGACTGAGCCCGTAGGCTCCGCCGATGTCCGCCGTCGGGGTCGTGCTGGCCGGGGGGCGGGGCACCCGGCTCGGCGGCGACAAGGCGACGGCCGAGCTGCGTGGCGTCCCTCTGCTCCTGCGACCGCTCCGCGTGCTGGCGGCGGTCACGGCACGCCAAGCCGTCGTGGCCAAGGCGGCGACGGTGCTGCCGCCGCTGCCGGCGGGGGTGCTGCGCTGGGACGAGCCCGAGGAGCCGCGCCACCCGCTGACCGGGATCGCGCACGCCTTGCGTCAGGCGGGCGGCGAGGCGATCCTGTGCTGCGCGGTCGACCTCGTGCTCCTGGACGTGGCGACGCTGCAGGCGCTGCTGGACGCCGACGACGGCCGCCAGGCGTGCGTCGTGCCGCGCGCCGGGGGACGCCTCGAGCCGCTGTGCGCGCTCTGGCGTCCCGCGGCGCTGCCGGCGCTGGCGGGAGCGGCGGGCCGAATGCGTGACGTGGTCGCGGCGCTCGGGGCGCGTGAGGTCGCGTTCGCCGGGCGGCAGCCGTTCACGAACGTCAACGACCACGAGGAGCTGGCGCGGCTCGAGGCCGATCCCGCGTGGTGAGCCGGCGCGACAGGGCTAGGCACTCGGGCGGCGCCCGCAACGTCAGCCGAAGGTGAACGCGTAGGCGGCGACGCCCGGTGTCAGGCGCAGGGTGAGGCGGTGCGAGCCCGCCCGTGGCAGGTGCACGAGCTGCTCGAGGCGCTGGGCCCGGACGGTGACCGTCCGCGTGAGCTTGCCGTCGACGAAGACCCGGACGCTGCCCGTCCCCTTCGGGGGCGGGGAGAGCACGAGGTAGACGTCGCGGGCGGTGAACTGCACGTCGATGCTCGCGTCACGGGCGGCGGTCGCCGCCTGGCGGGAGACGCGCCAGCGCCCGCCGAGGGCGAACGCGTTGCGCTCGAGCTGCCCGGTCGGCCGGCGGTAGTCCGAGAGGCCCGTGCGGGGCGGAACGACGAAGCCCTGGGTCCGCTCGGTCCCCAGGTAGGTCTCCGGGGTCGCCTTCTGGCTCGGGACGATCGCCCCCGCGGGCTCGGCGGTCCCGGACGCCAGGCCCGTCGCCCCGCGCTCGGCCAGGACGGACCGGATCGCGGCCTCGGTCTTGTCGTCGTCGCCCTCGCCGAAGTGGACGTAGCGGACCTTGCCCTTGGCGTCGACGAGGTAGGAGGCCGGCCAGTACTGGTTGCCCCACGCGTTCCACGTCGCCATGTCGTTGTCCTGGACGACGGGGTAGCGCACGCCGAGGCGCGCGACGGCGGACTTCACGTTGGAGGCGCTCTTCTCGAACGAGAACTCCGGCGTGTGCACCCCCACGATGTCGAGCCCCTTGGCCCGGTAGCGCTTGTCCCACGCCTCGAGGTACGGCAGCGTCCGCAGGCAGTTGATGCAGGTGTAGGTCCAGAAGTCGACGAGCGTGACGTGGCCTCGGGCCACCTGGCCGGCGAGCGTCAGCGGCCGGGAGTTGAACCAGCGCTGGGTCCCGGTGAACTCCGGGGCCGTTCCCAGCACGGGCAGCGCCGCTCCGTCGGCCGGCGGGGGCGGGTCTTCCTCGGGCGGCGCGGTCACGCGCGCCGGGGCGTCCGTGACCGGCTGGGCCGGGGCGAAGCGTGGCGCGCCGCGCAGGTCGGCCAGGCGCCGCTCGACCGCGGCCGAGGTCTCCAACGGGCGGGTCGGGTTCGCCACGAAGCCCGGCAGGTGCGTGGCGATGGCCTGCTGGAAGCGGACGTCGAGCGAGAAGGCCATGAGCACGGCGGTCAGCACCAGCACCCCACCGAGCCCGCGCTGTAGGCGCTGTCCACCCCGGACGCCGGTGAAGCGCCCGATGAGGCGCCGCCCCGTGAGCGCGATGATCAGCAGCGTGACGGCGGTCCCTGCGGAGAAGGCGATGCCGAGTGCGACGGTCGCACCGGTGGTGGCGCTCACCGCGATCACCGCGGCGAGCACCGGGCCCGCGCACGGCGCGTGGACGAAGCCGAGCGCCCCGCCGACGGCCAGCCCGGAGACGAACCCGTCGCCGCCGTCCTTCGGGCCGAGGCGGCTGAGGCGCATCAGCGGTGCCTCGAGCCGGCGGCCGAGCGCCGGCACGACCAGGGCCAAGCCGAAGACGCCGAGGGCCGCGACCGCGAGCGATCGTGTCAGCGAGGTACCGAGGCCGACGCCATCGACGACCGTGGCCAGCCCGACGATCGTCAGGCAGAACGTCACCGCGAGGCCGAGGACGATGCCGATGGGCCGGCGGCGGCCTCCGGTCGCGCTGGCGCTGAGCAGCGCGGGCAGCACCGGCAGCGAGCAGGGGCTCAGGGCGGTGCCGGCGCCGGCGACGAAGGCGAAGAGCGTCAGCAGCACCATTCACCACCATGTTCGTGCCGAACGCCCGTCGGGATGTGGCGCTCGCATTACGGCTCGCGCCGGGGCCTCAGCCGCCGATGGCGCTCATGGTGCGTGCGGGCTGCTGGAAGCCCGGCTCGTTGACGTGGTGCTTCAGCTCCTTGCGCCACACCGCGGCGCGCAGGAGCTGCTCGAGCTGGTCGTCGCTCGCGCCGTCGCGCATGGGCCCGCGGACATCGGTCTCGCCGAGGCTGAACAGGCAGGTGCGCAGCTTGCCGTCGGCCGTCAGCCGGATGCGGTTGCAGTCCGAGCAGAACGGGTGGGAGACCGGGTCGATGAAGCCGAGCCGCCCGGCGCCGTCGGCGAAGCGGAACGTCCGCGCCGTTGCGCTGGGCTCGCGCTCCTCCTCCACGAGGGGGAAGACCGCACCGATGGCGGCACGGATCTCCGCGCCGCTGAGCACGCTCTCCGGCGTCCACGTCTGGTCCGCGTCCAAGGGCATGAACTCGATGAAGCGGACCTCGAAGGGGTGCTCGCGGGCGAAGCGGGCGAATGGGAGCAGCTCGTCCTCGGTGAAGCCACGCAGCGCGACGGCGTTCACCTTGATCGTCCCGACCCCGGGCTGGGCGGCAAGCGCGTGCAGGCCGGCGAGCACACGGGGCAACGCGTCCCGGCGCGTCATCTGGAAGAAGCGGTCGCGCTGCAGGGAGTCGATCGAGACGTTGAAGCGCTTGACCCCGGCTGCGACGAGCGCCGCGGCGTCGCGCTCGAGGAGGTAGCCGTTCGTGGTCACGGAGAGATCCGCGATCCCCGGGACCGCGGCCAGCATCCCCGCGAGCGCGGGGAAGTCGCGCCGGACGAGCGGCTCCCCGCCGGTCAGGCGGACGGCCTCGATGCCCATCTCGGCGAGCAGGCCGACGAGCCGGACGATCTCCTCGAAGCTCAGGACGCTGTCGCGCTCAAGCCATTGCAGCCCTTCCGCGGGCATGCAGTACTGGCAGCGGAAGTTGCAGCGGTCGGTGACGGACACCCGCAGGTCGTCGATCCTGCGGCCGTGTCCGTCGATGAGGGGGGCGCGGGCCATCCGCGTCCCAGCTTACCCGCGGCTCAGGGCTGCAGTCCGAAGGTCGAGGTCGCCAGACCGACCACCACGAAGGCGATCAGCCCGGCGATCACGAGCCACGAGCGGCGTGACCCGCTGCGCCGGCCGTGGATCGTCACGACACCGCGCGAGTCTGCCGCGTGGGGTCGCCGAGGAGGCGCACGAAGTCCTCGGTGACGGTGCTTTTGCCCACGCAGCACTTGACCTGTTCGTCCTCGCCGGGCGAGACCAGCGTGACGTTGATGAGGTAGCCCGCGGGCGAGGAGGACACGGTGAGGTCGGCGCGGCGCCAGCGCGCCACCTCCGCACCGGTCTCCATGCCGCCGCCGCGGCGCATGATCGGCTTCTGCTCGAGGGCGATCAGCTCGTCGCGCGTGACGACCAGCAGGAAGTGCTCAGGCAGCCCGCCCGCCCGCATCTCCTGGGTCTTCTTGTAGAGCTGGCGCGTGATGAGTCCCATGCGGCTGGAGACCATGCGCGCGGCTTGATTGCTCGGCCGGGAGAAGGTGCAGGCGTCGACGACCGCGTCGGCGACGAGGGGGATCGCCGCCTCGCGGCAGCTCGCGAGCGGGTCCTCCAGGACCGGCTGCTTGGCCATCGCGCGCTCGGCGAGCAGGGTGGTGGGTGCCTTCATGGTCTTCCTCCGTGTGACGTTGGGCGGGCAGTGGGTCTACCGTCCCGCCTGGAGCCTCAGTTGTCAGTGTCGGATCGGTCTCAACCGCGCCGGGCTAGGCTCCGGCGCGTGCACCGCCGGGTCCTTCTCACCGTGCTCTCCCTGCTCGCGCTCGTGGGGTGCGGCGACAAGCAGCCGACCGCGCAGGAGCAGGTCCGCAGCGCGGTCACCCGCTTCGGGGAGGCGAGCGCCAAGAAGGACTACCAGGCGATCTGCGACGACCTGATCACCCCGGCGCTGGTCAAGGGTGTCCAGGAGGCGGGGCTGCCGTGCGAGCTGGCCTTCCAGAAGGGCTTGGGGGACGTCCGGGCCCCGACGCTCAAGGTGCTCTCGGTGGACGTCCGCGGCGACCGCGCGAGCGCCCGGGTCGCCACCGGCGCCGCGGGGCAGGCGCCGTCGAACGACGTGCTGCGCCTGGAGCGCGCGGGCGGCGGCTGGCGGATCGCGTCGCTGGCGGGCTAGCCGCGGTCCAGGATCAGCCTACTTTGAGCCGGCGTGTGCTCGAACCGTTGTCATTGCGGCGATTCGAGCACACACCGGCCCGCCGGGCCTCACGGTCGCTTGAGGATCACGCCGACCGCCGCGGCGGTGAGCGCGAGGACGCCGAACGTCAGGGCCTGGCCGGTGTTCGGGCTCCCGAGCAGCAGGGCGAGCAGGGTCGCGACGAGGCCCGCCGCGAGGATGAGGGCGAGGTCAGCGCGCACGGGCGTGGTCCTCCAGGACGGCGACGAGGGTCGGGACGTCGGCGCCGGGGGGCTCCGCGTCGAGCAGGTGGTGGGCGGCGCGCGGCCCGCCGAGCGCGCGCATGCCGTGCTCGCCGCGCTCCGCCGAGAAGTCCGCCAGGGCGCTGGCGCGGCGCTTGGCGGTGCGGGCGACCGGGAGGTCGAGGGTCGCGCGGTGGGCGTCGAGCGCGGCGACGAGATCGTCCATGCCGCGCACGGGGGAGACGGAGCTCACAGCGACCACCTTCGTGTCGCGCTCCCCGACGGAGCGCAGCGCGGCCGCCAGGTCGCGCCGAGCACGCATGGCGACGTCGCCCAGGTCGGACTTCGTGACCACGAGGACGTCGGGCACCTCCATGATCCCGGACTTCAGGAACTGGAGCGCGTCGCCGGAGCCGGGCTGGACGATGACCGCGACGGTGTCCGCCACGTCGGCGACCTCCACCTCGGACTGGCCGACGCCGACGGTCTCGATGACCACGACGTCGAAGGCGACCGCGAGCGCGTGGGCGGCGGCCCTCGTCGCCGGCGCCAGGCCGCCGAGGCGCCCGCCGGCGGCGGTCGAGCGGATGAACGTCCCGGGGTCGGCGGGGTCGAAGGCGATCCGGGCGCGGTCGCCGAGCAGCGAGCCGCCCGTGCGTCGCGAGGACGGGTCGACGGCAAGGACCGCGACGGTGCGCCCCGCGGCACGCCAGGTCCGCACGAGCTCGGAGAGCAGTGAGGATTTCCCCGCGCCGGGCGGCCCGGTGACCCCGACGACGTGGCCGGCCGCCTCGCCGCCGAGCGCTCCGGGCGCCACGGCGCGGAGCAGCTCGGCGACCTCCTCGCGCGCCTCCGCCGTCCGGCTCTCGACGAGGTTCAGCACCGCGGGCGCCACGCCGACGTCGCCGTCGCGCAGGCGCTTCGCGAGCGCGCTCCCCGCTCCCCGGCCGGGGTCGGTCACACGGCCGCGCCGACGCCGTTGGCCTCGGCGACGACGGAGACGATGTCGGCCATGATCTTCGTGAGGTCGAAGTCCTTCGGGGTGTAGACGGCAGCGACCCCTGCGGCCTTCAGCGCGGTGATGTCGGCCTCGGGGATGATGCCGCCCACCACGACCGGGGCGGTCACGCCGCGACCGCGGAGTGCCTCGATGACGTCGGGGATCAGGGAGTTGTGCGAGCCGCTCAGGATCGAGAGGCCGATGACGTGGACGCCCTCCTGCTCGGCGCTCGAGGCGATCTGGGCCGGGGTCAGCCGGATCCCCTCGTAGACGACGTCCATGCCGACGTCGCGGGCGCGGACGGCGATCTGCTCCGCGCCGTTGGAGTGCCCGTCGAGGCCCGGCTTGCCCACGAGCACCTTGATGCGGCGGCCCAGGGCCTCGCTCACGCGCTCGACCTCCTCGCGCACCGCGTCGAGCTCCTCGGAGATCCCGGCCACGCCGGCCGCCGCCTCGCCGACGCCCGTGGGGGCGCGGAACTCCCCGAAGGCGTCGCGGAGCGCCTGGCTCCACTCCCCGGTGGTGACGCCCGCGCGCGCGGCGGCCAGCGTGGCCGCCATGACGTTCTCGTCGCCCGCGGCGGCGGCGCGCAGCGCGTCGAGCGCCGTCTCGACCGCGGCGGAGTCGCGCTCCTCGCGCCAGCGCCCCAGCGCCTCGACGGCGTGCTGCTCGACGGCGGGGTCCACGACCATGATCCCGCCCTCGGCGTCGTCGGTCAGCGGGGACGGCTCGGTCGACGTGAACTTGTTGATCCCGACGACGACCTGCTCGCCGGCCTCGATGCGGGCGATGCGCGCGCGATGGGAGTCGACCAGCGCGCTTTTCATGTAGTCGACGCCCGCGACCGCGCCGCCGTGCTCGGCGACCACCGCGAGCTCGGCGCGGGCGCCCTCGAGCAGCTCTGCGACGAGCCCGTTCATCACGATCGAGCCCTCGAAGATGTCGGGGTACTCGAGCAGGTCGGACTCGTAGGCCAGCACCTGCTGGATCCGCAACGACCACTGCTGATCCCACGGGCGCGGCAGGCCGAGCGCCTCGTTCCACGCGGGCAGCTGCATCGCGCGGGCGCGGGCGTCGCGGCCCAGGGTCACACCCAGCGCCTCGAGCACGATGCGCTGCACGTTGTTCTCGGGCTGGCTCTCGGTCAGGCCGAGCGAGTTCACCTGCACGCCGTAGCGGAACCGCAGGTGCTTCGCATCGGTCACGCCGTAGCGCTCGCGCCCGAGCTCCTCCCAGAGCACGCCCATCGCGCGGAGCTTCGCGTGCTCCTCGACGAAGCGCACGCCGGCGTTGACGAAGAACGAGATGCGGCCGAAGACGGCGCCCATCCTCTCCTGCGGGACCCGCTCGCGGACCGCGTCGAGGACCGCCTGCGCGTTGGCCATCGCGTAGGCGATCTCCTGCACGGGCGTCGCCCCGGCCTCCTGCAGGTGGTAGGAGCAGATGTTGATCGGGTTCCACTTCGGGATGTGCTCGACCGTGTAGGCGATCATGTCGGCGATCAGCCGCATGCTCGGCCCGGGCGGGAAGGCGTAGGTGCCGCGGGCCAGGAACTCCTTGATGATGTCGTTCTGGGTGGTGCCCTGGAGGGTGCTCTCATCGACGCCCTGCTCCTCGGCGGCCACGACGTAGAGCGCGAGCAGCCAGGCGGCCGTCGCGTTGATCGTCATCGACGTGTTCATCGCGTCGAGGGGGATGCCGTCGAGCAGCGTGCGCATGTCCCCGCGGTGGGCGACGGGCACCCCGACCTTGCCGACCTCGCCTCGGGCGAGCTCGTGGTCGGCGTCGTAGCCCGTCTGGGTCGGCAGGTCGAAGGCGATCGACAGGCCGGTCTGGCCCTTCTCGAGGTTCGAGCGGTACAGCGCGTTGGACTTCTCCGCCGTCGAGTGCCCCGCGTAGGTCCGCATCATCCAGGGGCGGTCACGCTCGGGCAGGCGGTGGCTCATGCGCTGGATTCTACGGAGCGGGCTACTTGTCTAGCCTGGCGCGGATGCCAGACGCCGACGGGATCCTCGAGATCGACCTCGAGCACTGCGGCGTGCCGCACGCGATCTGCGCGTACGCCCACCTCGAGGAGGGCTGGCTCGTGGACCCGGGGCCCGAGTCGACGGTGCACACCTTGCTCGCCGGGCTGCCGGCCGCCTGGGTGCCGTCGCGCATCCTGCTGACCCACATCCACTTCGACCACGCCGGGGCCACCGGGCGCCTCCTCGAGCGCTTTGGCGACGTGGAGGTGTGGGTGCACGAGGTGGGCGCGCCGCACCTCATCGACCCCGAGCGCCTGGTCAAGAGCGCGCGCCGCCTCTACGGCGACGACTTCGACCGCCTCTGGGGCGAGGTCGTGCCGGTCGCAGAGCAGCAGGTCCGCGTGCTCTCGGGCGACGAGGCCGACGACGGCTGGGAGGTCGCCTACACGCCCGGCCACGCCCGCCACCACGTCGCCTACCTCCACACGGCCAGCCGGACCGCGTTCTGCGGGGATGTCGCCGGCGTGCGCATCCTCGACGGGCCCGTGTTCCCGCCCACGCCGCCGCCGGACATCGACGTCGAGGCCTGGCAGGAGTCGATCAAGCGGCTCGAGGCGTGGGACCCGAAGGTTCTCGCGCTCACCCACTTCGGGCGCTTCACCGACGTCGAGTCCCAGCTCGAGCTGCTGCGGCGCACCCTCGACGAGTTCTCCCTCCTGGCCCGCGACCTCGACGCCGACGCGTTCGCCGACCGCGTCCGCGCCTGGGTGACCGAGCGGACCAGCGGCAAGGTCTCCCAGGCGGCCTACGAGCGCGCCAACCCGCCGGCCACGATGCACCCCGGCCTTGCCCGGTACTGGAGCAAGCGCGAGGATGCGCAGGAGGGTCCGTGAGCCAGACGATCGAAAAGCCTCGCACCGGCGGCCCGGGCAGCGGCCTGGGCCCGTCGTGGAACGTGATCGTGAAGAACGACGACCACAACACCTTCGAGGGGGTTGCGGCCGCGCTGGCGCGCCACGTCCCGGGCGTCGACCTCAGCCATGGCTACGCGATCGCCGACCGCATCCACCGCGCCGGCCTGGCGATCGTCTGGACCGGCCACCAGGAGCTCGCCGAGCACTACTGGGAGCTCCTGCGCGACGAGGGGCTCTCGATGGCCCCCCTCGAGCAGGCCTAGCGCGTCGTCAGATCGCGGACTCGACGTCGCCGGAGTCGGCGACGAGGCTCGGCATCGAGCCCTCCGCCGCGATGTCCATCGGCGAGTACAGGACCGGGACCTGGTACCAGCCCGAGTGCAGCGTGCGGAAGCGGGTCATCTCCGGGCCGTCCCAGAAGGCGACCCACTGGGCCTTGGTCTGGAAGTCCGAGACGTGGGTGAACTTGTAGCGGTCGTCGTGGGAGCGGTAGACGGCGTAGTGGACCGCGCCGTAGCGCAGGGCGATGGGGGCGACCTCGGCGAGCGCGGCCTCGAGCCGGTCGGGGCGGAACGCCGTCGCGTACCAGGGGACGTGGACGGAGTACATGGCGGTCAGGCTCCCACTTCGGCGTGGATGGCGCCGGGGCCCTCGGCCGTGCGCCCCTGGCCCTCTTCGGTGGCGCCGACGAGGATGGCGATCGTCCCGGAGTGCTTGTTGTCGCGCATGAGCTGGTGGGCCTCCGCGACGCCGTCGAAGCCGAGCGTCTGCGAGAGCACGGGGCGGATCAGCCCGCTCTCGATGAGCTCGTTGGCCTTCGTGCACTCGTAGGCGTTGGCGAAGTGCGAGCCGAGGATCTCCTTCTGCTTCATCCACAGGTAGCGCACGTCGAAGTCGAGGTTGAAGCCCGTGGTGCCGGCGCAGATGACGACCTTGCCGAACGGCTTGACCGTCAGGACCGAGGTCGGGAACGTCTGCGTGCCGACATGCTCGAAGACGACGTCGGGCGCGCCGCCGAGGATGTCGGAGACCGCCTTGCCGAAGGCGCGGGAGGCCTTGAAGCGCTCCTTCTCCTCCGCGCCGGTCTGCGGCGGGGTGGAGCGCATCATGCCCTTGAACTCGTTGCGGTCGATGTAGCCCTTGGCACCGAGCTGCACGACGAGCTCGCCCTTCTCCTTGCTGGAGACGACCCCGACCGACTCGGCGCCCGCGGCCTTGCAGATCTGCGTGGCGAAGACCCCGAGGCCGCCCGCCGCTCCCCAGATGAGGACCTTTGAGCCCGCGACGATCTTGGCGCGCGTGATCAGCATCCGCCAGGCGGTGAAGTAGACGAGGCCGTAGGACGCGGCCTCTTCCCAGGAGAGCGCCTGCGGCTTCGGGAGCAGCTGCTGCGCCTGCACCTTGGTGAACTGCGCGAACGAGCCCCAGGTCGTCTCGTAGCCCCAGATGCGCTGGGACGGCGCGGCCATCGGGTCGAGCCCGTGGACCTCGACGTCCTCGTAGGAGGCCTGGTTGCAGTGGACGACGACCTCGTCGCCGACCTTCCAGCGCGTGACGCCGGGGCCGACCTTCCAGACGACGCCCGAGGCGTCCGAGCCGCCGATGTGGTGCCCGAACTCCGGGTGGTCGCCGTACTTCATGACCGACACGGGCTCGCCGAGCGCGGCCCAGACGTTGTTGTAGTTCACCCCGGCCGCCATGACGCGGACGATGACCTCGAAGGCGGCGGGCTCCGGGACGTCGACCTCCTCGAGCTGGAAGGCGTCCCGCGGCTCGCCGAAGCGCTCGGGCCGGATGACCCAGGCGGCCATCGTGGCCGGGAGCTCCCCGGGCTCGGTGTCGACGGTTGCGACGTCTGTGAGATCGACTGCCATGAGGCGCTCGATCCTACCCGTCGAGGCGACGAAAGCTCGCGACGGCTCGCCACGTCCGGATGCCATGACCCAGCGGCGTCACTTGTCGAAGAAGCCGCTCCGCACGAAGTAGACGATGAGGACGACGCCGGCGACGACCAGGCCGCCGATGCCGAAGACGAGGAAGTCGCCGGCGGTGGTGATGCCGTCGACCATCCACCCGAAGTTCTGGCCGAAGAAGCCCGTCACGAAGGTGAGCGGCAGGAAGATCGTGGCGATGAGCGTCAGCTGCTTGGTCACCTCGTTGACGCGCTGCGAGACCGCTGAGACGTGCAGGTCCAGCGCACCGGCCAAGAGCTCGCGGCTCACGTCGATCGTGTCCGCGATCTGCACGAGATGGTCGTGGATGTCCCGGAAGTAATCGTGGGCCTCGTTGGCGTCGAGCCCCGGGAGGCGGTCGATCGTCCCGCCCGCCGCGGCGAACATGTCGCGCTGCGGGACCACGACGTGGCGCAGGGTGACCAGGCGCTTGCGCAGCTGGAAGATCTGCTGGCGGATGCGCTCGTCCGTCGCGGTGAACGCCTCGTCCTAGAGCGCGTCGATCTCGTCCGAGAGCTCGTCGAGGGCGGGGAAGTAGGAGTCGGTGAGCGAATCGAGGACCCGGTAGATCGCCTCTTCCTCCGAGCGCGCGTCGACCTTCGCGAGCCGTTTGTGGGCGGCGGAGAGCGTGGCGCAGTGCCCGTGGCGCAGCGTGACGATGACCTCGCCGGTGATGTAGCAGTGCACTTCGACGAGCTCGCCGTCCTCCACCCCGAAGAACACGATGAGGACGTGGTCGTCGTAGTCGTCGACCTTCGGGCGCTGGCCGAACTCGCGGGAGTCCTCCATCGCCATGGTGTGGAACGCGAAGAGCTCGCCGAGCGTTGCGACAACGTCGTCGTCGGTCGAGTGCAGGTCGAGCCAGAAGAACTCTCCGCGCTCGCGCAGCTCGGCGATCGCTTCGGTGTCGAGCGTGGTGAGCGAGCGCACGGGCGCTGACGCTACGCGGCGGCCCGGTCGGCTCCGAGGCGGCGCTCGGAGCCTGTCGATCTTCCTAGGGCTGGAGCAGGTCGTCCTGCGCGCTTGCGCGCGCGGCGCCCACCGTGAGCTGTGCCGGGGCGATGCCGTCACCCTGCACCTTCACCGTCACCGTGCCCGGCTTCAGGTCCGCTTGGAGCGTGGCGGTGTCGCGCGGGTTGATGGGGCCGGTCTGCTGCGTGAAGCCGGCGGCGCTCCCGGCGGTCTCGAACGTGATCTGCTGGGCGGCGTCGGTCTGGTTCGTGATGATGAGGTTCACCGGACCGGCTCCGAAGCGCGTCGGGGAGACGGTCACCTTCCCCTGGTTGATCGACGCGGTGATCACGATCGGCGCAGCCGGCCGCTGGGCGTTCGAGTAGCTGTTGTCGCTGCCGCAGGCCGCCAGGAGGAGGGCAGGGGCGCAGGCGGCCAGCGCGGCAGTCCTTCGCATGTGTCGACCCGTGGTGTGCATCCGTCGCGAGGTGCCGCACGTGCACCTCGCGACCAACCCTACCCGGAAACGCGGACGCTGCGTGAGCGCCGTCACGCGCCGGGCGGCGCCGCGCTGTCCGACCGCGCCGCCGTGATCTCCCGCAACTCGGTCTGCAGGTGCTCCCACTCCGAGCGCTCCGCCTCGTCGTAGGCGACGCCGTCGAGCTCGACGAGGTTCTCGCGGTAGGTCGCCCAAGCCTGCCGCGTCTGCGCGTCCGCGCCGGAGTGGGCGAGGTCCTCTGGGGTGGCGGTCGTCATGGCGGTGCCTCCTTGTCGTCGCGACTGGTGGGAGGCCTGACGCTAGACGAGCCTCCGGTCGGCTTCTTCGACGCGGGAGTGGTCGGCCGGGCGTGCTGCAAGCCGGCGCCCAAGCCGACCGGTCGCGCCGGTAGAACACACGTTCGATGCTGGCGACGACCTCCCTCCGCACCGTCGAGTACCTCGTGGTCGACACGGAGACGAACGGCTGCTCGGGGCCGGCCTGCGAGCTGACGGAGGTCGGCGCCGTCCTCGTCGGGGGCGGGGAGCTGCACGACCGGTGGGAGACGCTGCTGGCCGTCCGCGCACCTCTCGGGCGGGGCATCCAGCGCTTTACGGGCATCTCGCAGGCGATGGTCGACGAGGCGCCGCCGGCGGAGGCGATGCTGCCGGAGCTCGCGGCGCTCATGGACGGCCGCGTGCTCGTCGCCCACTCCGCCCAGTTCGACGTGCGCGTGCTCAAGCAGGCGTTCGCGCGCGAGGGGATCGCCTGGCCCGAGCCGTCCGTGCTGTGCACGGTCGCGCTGGCGCGGCGCCTGGCGCCGCTCGCGCGCCCGCGCAAGCTCGGCCCGCTAGCGGAGCACCTGGGCATCGAGGTCGGCGTGACCCACCGGGCGCTCGCGGACGCCGAGACGTGCGCCCGGGTCTTCTGCGCGCTGCTGCCACGGCTGTGCGCCCACGCGGCGACGCTCGCCGACGCGGCGGCGCTGCTCGGGCCGGCGCGGCCCCGTCGCGCCCGGGCCGGCGCGACGGACGGCGGGCAGAGCCTGCGCGGGGTGCGCCGCCGCAGCGTCGACACGTCGCACCTGCCCCGCGAGCCCGGGATCTACGTGTTCCGCAACGGCGCCGGCCAGCCGCTCTACGTCGGCAAGTCGGTCGACGTGCGGGCCCGGGCGCGCGCGCACTTCGCCCCGAGCTCGCCGGACACGGACTGGGTCGCGCAGGCCGAGCTCGTGGAGTACGAGACGACCGCGTCCGAGCTCGGGGCGCTGCTGCTCGAGCACCGGCGCGTCGGCGAGCTCAAGCCGCCCGGGAACGTGCGCCTCAAGCACGTCGACGCGCAGGTGTACCTGCGCTGCCGCCTCGACATCGCCTTCCCGATCCTCGAAGTCGCTCCCGAGCCCGCCGCCGGCCGCGCGGTGAACATCGGGCCCCTGTCGAGCAAGCACGCGGCGCTCGAGCTCGTCGAGCAGCTCAACTCGCTCTTCGGTCTGCGCCACTGCGGGCGCGCCCTGCCGCGGCGCCAGTGGCCGAGCGCCTACGGCCAGATGGGCCGGTGCCTGTCGCCCTGCCTGCGGGACCTCGACCCCAACGCCTACCGCGGGCGCCTGGACGAGGCGCTCGCGCTGGTGGGCGGCGGCGGGGCCGGCCGGGGGCTGCTGGCCCACATCGACCGCCAGGTGGCCGAGGCGGCGGGCCGGCAGGCCTACGAGCGCGCGGGCTGGCTGACGCGACGGCGTGCCCGCCTCGCCGAGCTGCTCGACCGGCTCGGCACCGCCGTGGAGGCCGCGCACGCCCGGCCCCGCCTCGTGCTGGCCGAGCA
>JBBQZE010000006.1:0-30888 GCA_038207985.1 Solirubrobacterales bacterium
CCGTCCGGACACGGGCCGCTTCGAGGTCGAGCTCGGCCCCGTCTTCGGCAACGTGCTGCTCGCCGACGAGATCAACCGCGCGCCCGCCAAGGTCCAGTCCGCCCTGCTGGAGGTCATGCAGGAGCACCAGGTGACCATCGGCGGCGAGACCTTCCGGGTCCCCGAGCCCTACCTCGTGCTGGCGACCCAGAACCCGATCGAGTCCGAGGGCACCTACCCGCTGCCCGAGGCCCAGACGGACCGCTTCCTCTTCAAGCTCGTCGTGGGCTACCCGAGCGCCCGCGAGGAGGCCGCCGTGGTGGCCCGCTCGCTTCAGGCCCCGGTGGCGGTGCGCGAGCTCCTGCAGCCCGCCGACCTCCTGCGCCACCGCGAGGCGGCGCAAAGGGTGTTCGTCGACGGCGCGCTCATCGCCTACGCCGTGGCGCTGGCCGATGCCACCCGCAACCCCCGCGCGCACGGGCTCGCCGAGCTCGAGGGCTACATCGAGTTCGGCGCCTCGCCGCGAGGCCCGATCGGCCTCGTCCAGGCCGCCCGCGCCCTCGCGCTCCTCCGAGGCCGCGAGCATGTCGTCCCGCAGGACGTCAAGGACCTCGCGCCCGACGTCCTGCGCCACCGCCTCGTGCTGCGCTACGAGGCGCTGGCCGAGGGCATCGACGCCGACCAGGTCCTCGACCGCGTCCTCGGCGCCGTCGCCCTGCCGCACGAGCCGATGCGCGAGCGGAGCGCCGCGTGAACGACGCCACGACCGATGCGGTCCCCGCGCTCCGGCCGCCCGTCGGCCGCCAGGGCTACGGGCCCGTCCCGACCGCACGCCTCGCGGCGCTCGACGTCCGCCTGCGGCGCCGCACGGCCGCGCCGTTCCCGGGCGAGCACCTCGCGGTCGGAGCCGGGGCGGGCGTCGAGCTCCAGCTCCTGCGCCCGTACGTCACGGGTGACGATGTCCGCGCCATGGACCCGGCGGCGACGGCGCGCACCGGCGTGCCGCACGTCCGCGTCCACGTCCCGGAGCGCGCGCTGACCACCTGGGTGGTGCTGGACGTCTCCGCCTCGATGGCCTTCGGCACCGCGGACCGCCTCAAGGCCGACGTGGCCGAGGGCGTAGCGACCGTCGCCGCGCGCCTGGCCACGCGGCGCGGCAACCGCGTCGGGCTGCTCACCTGCGGCGCGCGGACCGAGCGCGTGCTGCCGCCGCGCGGCGGCCGCGGCGCGCTGACCCACCTGCGCCGCGTGCTCGCGGAGGGCGTGGCGACCGACGGGGACGAGGGCGCCGAGCCGGCGCCGGGCCTCGGGCACGGGTTGCGCCGCGCGGATCGCTTCGCTCGCGGGCACGGGCTGGTCGTCGTGGTGTCGGACTTCCTCGAGGCGCCCGAGGCCTGGCGCGCGCCGCTGGCCGCGCTGCGCCACCGCCACGACGTCATCGCCGTGGAGGTTCGCGACCGCCGCGACGAGGAGCTCCCGGACGTCGGGACGGTATGGCTGACCGACCCGGAGACGGGCCGCCGGCTGCAGGTCGGCACGGGCCGCCGGGCGGTGCGCGACGGCTTCGCCGCCGCCTCCGCCGTCCGCCAGGCCGCGGTTGCCGATGCCCTGCGGCGCCTGGGCGTCCGCCACGCCGTCTGCGCCACCCAGGGCGACTGGCTGTCCGGCCTCGCGCGGGTGCTGCGATGAGCTTCCAGTCGCCCTGGTGGCTGTTCGGCCTCCTGCTCCTGCCGCTCGCGGTCCTGGGCTATCTCGCCTTCCAGCGCGGGCGGCGTCAGGCGGCGGTCCGCTTCGCGAGCCTGGCCACGCTGGCCAACGTCGTCCCGGCGACCCCGGGCTGGCGCCGCCACGTCCCGGCGGGGCTGCTCCTGCTGTCGCTGCTCGCGCTCTGCCTCGCGCTGGCCCGCCCTCAGGGGACGTTCTCCGTCGCGCGCGAGCGTGCGTCGGTGATGCTCGTGACCGACACCTCCGGCTCCATGGCCGCGCAGGACGTCCAGCCGGACCGGCTTTCGGCCGCCCGCGGCGCGGCCTCGCAGTTCCTCGACGACGTGCCCGCGAAGATCCGAGTCGGGCTGGTCGCGTTCTCCTCCACGGCGGCGACCCTTCAGGCCCCGTCGACCGATCGCGCTGCCGTGAAGGAGGCGCTCGGCACGATCGAGCCCGCGGGCGGCACCGCCACGGGTGACGGCCTCCTCGCGGGTCTCACGGCGCTCAACCGCGTCAACCAGGGCCGCTCCACCGCCGACCGGATCCCCGGCGCGATCGTGCTGCTCTCCGACGGCAAGGCGACGTCGGGCTCCGACCCGCTCGCGGTTGCGACGCAGGCCAAGCGCGCCGGCGTCCCGATCTACACGATCGCCCTCGGGACCCAGGACGGGACGATCACCACCCCCGACGGCCAGCAGCTCGGCGTCCCCCCGGACCTCGACGCCCTCCGGCAGATCGCCGAGACTTCGGGCGGCAAGGCGTTCGACGCACCGTCGGCCGACGCGCTGCGCTCCGCCTACTCCGACCTGGGCTCGCGCCTGGGGCGGGTCCCGGAGAAGCGGGAGGTCACGAGCTGGTTCGCCGGCGGTGCGGCCCTGCTGCTCCTCGCCGGCGCCGGCCTCGGCCTGGCCTGGTCGGGTCGCCTGCCCTAGGGCGAGGACACGCCGGCGGTCCCGCGAGGGCCTGGCGGTCAGGCCTGCGGATGCGGGTCCCGGCGGCGCAGCAGCACGCCGAGCAGCCCGCCCAGCACCAGGACGGCGGCGCCTCCGCCGAGCAGCGCGAGCGTTCCCCCGGCGCCGCCCGAGTCGCTCGCCGCCTGCGTGGCCGCCTGCCGCGTCGCGGCGACGGGTGCGGCGGCCGACCCGCCAGGGTCGACCATCGCCGTCGCGCCGGCCAGCGCGCCGGTCGCGTTCGTCGTGCTGTCGTGCTGCTTCGACGTAGCGGCCGCGGCGGAGCGCTTCTTGGTCGCGGAGGAGCGCTTCTTGGTCGGGGACGCGGGCTTCTCGGTCGGGGAGGAGGGTGTGACGGTCGAGGTGGCACGCTTGTCGGTCGCGGATGTGGTGCCGGCCCCCGGCGTCACGCCGGCCCCGAAGAGCGGGCTCTTCCCGCCCCCCGACCCCCCGCTCTTGGCGGGTGAGCTCCCGGCGTCGTGTCGCGCGGTGTCGACCGGGAGCTGGTACTCCTTCCCCGACGGCGACTGCGGATCGACGAAGACGCCGTTCTCGGCCGCGGCAGGAGCCGCCCCAGCCAGCGTGAGCAGCGCCAAGGCGCAGGGCAGAGCTTGTCGCCGGCGGATCCTCATGGCGGGAAGGCTATCCCGCCTCGGCCGTGGGGGACGCCGGTGGCTGCGCGGCGAGCGCCGCGATCTCCTGGCTACGGGGGTTGAGCGCGCTGGCGCGCTCGTAGGCCCGCCGCGCCCCCTGGCGGTCGCCCTGGCGGACGGCCAGGTCTCCGATCAGCACCCAGGTGACGAAGTCGCTCGGCTCGAGTCGCACCGCGGCGCGCAGGGCGTCCCGGGCGGCGTCGGCCTGGCCGAAGCGGGCCAGCGCGGCGGCCTCGGTGTAGCGCGCGGGCACGGACTGGTCGTCCAGGCGCAGCGATCTGCGGGCCTCCGCGAGCGCGCGCTTCGGGTCTCCGGCCAGGGCCGTCTGGGCGCGGGCGAGGTACAGCTCCGACAAGCCCTGCCGGCTCAGGCTCGCTCCCGCGACCACGAGGACGAGCGCCGTGGCGCCCACCGCGGCGCCCGCCACCCAGCCTCGGCGGGGCGCGCGCACCGTCGCCGGGGTCGCCCGGGTGCCGCGCGGGGCTTGCAGCACCCCCACGGCCAGCAGGAGCGCGGTCGCGCTCACGCCGGGAAGGAGATGCATCCAGTCGACGCTCGTCTGGACGGCCCAGGCCGAGGCCCCGCCGACCCCGGCGACGGCGACGGCCCGCGCCGGGCCGGACGTGCGCGCTACGGCGCCGAGCCGCACCGCGCCGAGCGCCAGCCCGCCCAGCAGCGCCGCGACCAGGGCACCGCCGACGAGCCCGAGCTCGCTCAGGGCCTGGAGCTCGATCGAGTGCGCCTGGCGCACGTCCTCGGACGTCGCGCGCTCCTGGAAGTACGGGACGTCGTAGTTGCCGGCCCCCACGCCGAGCACGGGATGGGCGCTCCAGATGCGCGCCGCCACCCGCCAATAGTCGTAACGGGTCCCGGCCCCCGAGGCCAGCCGCGACGTCCCGCCGCTCGCTTTGCGCTCCGGGCCCAGGTTCACGAACGCGTGGTACTGGTCGTCCACCGCCGTCGCGATGCGCTCGGCCCGGGCCGCCCCCACCGCGAGCGTCGCGCAGGCCAGGAGGCCGAGGAGGACGGCGGCCGCCCGCCGCGCGAGGCGTCGCGTCGCGGGCGAGGCCTGACCGTCCACGATCGCCACGAGCACCATCCAGACCGCGCCGGCGGCCAAGGCGGCCAGCCCGAGGGAGCGGACGGCGTCGTGCACGACGTCGGGCGCCAACGGGCCGGCGGCGCCGCGGTCGTAGACGCGTGTCAGCGCCGGGCCCGCCACCAGCATGCCGCCGAGGACGGTGAGCAGCGCGCCGGCGCGCCGCAGGCGGCCGGGGACCACCAGCAGCACGACGAGGGCCGAGCCCCCCACCGCGAGGGCCGCTCCTCGCGATTCCGACAGGAACACCAGCCCGGCGAACACCGTCGCGAGCGTGACTCCGAGGCCGGCCCACACGGGGCGGCGCAGCTCGGCCAGCGTCGTCGCCAGCCAGAGGCCCATCACGAAGACGCACGCCTCGCCGTTGATGTACCCCAGCGGGAGGTGCAGGCGGCCGGAGAGAAAGACCGCGGCGGGGTCGGAGCCGCTCATGCGCAGCAGCACGCCGGCGGCCACCGCCGCGACGCCGATGCCGACGGCGGCCGTGAGCAGCAGCGCCCGCCGGTGGTCGCGCACCAGAATGAGCGCGACACCGAGGGTCGCGGCCAGGACGAACCATCGGTTGCCGTCCACCACGGCCTGCTGGGCCGACTCCGCCCAGGCGACGCTCACGAGCGACCAGAGGCCGAGGCCGGTCAGTCCGCCGAGCGCGAGCCTGGCGGGGAGCGGGACGCGGAGCGAGCGGGCGATGACGCCGACCGTCGCCAGAATGACGAGAGCGAGCCCGATCGGGACCCACGTCCGCGAGTCGTAGTACGCCGACCAGAACGGGCTGGCGCCCGCGCCGACGCCCCCCACGACCAACAGCACTTGCGCGGGCGTCACCGGGAGCCGGCTCCTGGGGCGCCTGGCCACGCCCACGGCACCCACCGAGGCGAACTCCGGAACGTCCTGGGTCTCCAGAACGGCGATGGCGATCCCCGCCGCCGCCAGGTACGCCAGGACGACGCCGACCACGACGTCCGGCCCCCCGGTCACGGCGACCACGGCGAGGGCGGAGACCACCGCCTGGGCGCTCCCGAGGGCCATGGCGACGGCGCGGGTACTGCGCAGCCGCCGGTGGGTGCGGTGGGTCAGGTGGTCGCGGCCTCCGGCGAGGAAGGAGACCCCGCGCCGCCGGCGGGAGACCACGACCAGGCAGGTGTCCAGGGCCGGGAGGCCCACCAGCAGGAGGCCGACGATCAGCGACTGCCACGCGGGAACGGCGTCCGCGGCCCCGATCATCGCGAGCGCGGCGACGCAGAAGCCGACGGGCATCGAGCCGCCGTCCCCGAGGAAGATGCGGGCGGGGGAGGCGAGGTTGTAAGGCAGGAAGCCGGCGCACGCACCGGCCAGGGCGGCCGCGCTCACGGCCAGCCACACGTCCCCGCGCACCACGCCGAGCACGGCGATGGCGCTCGCGACCACGAGCGCCATCGTGCTCGCGGCGCCGTCCATGTTGTCGAACAGGTTGAAGGCGTTGACGACCGCCACCACCCAGACCACCGTGCAGGCCAGGTCGACCGCCGGCCCGAGGCCGAGGTCCCATCCGAGCCCGAAGCCCCACAGGCTCGCGGCGATCGCGACTTCGAGCATCACGCGAAGGCCCGGGGCGACGTGCCGCCGGTCGTCCACGGTGCCCACCGCCCAGAGCGCTACGGCGCCTGCGACGACCGGCACGGTGCGGCCGGGGTCGCCGCCCACCGCCAGCACGGCGAGCACGAAGCCCGTCATGACCGAAGCCCCACCGAGGTACGGGGTCGCGCGGAGGTGGCCCTTGTAGCCGGCGGGCTTGTCGTAGAACTGCAGACGGTCGGCGACCCGGACCGCGTAGGGCGTCGAGACGTAGACGATGGCGGCCGCCAGCACGAGGCTCAGCAGGAGGCGGGACTCGAGGTTCATCCGCTCGCTTCGGTGCTTAAGCCGGCACCGCTGTCGCCACGTCCATGCCGTCTGTCACCGACGGCCCAGCCCACCGCCACGGTGACGGCGATCGCCTGCAGCGCGACGTAGGACGGCGCCACCGGCAGGCGGAACCGGGCGTCACCGCGGGTGACCAGGGACACGGCAAAGAAAGCGACGGTCGGGAGGGCGACGAACGTCGTGCCCCAGCGCTTGCCGGGATCGCGCAGGCCGAGGACGAACCCCGCCAGGACCAGCGCCACGACCGCGAGCTCCCACAGCGCCCGGGAGATGTCGTCGAAGGAATGGTAAGCGGAGCTCTCCCGAACGCGAGCTGGGAGTAATCGCTGGGGCGACAGGGCGTGGAACCACGTCCCGGTGTACGACGTGTGGTTGGCGAAGGGCGCCCAGAAAGCCGCGGCGTTGGTGCGCGCAGCCGCGGCTGCGTCACCGGGGTGGCGGACGAGGTACTCCACCGCGCAGCGGGTGCGAGCTCGGTCGGCTTGAAACTGGTCGGCGCCCACCGGCAGGCTGCACTCGGGGCGCTGGTCCTCGAGTCCCAGCAGCATGGTCGTCCCCAAATTCGCGGACAGGGCGAAGTGGCCGTCCGCGGCATGGGTCCGAGCGGCCAGGGCGATGGGACCGATCGCGAGGGTGAGGCACCCGCAGACGATGAGGGCCGCGGAGCGAGCGCGGAGCGCCGAGAGGACGATGAGCCCGGCTGCGGCCACCAGCAGCTTGGGCTGCATCGTCGCCGAGAGCCCCAGCACGAGGCCACCCGCCGCCGCGAAGCGCCGGCCGGCGCGCCGGCTGAGCGCAGCGCTCGATCGTGACAGCAGATCGGCGCCGATGACCGTGCCGATGAGGAGCGGCACCTCGTACATGAGCTCGCTCGAGCTCGCTGCGAGCGCGGGGCTGGCCGAGAGGGCGATCAGGGTGATCATTGCGACGAGGCGCCCTAGCTCTCGGCGGGTGAGCGTCCAGGCGAACCACGAGCCGACACCCAAGAGTGCCACTTGCAAGGCCATGGCAACGCGGGCCGAGTCGCCCGCGGCCGCGTACACGGGGGTCAGCAACAACGCGTACCCCGCCGGCCAGTAGGGAATCCCTGGCGCGTCGACGAACGGCCCGTTCGCTGCGAAGACCCGGGCTGCGCCGTCATAGGTCGGCGCGTCCGGTCCGCTGGCGGGATCGTTCACCAGCACCGCGTAGAGGAGGCGCACCACGGTAGCCACGCCGATGATCGCGAGCGCCGTCAGGCGCTCGTGGTCGCCGAGCCAGGCGGCGGTGCGAGGCAGCCGACCGCTCGGCGGCTGACTGGAAGCCGAGTGACTCACGGCGCCGGACCCTACAGGCCGAGGCGGCTGACGGCGCCCGATAAACCGGAAACCGTGTGGACGGGTCACCCGCGGCGCGGAAGCGGATCCGGCGCCCGGGACGGAGCCGGGTCGAGGGTGCCGGTGAGCCGCGAGAAGCGCCACCACCACAGCGCGGTGGCGGCCACAGAGGTGGCCGCCAGCCCGTAGCCGGCGCCCCGCGCGGCGTCGAGCAGCGCGCCCACGGTCACGGCCACCAGCGCCGCCACCCCGGTCGCGGCGCGGATGACCACCAGGGACCGCCCGCGGCCGACGGCCCGGAACCCGTCGGCCGCGGGAAGCGACAGCGTGCGACCGAGGAAGACGAGCGCCACGGCCGGCACGAGCTGCTGTGCTGCTGGCCAGGTGGCGCCGAGGACCGCCCGGCCGGCCGCGTCGGGGAGCGCGACGATCGTCAGCCCCCACGCCGCGCCCGGGACCGCCGAGAGCAGCGCGAGCCCGCGGGCGACCCGCCGGAGCCGGGCCGCGTCGCCGCGGGCGGCAGCCAGTGCGGGGAGGGTGAACAGCCGCGCCCCGGCGAGCAGCGAGTCGAACGGCGCGAACAACAGGAACGCACCGCGGAACCCCGCGACCGCGGTGAGCCCGGCGATCGCTCCGAGCAGGTAGGTGCCCAGCGCGGAGGTGCCGACCACGAGCACGAACTCGGTGCCGAAGCTCCGCACGCGCGCAGCGTGCGCCCTGCACCATCGTCGTGCCGCGCCGGCGCGCGGCCCCAGGCGGATCCGCCAGAACCCGTACGCCGTGGCCGCGGCGGCGCCGGCCGCCCATCCCGCGGTCGCGACCTCGGCCGAGCCCTCCGCCCCCAGCGGACAGAACCACCGCGTAGTCCGCGATCACGACGCTCAGCCAGACGGCGTCCATGACCACCGCCTCGCGGACGCGGGAGCCTGCGAAGCAGGCGTAGCGCAGCGCGTCCTGCAGCAGGACGAGGGGCAGCACGAGCGCCATGCTCAGCAGCGGCGCGCGGAGCGTGGGGGAGGCGAAGGCGGCCAGCACCGCCATCGCCGCGGCGACGGCCGCGCCCCCCGTGAGGGCGAGCCCCAGGACGTCCCGGGTGTCCCGGCTCCGGGCCGAGGGGTGCGACGACGAGCGGATCAGCAGCACCTCGCCGCCCACGGCCCGTGCGATCCCCAGGGACAGCCCGTAGGCGAGGTAGGCCAGGGAGAAGGCGCCGAACGTGTCGGCGCTCGTCGTCCGCGCGACGAATACGAGGACCGCGAGGTTGCTGGCGCTCGACAGGGCTTGGTCGACCAGGTGCAGCGCGGAGTGCCGGCCCCGCCGCGACGTGGCCAGCGCACCGAGCCGGAGCGCAGCGGTCCCGACGCTGGCCGTGCGCGAGCTCACCCACGGCATCTTCGTGCTTCCGTGGCACGCCCGTGGCTCGTGCCGTCGCGGGGACGGCGCGTCCCGGGGCGCCCGATACCCTGCCTCGGGTGCCGAGCCGCCCTGCCGTCGCCACGGTCGTGAGGGAGGCCCTCCTCGGGACCTGGCCCGGCCGGTTCTCGGCCGAGCAGCTCACGGAGGCGGTGGCGCTCGGCGAGGACGGCCTCGGCCTGGACTCGATCGAGCTCGTGGAGGTGCTCTTCGCCTGCGAGGAGGCCTGCGATGGCCCGTCGTCCGCCCCGCTCCTCGAGGACGGCCCCCTCACGCTCGGCCGGGTCCTCGACCACTTCGCCGACAAGTGAAGCGCAGCACTGCCTACGCGCTGGTCAAGCCGGCTGCCGGGCGCTGGCCGCGCGGTGCGGTGCTCGCCGCGGACGTCCTGGCAGCAGTGACGCAGCCGCTCCGGCTCGGGCTCGACGCGGAGGACATCCGCCGGGTGCTGCCCGACGGCGACCCCGCCGAGGTCGAGCGGATCCGCCGGGCGACCTGGCGGTCCTGGGTGCGGCTGCGCGCGGTCGAGGCCGCGGCCGGCGCCAAGGGCGTCGAGTGGCCGTACCCGCCGGCGATCGTCCCCCCTCAGGCCGCCGCGTTGCGGCCCCCGGTGGTCCTCGCCATCTTCCACCTCGGGCCGGTAGCGGTCCTGGGCAGCCTGCTGCGGCAGCTCCCGGGGCCGGCGTTCGTCCTGTACCGCTCCGGGACGATGCGGCCGGAGATCGGCGGCGTGCTCGTCGCGGAGGATCAGCGCCTGCGCGCAGCTGCGTTCCGGGGCGCGCTCTCGGCGCTGCGGGACGGCCAGTTCGTCGCGATCGCGGTCGACGCGACCCGCATCTCGACCCACCTCGACGTCGAGCTGCTCGGCCGCTCCGTCCCGCTGGCGCGCGGCGCCTTCGCGCTCGCACGCATGACGGGGGCCCCCATCGTGCCGGTGGCCCCGGCCTGGCGTGGCCGGCGGGTCGAGTTCGAGATGGGCGACCCGATCAGCTCGCCGAGCGAGCAGGAGATGGCCTCGGCGACCGCGCGCTGGCTGGAGGGGTTCGTGCGGCGCCACCCCGAGGAGCTGGGCCGCCGCTTCGTGGACAGCCTCGGCTCCGCGGCCTAGACGATCGCGCCCGCGGCGACGGCCGTCCGGAGCGCCTCGTGGCGGATCTTCCCGTTCGCCGTGCGCGGGACGGTCCGCGGCGGGACGACCACCACCCGCCCGGGGGCGAACCCGGCCGCCGCGACGACGAGCCGCGTCACCTCGGCCGCGACCTGCCCTCCGTCGCGCCCGGCCTTCTGCGCGACCTCGACGACGAGCGTGACGACCTCGCCCCCGTCGGCACCGCCCGGGACGCCGACCGCGGCCGCCAGCTGCACGCCGTCCGCGCCCTGGGCCGCCTCCTCGAGCTCGCGCGGAGCGACCACGGCCCCGCCCCGCTTGATGAGCGCCCGCCGGCGACCGAGCACGAACAGCCGCCCCTCGTCGTCGAAGTAGCCCGTGTCCCCCGTGTGCAGCCACGAGCCGCGCAGGGCCGCTGCCGTGTCCTCCGCGGCCTCGAAGTAGCCCGGGAACACCGCCTCGCCGCGGACGAGGATGTCCGCGGCGCCGTCCAGGCCGTGCCCGGCCCGCACCTCGAGCCCGGGCATCGGCCTGCCGCAGGCGACGTTCCCGCGCGCGTCGACGGCGAGCGGCTCACCCACGGTATGGGAGGTCACGCCGAGCGTCGCCTCGGCCAGCCCGTAGCCCGGCACCACGACGCCGGGGACGGCGAAGGCGCGCTCGAACTCGGCGATCGTCGAGGCCCGCACGGGCTCTCCGCCGTTGGTGAAGTAGCGGACGGACGACAGGTCCACGGCGGCGGGGTCGACCATGCGGGCGGCGAGCCGGAACGCGAAGTCTGGCGCGGCCGAGACGGTGCCTCCCACCTCGGTGATCTTCGCGAGCCAGGCCGGGATCGTCCGGATGGCCGGCTGGATGATGTGGCAGGGGGCGCCGTACATCACCGCGCCGATCACGTAGTGGACGAGCCCGAGGTCGTGCCACGGCGGGACCCACGCGACGATGACGTCGTCCTCCTCCGTTCCCTGACTGAGCACGTGCGCCCGGCAGGAGCGCAGGACGTTGCGGTGCAGGAGGATCGCGGCCCGTGGCTCGCCGGAGGTGCCCGACGTCTGCTGGAAGTAGGCGGGGTCGTCGGTGGTGGTGCCGGCAGCCTCGTGTTCGGCGCCGGCGACCGCGAGGGCGCCGACCGTGTCGTCGGTGATCACGAGCGCGGCCCGGAGGCGCGCGATCCGCCGCTCGATCGCCGCCGGCCGCTCCGAGGGGTTGAAGGCGCAGGGGACCGCTCCGATGGCTTGTGCACCCCAGAACGCCTCGGCGAACGGCACGCCCGCCGACATCACGAGCGCGACGCGGTCCCCTCGCCGCACGCCCTGGGCGCGCATGGCCGCGGCCCGCTCCGCGGCCCGCGCGAGCAGCTCGCCGTAGGTGAGGGTCTGCGTCCCGTCGTCGTAGGCGAGCTGGTCCGGTTGGTGCGCGGCGCGGTGCGCCAGGGCATCGAACAGGACGAGCCACTCCGTGGCGATCACGTCGGCAACGCTACCGAGGGCGTTGCGCGCGCCGCCGCCTCGAGGACAGCGACGTGCGCGTCGACGCAGGCCTGCATGCCGAAGTGCCGCACGGCCACCTCGTGCGCCCCGTCGCCGAGTTGCTGCCTGAGCGCAGGGTCGTCGATGATGCTCGTGAGGGCGCTCGCGATGGTCTCCGGCGGATCCAACGGCACGAGCAGCCCGGCGGCGGGGACCACGAGCTCCGGGGTGCCGCCCGTCGCCGTGGCCACCAGCGGCCTGCCCGCCGCGGCCCCTTCGAGCAGCGCGTTGGGCGAGCCCTCGTGGTCGCTGAGGAGCACCGCGACGTGGGTGCGGGCCCAGAACGCGCGGCTGTCGGTGACGTCGCCCTCGAAGACCACGCGGTCGGAGAGCCCGCGGGCCACCACCTCGCGACGGGTCGCCTCGAGCAGCGCACCGTCGCCCCCGAGCAGGACGATCCACGGTGACCGCGCGCGCACCTCCTCGAGCGCTTCGAGCAGCCGGTGGTGCCCCTTCTCCGCGCGGAAGCGAGCCAGGTACCCGAGGACCACGGGTGGAGCGCTGGGGACGGCGAGGCGGGGCAGGTCGGCGTGCCCGTTGGGGACGAGGCGGAGCCGGTCGGGGCGGATGCCGCGAGTGCGGGCGCTCTCCAGCGCGGCAGCGGAGTTGGCGGTCACGAGGTCGGCGCGGGCCTCCACCTGCCGGATCACCCAGCTCACGGCCGCGATGCGCTCCCGCCGGGCGCCGGCGACGTTGCGGCGAGCGACCACGACCGGAACGCCCATCAGGCGCGCCAGGGGCACGACGACCACGGAGGACTCCTCGAGCCATGCGTAGACCACGTCCGGCCGGGTGCGCCGGATCACCAGCGCGAGACGGCACGCGCGCACCAGGCCGCCCAGGACGGGGACGCGAACGCCGACGCAGGTCACCGGGATCCCCGCCGCATCGAGGCGCCGGCGGTTCTCGGTGGCCTCTTCGCGCCGGAGGACGACCACCGTGGTCCGGAGCCGTGTCGGGTGGGCGCGGACCACCAGTTCGGTCATCTGTCGCTCGCTGCCGCCGTTCTCCAGGCCACCGATGACGATCAGGGTGACTGGGGGCTCGGGCTGCCGGGGCACCACGCGCGAGTATGGCGGGCGGACGGCCTGACCGCCGGTAGCTTGGGGTCCATGACGCCCGGCGACCCCCAGGCGACACGGGTGATGCGCGTCATCGCGCGCCTCAACGTCGGCGGCCCGGCGCACCACGTGTCCATTCTCGCCGCCGGGCTCGACCCCCAGCGGTACCGGACCTTGCTCCTGGCGGGCAGGCTGGGGCCGGGCGAGGGGTCCTTCGAGCACCTGGCGGCGCGTTCCGGCGTCGACGCGCGGCGCGTCCCCGCGCTGCGCCCGGAGCTGTCGGCCGCATCCGACGCGCGGGCGGTCGGGGCGCTGGTCCGCGCGATGGTCCGCTTCCGGCCGCAGATCGTCCACACGCACACCGCGAAGGCCGGGCTGGTCGGCCGGCTGGCCGCGCACCTGGCGCCCATCCCGACCCCGATCGTCGTGCACACCTACCACGGTCACGTCCTGCGCGGCTACTTCTCCGAGCGCGTGAGCTCGGCGCTGCTGGTGGCCGAACGCCGGCTGGCCACCTGGAGCGACGTGCTGGTCGGCGTCAGCGAAGCCACGGTCGCCGAGCTCGTCGAGCTCGGCGTGGCGCCTCGCGACCGCTTCCGCGTCATCCCGCTCGGCCTCGAGCTCGACCGTTTCGCCGCCGTCGGCCCGGCGGACCGGGCCGGCGCGCGCGCGGCGCTCGGGGTGCCGGCCGACGCGCGCGTCGTCTCCTACGCCGGGCGCTTCGCGCCGATCAAGCGCCTTGACGTGCTCGTCGGGGCCGTCGCCCTCGCCGCCCGGTCGGAGCCCCGGCTCGTGGCGCTGCTCGCCGGTGACGGTGAGACGCGAGGCGAGGCCGAGCGGCTGGCGCGGGACCTCGGCGTGTCGGCGCACTTCCGCTTCCTGGGCTTCCGCGACGACCTGCCGCTGATCGCCGCGGCGTCCGACGCGGCGGTCCTGTGCTCGGACAACGAGGGGACGCCGGTCGCCCTGATCGAGGCCGCGGCGGCGGGCCTGCCCTCGGTGGCCACGGACGTCGGGGGCGTAGCGGACATCGTCGCGCCCGGGACGGGGAATCTCGTGGCGGCCGGCGACGTCCCCGCGCTGGCCTTCGCGATGCTGGACATCACCGCTGACCTCGAGCGCAGCCGGGCCATGGGCCGGCAGGCCCGCCGCCACGTCCTCACGCGGTTCGCGGCGCCGCGGCTGGTCGATGACGTCGACGCCCTCTACCGCGATGCCCTCGCCGTGCGAGGGGCGCGGGCGGACCGAGGCCCGAGCACCTAGGGCGTCCGGCGGCGACCCCCGGGATACACTGCCGCGATCGTTCGTCCCGATTCCGGAGCCGTCCCGCCCGACGTCGAGCCGGAGTCGGTCCAAGCGTGACCCGGCGCCGTCTGGTCATGTTCTCCACCGGGCACGTCGGGATGGGCGGCAGCGAGCAGCGGTCACGACTCCTCGCGGAGGGGCTGGCTGCCCGCGGGTGGGACGTGCGAGTCGTCGGGCGGGCCACCATGGCCGGCAGGCTGCAGGTGCAACGTCGCCGCGGGCTGGTCGTCGTCGAGGTCCCCGGCTTCCAGCTCCACCCACTGGGCGGCCCCCTGTACCTGGCGACCGCGGGGTTCCTCGGGGCGCTCTGGGGCCGCCGGGCGACCTTCGTGGCCGTGCAACTCGGGTCGCAGGCCATCGCGGCGTGGGGGTGCGCCGCGTTGTGGTCGAGGCCGTGGCTCGCGCTCTCGACGTCCAACGGCGCCGATGGGGAGGTGCTGCTGGCGGTCGGCTCGTCATGGCGGGGCATCCACCGGTGGGTGCTCCGTCGCGCCTCGGCCTTGGTCGGCCAGAGCCCCCAGGCTCGGGCGGAGCTGCTGCGGCTCACGTCGGCATCGCGAACGGTGGTGATTCCGAACCCGGTCGAGGTCCCTTCCGTCGCCCCGCCGCTCCTGGGTCGCCCGCACGCGATGTACGTCGGGCGCCTCGCCGATGGCAAGGGCGTCGACGTGCTCGTCGCCGCCTGGCGCATGGTCGCCGCGGAGCGCCCTGAGGCGCGGTTGACGCTCGTCGGCGCGGGCGGGGGCGCTCGGCCGGTCGAGGCGGTCCTGCGCGCCGAGGTGGCCCGGAGCGCGACGCTGCGCGGCTCGGTGGCCTTCACGGGGTGGGTGGCTGACGCCACCTCGCTGCTCGACACCGCGGACGTCTTCGTCCTGCCGAGCTTCGCGGAGGGGGTCTCGAACGCGCTGCTCGAAGCCTGCGCACACGGCCGCGTCGTGGTCGCGTCCGCCATCCCCGGGAACGTCACCGTGCTCGGGGCCGACTACCCGTTGCTGTTCGAAGCCGGCGACGTCGCGGGACTGGCAGCGGCCATCGGGCGTGCGTTCGACGACCGCGCGGTCCGCGCGGCGGCACGCTCCCGGGCGCGCGACTGCGTGGCGCGCTTCGAGATCGGGCACGTGCTGGACCAGTACGAGAGGCTGCTCATGGGCGTTGACGCCTCGGGCGCGGCGGCCGGTCAGTCGCTTGGAGACCGGCCCGCGAGCACGCGCTCGTAGAGGTCGTAGTACCGCGCCGTCGTCGCCTCGACTCGGAAGCCCTCGGCTCGGGCTCGCCCCGCGGCGCTCATGGCTTCGCGACGCTCTTCGGGCGCTGTGAGCAGCTCGAGCAGCGCCTCTGCGAACGCGCGCTCGTCCTCGCTGACGACGAGGAGCCCCTCGCGCCCGTCGCGGACGAGCTCCGGGATGCCCCCGCCGGACGTCGCGGCCACGGGGAGGCCGGCGGCCATCGCCTCGACGAGGACGAGCCCCATCGTCTCGTAGCGGGAAGCGAGGGCGAAGACGTCCGCGTCGGCGAGGGCCGGCCACACGTCGTCCTTCGTGCCCTGCAGCTGCACGTTCGCAGTCAGCCCGAGAGCGTCGACGAGGCTGAGGATCCCCTGGCGCTCCGGGCCGTCCCCGACGAGGACCAGCCGCGCCGTCGGGACGGCGGCCACCACGCGGGCGAACGCCCGCACGAGGAGCCGGTGGCCCTTCTCGCGGCGCAACCGGGCCACGCACACGATCGTGGGAGGCCGCCCGGCCGGCGGACGCGGCGCCAGCGGGGTGCCGGACCATCCGTTGTAGATGGTCACCAACCGGTCCTCGCCCAGTCCGCAGCGCTCGCCGACGTACCGCGTGACCCGTTCGGAACAGCCCACGACGACGTCAGCGCGTCGCGTCGCCTGGCGGTCGAGGTAGCCGACCAGCCGCCGACCCGACACCTCGAGGTAGTCCCCGTGGTGGTGGGTGAACACGACGGGCGCGCGCCGCGACTGGCGCAGCGTCGCGGTCAGGATCATGGCGTGCGGGAGGTGCACGTGGATGAGGTCGGGCCGCAGCGCGTCGAGCTCCGCCGCGAGCCAGGACCGCGTGCGCGGGACCGACCGGAGCGCCGTACAGCGGTGCGCGGCGTAGGCGGCGGGTGCCACGGCGTCTTTGAGCGCGCTGTTCTCCGTCGACGCCGTGAAGGGGTTCAGGACGGTCGGTGCCCACCCACGCGCCGGTGCGCCGCTCACGAGCGCCTGCACGACCCGCTCTGCGCCGCCGATGCCGTCAGGCGCGCTGATGATGTGGGCGACTCGACGCAAATGCGGTGCTCCGGCCAGACCCGAGAGGGTCCCGCGACACTAGCGCGTCGCCCCGCGGGTCGCGCGTCGCGCCGGCGTGACCAGCCCCCGGCCGACCGCGACGATCGCCGCCGCGTCCGCGCGACGCGGGAGGAGGTCCACCGCCGGGAGGCCGAGCTCGCGCCCGAACCAGCGGAGGCAGACGAGCGCGCCCACGCCCGTCCCGACCCCGCTGGCGACAGCGGCCCCGACGAGGCCGAGCGGGGGGATCAGCGCGAGGTCGAGCAGCAGCATCACCACGGTGTTCGCCGTCCACGACCGCAGGGAGACGCCCGGCCTGGAGCGCGCGGTCGCCGCCCGGGTGAGCGACGTCTGCACGCTGGTGGCAAGCGACCCGGCCACCAGCAGCACGGCCGGCGCCACCGCGTCCTGGAACTCCGCCCCGAACAGCACGGGGATCCCGACGATGGAGATGAGGACGAGCGCGGGGGCGCTGAGCGCGGCGAGGGCGAGCGAGAGCCGGGCGAGCTGGGCGACCGCCGGCGCGGCGTCGTCGGGCCCCGAGGAGGCGAGACTGGGGAAGCCCGCCCAGTTGAGGGCCGTCGGCAGGGTGCCGGCGACGGTGAGGACGGTGAGCGCGATGCTGTAGTTGCCCGCCGCGCCGGCGCCGAGGAACACGGCGACGAGGAGGAGGTCGGCGCGCCCGGCGGTCCTCGTCATGAGCTCTGCCGCCTCGGTCTTGAGGCCGAAGCGGACCGCCGCGCGCAGGTACGCCCTCCGCGACGGGCCTGAGGCCGGGGCCTCCCGACCCCGTCGTGCGACCAGCCACACGCTGGCCAGGACGACCAGGCTGGCCACGGTCTGCGCCCCCGTGGCACCCGCGATACCGAGGTGCAGGACGCTGAGCGCGACCACGGTCAGCGCCAGCGTGATCGCGGTGGCCGAGACGCTCACGACCATCGTCGCGCCCAGCCGGCCGGCGGTGTAGAGCTCTCCGACGAGCACCACCGACGCAGCGAGCGACGGGATGGCGGCGGCGGTGAGGACGCCGGCGAGCTTGTCGTCCGGGAACGCGAGGCAGAGGACGAGGGCGGTCCCGGCCGCGCCGATCGTCGCCACCGGGAGGACCGCACCCATGGTGAAGCGGCCCGCGGCCGGGAGCGCGATCGTGCCGCGCCGCACGAACACGGTCATGGCGTCGCTGAGCCCGAGGCCCGCCCCCTCGGACACCAGCCCTTGGACGAGGATGAGGGTGGCCACCACGCCCTTGCCGTCGCTGCCCAGCGCCCGCGCGGTCACCACCGAGCTCGCGAGCCCGAGCACCAGGACCGCGAGGTTCCCGAAGGCCTTGCGGAGGCTCGCGCTGCTAGCGGCCACGGCGTGCGGAGGGCGGGGGAGGCCGGCGCGTCACGCGTAGCGCTGCACCGTGCGGGAGGCTCGGGCGAGGGCGACGGACCGCACGGGGTGGTGGAGCAGGGCGCGGGCGAGGTCGGCGACGGCGCCGCGGTGCTGCCCGCGCCGCCATTGCGTCCCCGCGTAGGTGTAGTACAGGTTCGCGAGCGCTCGGCGCCTGAGGCGACGCAGCTCCGGCGGCAGCTCGGGGTCACCGAAGAGCTTCGGCACCGTGATGGCCGCGTCGTGGCGCAGGAGCTCCAGGTCCTCGCTCAGCTGCCCGGCGTGCATGCGGTAGGAGGTCAGGGCCGCCTGCAGCGTCGCCACCGGGTACCGCATCGCGATGCGGCAGCCGAGGTCCTGGTCGGACTGGTAGGACAGCCGCTCGTCGAAGCCACCGATGTCCTCGAGGACGCTCGTGCGGATGAGCGACGACTGGGCGATGCTCATCGTCGGGAGCTCGATGAGCAGGGTCTGGCGCAGCGCCACGTACGGCTCGGGGGCCGCTCGCGTGCCGATCGTCGTACCCCGGGCGTCCATGAGCCGCAGGCCCGTGCAGACGAGGGCGGCCGTCGGCTCCCGGTCGAGAACCTCGAGCTGGCGGGCGACCTTGTCCGGCGCCCACAGGTCGTCGTGGTCCAGGAACCCGACGAACTCCGTCCCGGCGCTACGCCACCCGACGTTTCGCGCGCGGGCCAGGCTCCCGTCCGCTCCCAGGGCGATGAGGCGGACGCGCGAACCGAACGCACGCGCGACGTCACCGCTCCCGTCCGTCGAGCGGTCGTCGACGACGACGCAGTCCGTCGGCACCGACTGCGACAGGACGCTCTGGATCGTCTCGGCGAGGTAGCGCGCGCCGTTGCGCACGGGGATCACCGCGGAGGCCCTGGCGACCGCGCGCCGTCCGCGCTCGTCGTTGCCCTGGGGTGCCATGCGCGCAGCGTTGCAGCATCGGGCTGCCCGTGGCCCCTCCACCGGTGGTCGTGGCAGGCCACCGGCTCGGTAAGCTGCCGCGCCGATGGTGCCCCGCTCCACCGCACGGCCCCGCTGACGTGTGCGGCATCTCAGGTGTGATCGGATCTACGGGCGACGTGTCCGCCGCCGCCCTGGTGGAGCGCCAGCTCGAGCTGCTGCACCACCGGGGACCCGACGCACGCGGCGCCTTCGGCGACGACCGGGCGCGGGTGGCCCAGAACCGCCTGGCCGTCATCGACCTGGAGTCGGGCGACCCGCCGATCACCAACGAGGACGCGACGATGTGCGCTGTCCTCAACGGCGAGGTGTACGACTTCGCCACCCTGCGCGAGCAGCTCCGCAGCAAGGGCCACCGGTTCTCGTCCTCCGGCGACACCGAGGTCCTCGTGCACCTGGCCGAGGAGCACCCCGACGCGGTGGAGCTCGCCCGTCGCCTCGACGGCATGTTCGCCTTCGCCATCTGGGACGAGCGGCGCGGGCGCCTGGTGCTCGGTCGCGACAGAGCGGGCAAGAAGCCGCTCTTCTACGCCACCGGCACGGACGGCGCGTTCGTCTTCGCGAGCGAGATCAAGGCGGTCCTTGCCCACCCCGCGGTGAGCGGCGACCTCGACGAGGGCGCGCTGCCGGACTACCTCACGTTCGGGTACGTGCCCACGCCGCGGACCATCTTCCGTGCGGTGCGCAGCCTGCCGCCGGCGCACGTCCTGACCCTGGAGGCGGCGGGCGTGCCGCGGGTCGAGCGCTACTGGGACCTGCCGCGCCCGTCGACCGGCCGCGCGAGGCCGAGCTTCACCGAGGCCGTCACCGGCGTCCGGAGCCGGCTGCAGGACGCGGTGGAGCGGCGTCTGGTCAGCGACGTCCCCCTCGGGGCGTTTCTCAGCGGCGGCGTCGACTCGAGCGCGATCGCGGCCCTGGCCGCCCGCGCCACCGACGGCCGGGTGTCGACCTTCACGATGGGCTTCGACGATCGCGACGGCTTCGACGAGCGCCCGTTCGCCCGGCAGATGGCCGCGCACATCGGCGCCGACCACCACGAGTACGAGGTCCGCGCGGATGCCGTCGAGCTCATCGAGCGCCTCGTCTGGCACCACGACCAGCCCTTCGGCGACTCGTCGGCGATCCCGACCTTCCACCTCGCGGAGGCGACGCGCGGCGAGGTGACCGTGGCGCTCTCGGGGGACGGCGGCGACGAGCTGTTCGCGGGCTACGACCGCTTCCTGGGCGGCGTGCTGGCGACGCGGACGGCGTCGGCGCCTGCCGGGGCCCGGCGCGCGCTCGCTGCGCTGACGAGCGCGCTCCCGGCGGTCACGTCGCAGACGCGGCTCAGCTCGGCCAAGCGGATGGGCGAGACCCTGGGGCTCGGCATGCCGGACGCCTACCTGGCGTGGACGAGCATCACCAGCGCGAGCGACCGCCAGCGCCTGCTCGGCGCCTCCGCCGGGACGGCTCGCGACCGGCTGCCGGGTTGGGCGGAGACCGAGGGGATGGATCCGCTCGCGCGACTGCTGGATCTCAACTTCCGGACCTACCTCCCCGACGACCTCCTGGTCAAGGCCGACCGGATGAGCATGGCCCACGGCCTGGAGGTCCGCTCGCCGTTCCTCGACACGGCTTTGGTCGAGTACGCCTTCCGACTGCCCTCGAGCCACAAGGTGCGTGGCCGGACCGCAAAGCGGGTGCTGAAGGCCGCGGTCGAGGACCTCATGCCGCCCGAGCTGCTGCACCGGCGCAAGCGCGGGTTCGGCGTCCCGCTCGATCGCTGGTTCCGGGACGACCTCGCCGGCTACGTGGAGTCGACGCTCGGTGCGCCGGGGGCGCGGGTGCGCGAGCTCGTCGCGGGGTCGGGGGTGGACACGATGATCGCGGACCACCGCTCCGGGCGCCGCAACCTCGGTCAGGCGCTCTGGACGCTGCTGACGCTCGAGGTCTTCCTGCGCGAGCGCATGTCCTGAGCGCGGAGGCCGAGCAGGGCGATCCCGATCCCGGCCAAGAGGCCGAGCGCCGCCCCGCCCCGGACGTCCCGGCCCCGGTGCGGTGAGGACTGCTTCGGGTCCAACCGCGCCGGCCCGGTCACCGAGAGGCCGGCGCCCGGGAGCCTGGTCGCCGCCTCCAGCAGCCGGACCACCACGGCGCGGCGCGCGGCCGCCGGGGTTCCCGGCGGTGCCTGGCTCGCGCGCTCGCGCGCGGACGTGAGCGTTCGCCGCGTGGTCGCCTCGAGCCGCGTCGCGATCGTGTGCGCCGCAGCTTCGGCGACCCGGATCGCCTCGCTGGCTCGGAGCGCGAACGCCGTGACGCGCAGCTGTCTGCGCTCATAGTCGACGGAGAGCTCGAAGTCGGCGGGGCTCCCGTCCACGCCGACAACTTGCGAGCGTGCGTACGCCACGTCCGCGAACCGTACGATCCGGCCGATGAGCAAGGAGTCCGGGCTCACCCTCAGCTTGTCCGCGGGCACGGACACCAAGACGATCAGCGCACGGCTCGGCGCGATGACCGCGACCGCGGCGTACGCCGGCCGGATCCGCTGGACGGCGAGGGCCATCGCCCCGCCGCCCGCCGCCGCACCCAGCAGGCCGAGGAGGGCGACCAGGCGCCGTCCGTGTGCGATGAGCATCCAGCGCGGCACGTCAGGAGGCCGCTCGGGCGATGGGAGCGCGCCGGGAGCGCAGCCGGGGGAGGCGGTCCGGTAGCGATCCGAGGCCCCGGGGTGACATCGAGGCGACGACCAGCACGAGCAGGACGATGAGGTGGGACCGGTAGCGGAAGCCGGTCCCGGCGTTCCCGGTCGTCAGCGCGTACGTCACGAGCAGGCACGCGAACACGTAGGCGAGGGCCGGCAGCCGCGCGAGCGCCAGCGTGCGTCGCCGCAGGACGAGCACCGCCGCGGCCGCGATGAGGGCCCAGGCCACGCATGAGCCGAACGCACCGAGCCACTGGTTCGTGTTGGCCACCTGCCACGGGAACGGCCGGAGCGACACGTCGAACACGCGACGCGGCAGGTTCACGGCGATCCCCGCCGGCGTGCTGAAGTCGACGGGCGCGAGGCTCAGGTTCGAGCCATCGCTCGCGTTGGCCTGCTGTGAGCGCTGCAGCCCGTCCAGCAGGCGCCCGGACACGGCGGCGCCCCCCACCAGGGCGAGGACGGCCAGCGTGGCCACGATCCCGAACAGGGTGGGACTGCGACGCCCGTCGGGCCCAAGGCGGCGAAGGGCCGCGTGCCCCGCGGTGAGCCCGCACGCCGCCAGCAGGGCGCCGGCGGCGTAGGGGCGCGCGCCGTCCGCGATGACCACACCCGCGACCATCGCGACCGCCGAGCGCACGTCGCGGCGCTGGTGCATCCGGACGCAGCCGTAGACGACGAGCGCCTCCCCGAGGTACATGGAGGCCTCCTTGTGGAGGATGGTGGAGAAGAACAGGCTCGACGGCTCGAACGCGAGGCCCCAGGCCGCCAGACGGCCCCAGGCGGGACCGACCAGGCGGGTCACCGTGATCGCCAGGACGGCGATCGCGGTAACGGCGAGCGCGATGTTGCCGACCCGGAGAAAGAAGTCGGTGGTCCCGCCGAAGATCCTGATCTGCCAAGACATGTACTCGATGTGCAGGTTGCCGACCAGCCCGCGGAGCAGGCCGAAGGAGAGCCGTCCGTCGGCGAGCGCGCGGGCCTGTGACTCGAAGCCGGCCTCGTCGGGCCCGCGCACGACACGCAGCGCCGGGACGAGCTCGCAGAACCCGGCGACGGCCAGTCGGACGCCGAGGGCGACCAACAGGATCGGCGCGAGGCCCGTCAGGCCGTCACGCCCGGCCCACCGCGATACTCCGGCGATCAGATACAGCGCAAGCACGACCGCGGTGGCAGCGGCGACCGCGCCGTAGATCGAGCCGTCGACCGCCACCGTCAGTCGCCGGCGTCCGCGAGGCGCTGCAGGCCCTCGCGCAGCGCGATCGTCGGGGCGTACCGCAGCACCTCGCGGGCGCGCCCGATGTCCGCGACGGAATGCGGGACGTCGCCCGTCCTGGGGTCGGAGTAGCGCACGTCGAGGTCGCTGCCGACGAGGTCCCGGAGCTCGCCGATGACGTGGTTGAGCGTCACGCGCTCGCCGCAGGCGACGTTGAGCACCTCGCCCGCGGCCTGCGGTGCGTCCATGGCCAGGAGGTTCGCCTGCACCACGTTGTCGATGTAGGTGAAGTCCCGGGACTGCTCGCCGTCGCCGAACACCGTGAGCGGCTCGCCGGCGCGGGCCGCACGCAGGAAGCGGGGCACGACCGCGGCGTACTGCGAGCTCGGGTCCTGCCGGGGGCCGAAGACGTTGAAGTACCGCAGGGCCACGGTCTCCAGCGCGTAGACGCGGTGGAACGCGAGGCAGTAGGCCTCTCCCGCGGCCTTGCTGACCGCGTAGGGGGAGATCGGCGACAGGCGCATGTCCTCGCGCTTCGGCTGCTCCGGGTTGGCCCCGTACACGCTCGACGACGACGCGAAGACCACCCGACGGACGTCGTGGTCGCGCGCCGCGAGCAGGACGTTCAGCGTGCCGGTGACGTTGACGACGTTGGTCATCAGCGGGTCCTGCACCGAGCGCGGAACCGACGGGAGCGCCGCCTGGTGGAAGACGTAGTCGCAGTCGCGGACGGCGGTGGCGACGCGCTCGTAGCTCTGCACATCCCCCTCGACGATCTCCACGTCGGGCAGGTGACCGAGATTCTGCCGGCGCCCCGTGGCGAAGGAATCCAGGATGCGGACTTCGTCACCCCGCTGGAGGAAGGCCTCGGCGATATGGGATCCGATGAAGCCACCGCCGCCGGTGACCAGGACCCTCATGAGGTGCTTCCTCGGCCGGTCAAGCGGGCGATGGTACTGGTACCGTCACCGCCGGATGCCCGCCCCCGACCTCGGCTGCGTCCGTTCTACCTGAATGTCGAGCTGCCTGATCACCGGGGGCGCGGGCTTCATCGGATCCCACCTTGCCGACCACCTGCTGGCGCTTGGTCACAAGGTGTCCGTCCTGGACGACCTGTCCACCGGCGCGAACGACAACATCCGGCACCTGAAGGACGACCCGCGGTTCTCCTACGTGATCGATTCGTGCGCCGACGCCCGCGTCGTGGCCGAGCTGGTCGACGACGCGGACGTGGTCTTCCACCTGGCTGCCGCCGTCGGGGTCGAGCTGATCGTGAACAGCCCGGTTCGCACCATCGAGACGAACGTCCACTGCACCGAGGTGGTCCTGTCCCAGGCGGCCAAGAAGCGCAAGCCCGTCCTGATCGCCTCCACCAGCGAGGTCTACGGCAAGTCGACCGCGCTGCCCTTCCGCGAGGACGGCGACCTCGTCATGGGCTCCACGGCCAAGGGGCGCTGGTCGTACGCCTGCTCGAAGGCGATCGACGAGTTCCTCGCGCTCGCGTACTTCAAGGAGCGTCAGCTGCCGACCGTGGTCGTGCGCCTGTTCAACACCGTCGGGCCCCGCCAGACGGGTCAGTACGGGATGGTGGTCCCCAGCTTCGTGCGCACGGCCATGGCCGACCGCGACCTGCGGGTCCACGGCGACGGGACGCAGAGCCGCTGCTTCTGCCACGTGGGCGACGTCGTCGCCGCGCTCGCCGGCCTGATGGCCTCCGAGGACCACTACGGCGAGGTCTACAACGTCGGCTCGACCGAGGAGATCACGATCCGGGACCTGGCGGAGCAGGTCATCGCGATCGCCGGATCCCGCTCGGGGATCGTGACCATCCCCTACGGCGAGGCCTACGAGGAGGGGTTCGAGGACATGCAGCGCCGCGTGCCGGACATCTCGAAGGTGCAGGCTGCGCTCGGGTGGAGCCCGACGCGGGACCTTGCGGCGATCCTCCAGGACGTGGTGGACTTCGAGCGCACGCAGGACGTGGGCTGAGCGGCCTCAGCCGCCCGGGGCGTAGGAGGGCTTTCGCCTCGTCGTCCCCCGGAGGTCGAGGACGTCGAGTTCGCCTGCCGCGACGGCCGCGTGGTCCACGCCGGGGTGCGCCGTCACGATCACCGCGAGGTCGGCCTGGTCGAGGGCCTCGTCCAGGCCGCAGTTGACGAGATCGAAGGCCGACAGGGCCGGGACGTGCTCGTCGTGGTAGGCGACCCGGGCGCCGAGCGCCTGGAGCAGCGCGATGATCTTCAGCGCCGGGGACTCGCGCGTGTCGCCGACGCCCGGCTTGTAGCTCACGCCGAGCAGCGCGACCTTCGAGCCGTTGACGGCCTTCCCTTGGGCGTTCAGGTTCCGCTCGATGCGCGCCACGCAGTGGTAGGGCATCTGCTGGTTGATCTTCCCCGCCAGCTCGATGAACTCCGTCGACATGTCGAACTCGCGGGCGCGCCAGGCGAGGTAGAAGGGGTCGACGGGAAGGCAATGGCCGCCCATGCCGGGGCCCGGCTCGAAGCGCATGAACCCGTAGGGCTTCGTCGCGGCCGCATCGACGACCTCCCAGATGTCGATGCCCATGCGCTCGCAGAGGATCGACAGCTCGTTGACGAGGGCGATGTTGACCGAGCGGAAGATGTTCTCGAGCAGCTTGGTGAGCTCCGCGGCGTCCGGTGAGCTCACGGGGACCAGGACGTCGCACACCTCCTCGTAGAGCGCCGCGGCCCGCGCTGCGCACGCATCGGTGAGCCCGCCGACGACCTTGGGCGTCGTCCGGAGCGTGTGGTCGGTCCGGCCCGGGTCCACGCGCTCCGGTGAGTAGGCGAGGTGGAAGTCGCGGCCCGCGGCCAATCCGGACTCCTCGAGCATCGGCGCGAGGCGCTCGCGCGTCGTGCCCGGGTAGGTCGTGGATTCGAGGACGACGAGCTGGCCCGGCTGCAGGATCGCCGCGATGGAGCTCGCGGCGTCCAGGAGCGGCGTCAGGTCCGGCTCCCGGTTCGGCGTCAGGGGGGTCGGGACGCAGATGACGATCGCGTCCGCCTTGGCCAGGCGGGAGCAGCGGGTCGACGCCGTGATGCGGCTCGACACCGCCGCGAGCTGCTCGGCGGGAACGTCCTCGATGTACGACTCGCCGCGCACGATGGCCTCGACCTTCCGCGGGTCGGTGTCCACGGCGGTCACGTCGTGCCCCGCTTCGGCGAAGGCGACTGCCAGCGGCAGCCCCACGTACCCCAACCCGACGATGCCGACGTTCATCGGCGGGAGGCTAAGGGACGTGGCGGGCGATGCGGCGGTGCGCTAGATCTTCGCGCGCTTGAAGGCGTAGAACCCGGGCTTCCGCGTGCCGTCGGCATTCAGGAGACCGCCTCGTATGCCTTCCCCGTTGGGCCTCGGTTCGTCGCGGAGGTGGATCCAGCCGAGCCCGTAGGCACGGATCTTCCGGGCGATCCCGAAGCCCTTCTCGATGAACTCGGCCTGCTTGGCCTTCGTCGTGTAGAAGTTGAACTCACCGTCGAGGCCGGTCGGGATCGTGAACTCCGACAGGAAGATCGGGACGTGGCGGCGCCCCGGGCGCCCGAAGTCCCGGTTGACGACCTTCTGGAACCGTCCGAGGTCGGAGAAGTCCACGGTCCCGCCGGGGCCCGGCGGGTCCGAGAGGTCGGGGGTGCGCAGCGTGAAGGGATTGTGGCCGTAGACGTCCAGCCGGGGGCGGTGTCCGTTGGGGAGCCGCATCGCGTTCGCCCAGTTGACGGGCCGGATGTCCCCCGCGGCGTACGTGTTCCCCCCGATCACCACGTTGCTTCGGCGCACACGCTTGAGGGACACGTAGGCGGCGTCGAGCATCTCCGCGTACCGCTGCGGCGCCTTCGCCTGCGCCGCCGTCAGCGGTCGGCCGATGGTCTGCGGGATGAGCGGCTGGAAGTTGGGTGTGCGCGACGGCTCGCCCCAGATCATCCATTGGCGGACCGCGGGGTATCGTCGCGACGCCGCTTCGGCGAACTGCGCGTAGAACTTCGGGTCCGGTACCCATTGCCACGGATGCCCGCCGTTGGACCACGACGGGGCGCCGATGATCATGAGCAGGACGCGCATGTGGTTCCGCGCGGCTTCCTTGATGACCGCGTCCATGTCCTCCGGCCACGCGTAGGCGGGATCGGCCGGGTCGGTCGGATGCGCCGGGCGCGTCGGCGCGACGTCGTTCCAGAGCAGCGTCTGTTGGTACAGCGTGACGCCCAAGGACTTGTAGACCGGGAACTGGGACACGCCCTTGATCTTGGTCGGGCCCCAGAACCCCTTCTCGCCCGCCTGCGCGTTGCCGGCGAGGCCTGCGCTGCACGCGGTCACGGCGACGAGGGCGGCCACGGAGCGTCGGCGACGGGTCATGGCCGGAGCGTAGCCGTGGATCTCCCGCGCCGACGCAGTCCGCTCGCGGCTCAGCGGACGGTGACCGACGTCTGCATGCCGGGGTGCAGGAGGCAGAAGAAGCGGAACGTGCCGACCTGGGGAAAGCGGAGCTGGCTCTCCGCGGGCACGTGGCTGGTCGGCGACGGCTTCATCACGCCGGAGTTCCAGAAGCCGTTGCCGTGCAAGCGGGACGTCAGACTCACGACCCCCACCGTCGGGGGGTCGCTGGGGTAGCTGGCGATGGGATCTGCGACCTCCGACGCGAACGACGAGGCCAGTCGCCCGAGGTACGAGGTCGTGTCCCGCGCGCTCCCCGGGCCGGTCGTCACGGTGTGTGCGTCTCGGGACGCCCCCGACACGCGGAAGGTCAAGGTCGCGCCCCGTCGGACTCGCAGCTTCGACGGAAAGAAGGCGTACCGCTCGACCCCGCCCGTCCCCGCCCGCCCTACGTCGATGACACCAGGACGAGCTCGGGCCGAGGCGAGCCGCTTGGCGGCGGCCAGGTCCTCGCGCGCTTGGCGCGCGGCGCGCTGCCGGTCCTGGGCGAGCGTGGGGACGCCGGCGGCCACCGGGAGCATCCGGACGGTCATCTTCATCCCGTCGTGGATGTTGCAGTAGACGGTGTAGGTCCCCGCCTTCGTGAAGGTCACGGTGAAGGGCTTGGTGCTGCCGCCGGGGAACCCGCTGACGACGCGCCGCGAACCGTCGTACTCCACCGTCTTGCCGAAGGCGGAGCGCGAGAGGTCAGGGTTCACCTTGAACAGGTCGAAGCCCCGGAACCAGAACAGGCGCCCCTCTCCGTCCCGCGAGGAGGCCTTCGCGGCGCCCGGGACGACGATGGCCAGCGGCCCCGAGTGGGGGCGTGGCAGGTCGACCGTGTGCGGCCCGCGCGGGACGAACCGGACGACATCCCCGACGTGACCCACGAGGCGCGACGGGAAGAACGCGTTCACCTGGCCCTCGACCATCGCCAAGCGCAGTCGTGCGCTCGGTTCGGGCCCCATGGACACCGTCCGCGTTCGACCAGCGGCCGGCGCGGCGGTCGCCAGCGCCGCTCCGACGATCGCGAGCGACACCCAGCTCACAGCTCGGTGGTGCGGGGTGGTGTGGTGACGCATCTGCTCCGTCCTGCGGCGGCTGCCGCGCGGCCTTCGGTCTATAGAATCGAGGCAGGTGCCCCAGGTCCCACATGAGTCGCGGCACGTCAGCCGAGCGCCGCGCGCGAAACGATACGCGGACGTCGCTCGTCGCTCGCCGGTACGGCGCACCACGTCGCGATGTGCGGTTCCTGGCCCGTGAGCGCCGCGCGGCAGTCAGGGCCGCCGCGCGCCTGCCTGGTCACGAACGACTTCCCCGGCCTTGTCCGCAACGGCGGCATCGGCACACATGCGTTCGTCCTGAGTCGTGTGCTCCGCGACCGCGGATGGGCTGTGCACGTGCTCTACTGCGGGCCGGTCGACGATCCGGCCGCGACGGCGGAGTTGTCGCGGGTCATGGCCTCCGAAGGCATCGACTTCCGCTGGCTGGACGAGTCGCCGCGTGTCTGGCAGGGCATTCCGAGCTTCGGGGACAGCACCGACACGCTCGAGGTGAGCCAGCACGCCTTCGAGGTGCTCGAGGAACTCCACGCGGCCCACGCCTTCGACCTCATCGAGTTCCCTGACTGGCGGGCGCTGGGCTTCCGGTCGGTGCAGGCGAAGCGCAGCGGGCTCGCGTTCGCGGACGTCCGGCTCGCGATAAAGCTCCACGGCACGACCGAGTGGCAGCGTCGCGGCAACCGGCAGGCGCTGCGTTCCGCGTGGGAGCTCAAGCTCGACTACTGCGAGCGCTACGCGTTCGAGCACGCCGACCTCCAGCTGAGCCCGTCGGAGTACATGCTCGCCGACACCCGGGAGCAGGGGTGGGCGGTGCGGGACGACGCGGTGGCGGTGTCGCCCTTCCCGGATCGTCAGCGCCCCAGCTCCCCGCCCGGCACCGGAGTGCAGGAGCTCGTCTTCTTCGGCCGGCTCGAGCGGCGCAAGGGCCTCGACGTCTTCCTCGACGCACTCGACCTCTTCGACGTGCAGCTCCCCGTGCTGTTCCTCGGCAAGGACTCCCGGATCGACGGGCGCCGAGCGACGGACATCATCACCGAGCGCATGGCCGGCCGGCCGCACCGGATCGAGACCGAGCTCGGGCGCGAGGCCGCCCTCGCGGAGCTGACGCGAGGCGGTCGCTTGGCCGTGCTGGCCTCGCTGAGCGAGACGTTCGGGTACACGGTCGCAGAGTGCATCGTCGACGAGATCCCCTTCCTCGCGACGTCCGTCGGCGGCATCCCGGAGGTCCTCGCCCACCAGGAGGCGCGGTCCCGGTGGCTGTTCGAGGCGACCCCGGCGGCGTTGGCCGTCGCGTTGCAGCAGCGCCTCGCCTCGCCGGAGGACGACGAGCGACGGCTCCGGGCCGACGTCGCGGTGGCCTGCGACCCCCGTGCGTGGAACGACCGTGTCGAAGCGGCGTACCGCGAGCTCGCGGGACGCCGCGTCGAGCGTCGGTCCAGTCCGGCGTCCGACGCCTCGGTGGCGTTGGCGGTGACCCACTACCACCACGCGGACTACCTCCCCGCCGCCCTCGCGTCGCTCGCAGCACAGACGCGCGCGCCCGACGAGGTCTTCGTCGTCGACGACGGGTCCTCCGACGCGGAAGCGGTCCGCGTGTTCGCCGAGCAGGAGGCGATGTACCCCGCGTGGACGTTCTTCCGGCAGGACAACCTCGGTCCGGGCGCAGCCCGGAACGCGTGCCTCGCGCGGACGAGCGCGGACTACCTTCTCTCGTTCGACTCGGACAACATCGCCACGCCGACGCTCGTGGAGTCGCTCCTCGGCGCGGTGCTCGCGGACGGGCGCGACGTGGCGACCTGTCACACCCTCGGGTTCGCCGAAGACGACGACATCGCCGCGGGGCGCTTCGCGTTCCGCTTCGCCCCGACCGGAGGTCCTCGCATCCTGGTCGCGGCCGAGAACGTCTTCGGCGATGCCTGCGGGTTGTACTCCGTGGACGCGTTGCGCAGCGCCGGTGGGTTCGAGGAGGAGCGCTGGACGAACGAGGACTGCGAGACCTACACCCGTCTGGCCTTCGACGGCTTCCGGGTGGACGTCGTGCCGCGGGTGCTGTTCTTCTACCGCGCGGGAGTCGCGGGCCGCCTGGCCCAGATCAACGCCGATCCCGCCATCGTGCACGGTGCGCAGCGACGGATGCTCCGATCGGTGCTCGCCGGGGTGCGCCTCGAGGACGAGGAGCAGGTCGCGTTGTGGGAGGCGCTCCACGGCTTCGCCCAGCCTTCGCACGAGATCGGCGCGGTCATGCGCCTGCACGACGAGCTCAGCGTTTGGGCCCACGGGGAGATCGCCGCGATACACGCGTGGCGCCTCGAGCAGCTCGAGGCGCTGCAGACGGACTTGACCGGGAAGCTCGACGCAGCCACTGCCCGCGCGGACAGTGCGGAGCTGGAGCTCGCCCGGCCGCGGGACGCGGCCCGGCCGGCGCGCGCGGGCTTCCGCCGCCCTCGTCGGCCTTGGCGGCGGTGAAGCGACCTCCCCGCCACGCCTAGCCGCGACGCCGCCCGCTCGCTACACTGCCGCCCGTCGGCCGATAGTCGCAGCCGCCCACGACGAGCCCCCCGCCACATACGGGGAGTGCCCAGGGCGGGGTCCGTGAGCGCTGACGCGCCTCGAAAGGGGTGGCGATCGCCTGTGCTACCTTGTCTGGTCGCGAGGTCCCCAGCAAGCCGGGGACCCGCACCCTCGAAGTCCTCCGCCCTCCCGACCTCCCAGTAGGAGTCGCCCGCTGTGCCTCGTGTTGACGCCCCCCGCACGCGCCGAACCTTCGCGCGCCTGCCGAAGTCCCTCGACGTCCCGAACCTGATCGACATCCAGCGCAAGTCGTTCGCCTGGCTCGTCGACACGGAGAAGGGCG
>JBBQZE010000007.1:0-30285 GCA_038207985.1 Solirubrobacterales bacterium
AGGAACCTACGAAGGCGCGCGGCGTCTACACTCAGCGCCACTCGCGGGGCTATAGCTCAGTTGGGAGAGCGCCTGGATCGCACCCAGGAGGTCAGGGGTTCGAGTCCCCTTAGCTCCACTTCACCGGAACCCCTGCTAGCGCGGGGGTTCTGTGCGTCCAGGGTGAGCGCGATGTTCCCGCCTTCTGCGACGCGAGGGAACTGAGAGGGAACATCAAGGGCGGCGCGGGCCTGCCGGATCGCCTCCTCGGCGCCCACCCGCGGCTGGTCTTCGAGCTCGTCCTCGACGTGGCCGTAGGTCGGGAGCGTCGGCCGCGCGTCGTGACCCATCTGGCGCGCGACGAAGACGACGCTGCGGCCCTCGTGCAAGAGCAGGCTCGCGAAGGAATGGCGCAGCGTGTACGGCGTGGCCTTCGGCGCGAGAGCCGCTGCGCGCGCACCATCGAAGGAGCGCCGACGCCAGGACTGGTAGGCGGTAAGCGACCACGGGGCGCCGGTCTGGCTTGGGAAGACCAGCGCCTCGCGGCCCGGGCGCCCGGCGGCCAGCGACCAGCTCGCGAGGTCGGTGCGCAAGGGCGCGAGCAGCCGGACGGTGCGGTGCTTCGCGTCGGTGGCGAGAGAGGGCGGTGTAGCCCCATTCGCGGTAGCTCTCGTCGGAGCCGAGGACGAAGACTGAGTCGACCGTAGCGCCCTGGGCTTGTGGACGGTCATGGCGTAGGCGTGGTCGAGGTGCCCGTCGTGGGCGTGGCTGACCGGCAGCTCGCGTTGTTGCTTGTCGGCGAGTTCGACGTGCAGCTCGACGAGTCGTTCGCGAGCCGCCGCGGCATTCTGGGGCGGTGACGATGCGGCCGTGTTCGACGTAGGCGCTCGTGAAGGCGTCGAGGTCGCCGTCGCGAAGGTGGGCGAGCGCGTCGCGGTCCCACTGCTCGCGTTGACGCCGCACTTCACGCAGCTCAGTCGCCGGCCCTTGTCTGGCGGAGCCCCTCCTTGAGGTTCTGATGATCATCTGTCCGCCAGCAAGCGTCGACGCGGAGCACAGGCGCAGGCGCGTCGCGGCCGGCGCTCGATCGACGTTCTGAGCCAGGCTGCTGGCGCTAGACCGCAGAGCCACATACGGTGCCCGGCATGCCCACCACCGCATCCGCCCGCCTGATCGCCGTCGATGACCTCGGCCCCACGCAAGTGACCGTCGTTGACACCCCGGCTGGGAAGCTCGCGGTCGGGCTTGCAGCTGGCGTGCCGTTTGCAGTCTCCAATCGCTGCCGTCACCTCTTCGCGCCGCTCGGCAAGGGCAAGGTCGAGGACGGCTGCCTCGAGTGCCCCTGGCACGGCGCCCGCTACGACGTGAAGACGGGTGCGATGGTCCTCGGCCCGCAGGGCGCCTTCAAGCCGCTCGCCAACACCGTCAAGAAGACGACGGGGGCGAAGAACCTGGAGACGTTCCCCGTCGAACTGCGCGACGGAGCGATCTGGCTCGTTGGCTGAGACGAGCTTCGTCCCCGCGGGTGATCCTCGGTAGTCGCTGACGCCGGAACCGGCGTGGCTGCTGCCCCCGGTCAAAAACCACGGCAACCGCCTCCACCAAGACACGCTCCCGCCCTCCGTCCGCTGGCTCGCCCCATCCGTCGGCGCCGCGGTGTACGGCTGACTGCACGACGGCTTCGCGCCCATACTCCTCGTCCTGAGCGCTACCTCCGGATGACCGCAGAAGACGCCTTGACCCAGCGCTCAAACGAGTCCCGTGAGACGTTCGATGTTGGCGGGTCGGGTCAGTCCCATGTCGTCGGCTCGAGCATCAACGCAGAAGCCGTCAGGATCGCAAACCGTCTTGGCGCCGATGTGATCCCAGTAGGGATTTTCGGAGGCGACGGCGCTGGCGCCCGACCGCGCGATGGTGGCGTCGACCGGCGGACAAGCCAGCCCAGTACCCCGGCCGCGGCCAGGGTGGTGATCCACGGCAATGCGGAGTTTGGGCGCTGGCGGCGAACCACTCGCGCCGAACGGATCGACAGCGCTAGTCAGCCGTCGCGGGGGACCCAGGAGAAGCGGCGCAGCGCGATCGCCGCACCAGCCGCGCCCCAAAGTGCCACGACGCCGAGGTGGCCCCACTCGATGCCGGGGGCGCCGACGGCCGGGTTGTAGGCCGCTAGCAGCGCCTGGGCAAGGTGGCGGATCGGGAACAGCGAGGAGACGGAAAGCAGCCCCGAAGGGATGGTGTCGGCGGGGACGAAGATGCCCGAGATGAAGTAGAGCGGCAGCGTGATCGCCTGCACCACCGGGGTGGCGGCGTCCTCGTTGCTGACCACGCTCACCAATGCCGTGCCGAGCGCCGCAAAGGCCAACGTGCCGACGACGACGGCGAGTACGACGGCCGGCAGCTTGGCCGCGTCGAGGTGGGCGCCGTAGATCGCGGCGCCGATGACCATCAGCACGGCCGCGATCACGAGCGCGACGATCGTGCAGACCAGTGCCCGAGAGGCGATCAGCGCCGCCGCGGGCACGGGGGTCGCGCGGCGGCGCTTCAGCGTGCCGGCCTCGCGCTCGAGCGCCAGGGTGATCACGAGGTTGGCGAAGCCCGCGCTCACCACGCCCTGGGCGACGATGACCGGCACGTAGTAGGTCGTCTGCGGCACGGTGCCGCCCGGGACGTCGACCGGGTCGTTGCCGAAGACCGAGGCGAAGATCAACAGGAAGAGGACGGGCAGCGCGATCGTGAAGAAGCGCGCCTGGCCGTTGCGCCAGAACGCCCGCAGGTCGTAGCGCAACTGGTGCAGCGTGAGGGCGATCACGGCGCGACCTCGGCCGCGCCGACCAGCTCGAGGTAGGTGTCCTCCAGGGAGGGGCGGCGCACCTCGAGATCGGCCAGCGTGTGGCCGTGCTCGGCGCCCCAGGCGGCGAGCACACCGAGCGCCTCCAGCGGCCGCTCCGCCTCCACCAGGGCCCGGTCGCCCGTCAGCTCGGCGGGGACCGGCAGGGCCTCGGGCGCGATCCCGGCGGGCAGCGTGAAGGTGATCCGGCTGGCGACGTGGTCGCGGCCACCGAGCGTCTGCGGCGTTCCCTCGGCGACGATCCGCCCGGCGGCGATCACGACGATGCGGTCAGCGAGCACCTCGGCCTCGTCGAGGTAGTGCGTCGTCAGGAAGATGGTCTTGCCGAGCGCGCGCAACCCCGAGATGACCTTCCACGCTTGGCGGCGCGCGGCGGGGTCGAAGCCCGTCGTCGGCTCGTCGAGGAACACGAGGTCGGGGTCGCCGACCAGCGCGATCGCCACGTCCAGGCGCCGTTGCTGCCCGCCGGAGAGCTTGCGGCCCTGCAGGTCGGGCCGGTCCTCGAGGCCGACGAGCGCCAGCACCTCGTCGACCGGGCGCGGCGCGGCGTAGTAGCCCGCATAGAGCTCGACGGTCTCGCGCACGCTGAGGTACCGCTCCGAGCCGGGCGACTGCAGCACGACCCCGACTCTGGCGCGCCAGTCCGCCTCCGCATGCGCCGGATCGACGCCCAAGACGGTCACCTCCCCGCCCGTGCGCCGGCGGTAGCCCTCGAGGATCTCGACCGTTGTCGTCTTCCCAGCGCCGTTAGGGCCCAGGAAGGCCAGGCACTCGCCCGCGCCGACGTCGAGGTCGATCCCACGCACCGCCTCGTGGTCGCCATAGGACATCGTCAGCCCGCGAGCACGGACCACCGGCTCGTCGCTGGACATGGGGGTGGACCATACGGTGCAACGGACCGGCCGGTGACGTGCGGCTGTCAGAGCTGGAGCGCGAGAGGGTGGACCCGGTCGCTCCACGGCCGCATCGGCCCTCTCGCGGTGGGGGTGGCGACTCGCGGGGTCGGGTGAGGGACCGGCGTCAGCGCTTGGGGGCCGAGCGGCGTGTGGCGCGCAGGCGGCGCTGGGCGATGTCGGTCTCGGTCTCGGTCTCGGTCACCGCATCGACGCCGACGCCTGCGACACGACGGTGGTCGGGAGTCGAAGCGCTGCGGCCTCAAGCGCGGCCGCGAACACCTCCGCGGTGAGATCCGCGGCCAGCTCAGCGTCGTGCGTCCGACGCTGGAAGTAGGCCAGCATCGCCCGCTCGTACCGACGGTAGAACGCGGCGAACGCCCCGGGGTCGCTCGGTGGTATCAGCCAGTAGCGCGCATCAGTCCGGTGGGGCGAGGCGTCCACACCTCCTCGAACCAGCGAGGCCCCCGGGGTGTGAGACGTCGCAGCGCCGAAGGTCGGGCAGGCACAGGACTACCTCGAGCGCAGAACCTTCCGTTCCTGGCAACCGGCAGCAGGCCACGGGGGAACGGAGAGGGAACATCAGGCTGACCTCCACGGGATTCGACGGTTCGACCGTGCGCGAGAAGTTCCTGCTCAGAACAGGGTTCCCTGACCATCGGCGCCCTTCCGTGACCCCTCCGCACTCGATCGCACCCAGGAGGTCAGGGGGTTCGAGTCCGCTTAGCTCCACTTCACCAGAACCCCTGCTAGCGCGGGGGTTCTGGGAGCTGCCGCCACTCCGCCTCGTCCGAGAGCCCCGCGCGGTCAGGCTCCGGCCAGCTCGATGCTCGCGAGGCGGCGCCACGCGCCACCGCTTGTGCGTGGCGCCATGAGCCACACCCGCGACGCGCGGGCCACGAGGGGCAGCCGGGCGGCGACGAAGCGCTCCCGGTCACCGTCCTCGGCGCCCGTCGACACGGTGAGGTGGGGGACGACGTCCTCGAAGGCGCCGCGAAACGGTGGATGCTCCGGCCAGCGCTCCACACACGCCATGGTGAGTGCCACGAACGGTTCGGGGGGCTCGGGTGCCGCGTAAAGGACGCCGGGGAAACGACCGGTGCGCGTGAGCGTGAAGCTGAACGGGCCGAAGCGGCCGAGAACCTCCTGCAGGGAGGCGATCAGCGCCGCGTCGATGCGGCGCGCTCCGACGAACGGATAGAGCACGGTGACGTGGGGCGGCAGCGCGCCGGGGCCCGCGGTGACCGGCAGCCCCGCGGCCTCGGCCACCGGCACCAGCAAGGCGCTCGGGGGACCGGCGCGCAGCGAGCGCACGAGCCCTTTAGGCCCCATGGTCGAACCCGTCCAGCAGCGAGAGGTCGTGGTGGTCGTCGACATCGAGGGAGTAGCCACGGCGGCCGGCCCGCTGGACGTCAGCGGACAGGCACCCGACGGACCGGCTCGCGATGGTCCCGGTCGCGAAGGGAGCCGCGTCGCCGACGGGCGCCCACGTCTCGAGATCGACCGGGTGGAGGTCGACGACTTGCCCCACGGCGTTGGCCAACACCGCCCGCTCGGGGAGCAGAGAGCCCGGGACCAGTTCGGCGACAAGCTCGCGCTGCCGGCGGTAGCCCAATGCCTGAAGGCAGGAGATCGCCCGCTCGAGCGCCTCACGATCGATGACCAGGTCCAGATCTCGGTGGCGACGGGTCTGCCGCCCGGCTAGCGCGTCGACGCCCCAGCCGCCTGCCACCCAGGCGCTGATCCCGGCCGACGACAGGCATGCGACGGAGTCGAGCACGTCCTGCGGGCCCATGGCGGGCAGCAGTCGCCCTCGAAGGCGATCGAGCCGCGGGTGGTCGAGGCGGTTGCCGATCCGGGAACGGCGGAAGCGGCGTGAGACGCGACGGGCGACCTCGAGCGCAGCGGCGACGAGCGGCGTCATGCGACGTCACCGTACCGGCTGGCCGTACGGTTGAGCGATGCAGCTCCCAGGCCAAGGTACGTCCCGTCGGCACCGGGCGCAACGGCGAGCGACGCCACGGTCGGCGATGGCCAACTCGACGTCCTCGCTTGTCGTGAAGCTCACGACGGCGGGCATGACCGCCGCATCGACGCTGTTCCTCGCTCGCTATCTCGGGCCATCGCAGTACGGCGTGTTCGCTCTTGCCGTCGGTATCTCTGCCCTGTTGGTCCGACCCGCCGACTTCGGGATCTCCGCCTCGGCCTCGCGCTTCGCGGCCGAGCACCACGACGACCTCCCGGTCGTGGCCCGTGTGCTCGGCGATGCCGCGCGGCTGAAGCTGCCGGCGTCGGTCGCGATCGCCGTGCTGCTCGCTTTGTTGGCCGGCCCCATCGCCAACCTGTACGGCCAGCCGGGCCTGGCCTGGCCACTTCGCGGGGTCGCGCTCGCCGTGCTCGGACAGAGCTTCTTCATGCTCTACCTGTCGGCGTTCAGCGCCGTGCGGCGGGTGCCGCTGCAGATGCGGGTGGTGGTTCTCGAGAGCGCCGTGGAGCTCGGCAGCACCGTCTTGCTGGTCCTCCTCGGCGCCGGAGCTACCGGGGCGGCATTCGGACGCGGAGCGGGCTACCTGTTCGGAGCGGTGGCGGCCTTCGGCGTGGCGGCGCGGCTGCTGGGGCGCGAGGTGCTCCCGACTCGCCGGGGACACGGGAGCGGTAGCCGGATCGCGCGATACGCCGGCACGGTCTTTCTCGTCGATTCCGCGTTCACGCTGTTCGAGGAGATCGACGTGTTGCTCATCGGCGCGTTCCTGGCAGCGAGCGATGTCGCGTTCTTCCAGGCCCCGTTGCGGATCGTGGCCTTCCTCCACTACCCGGGCCTCGCGCTCGCCAGCGGCGTGGCACCCCGAATGGCTCGCACTGCGGACACCGAGCCCGACGTCAAGGGCCTGGCCCGGGCGCTCAGGCTGCTCGTCGTGCTCCAGGTCCCGATGGCGGTTGGCGCCGCCGTCTGGGCGCGACCGGTGACGGACCTCGTCCTGGGAACCGGGTACGCCGCCGCCGCCGACGTGCTTCGTGCCCTGGCTGTGTTCATCTTCCTCGCGGGCGTCGCACCGCTGGTGACGATCAGCGTCCACTACTCCGGTCAGGCGAGAAGACGTGGGCTCATCGCCGTGGTGACCGTCGCGGTGAACGCGGCGATCGACGTCGTGCTCATCCCGCGCATCGGTGTGGTCGGTGGGGCCGTGGGGACCACGGTGGCCTATCTCATCTACGTCCCCGCACACCTCCGGCTCTGCCGGCAGATCTTCGGGCTCGAGCTGTGGCCGCTGGGCCAGGCGCTGGGCCGCTGCGTCCTCGCGGCGCTCCCGATGGCCGCGACCATGGCGCTGATCGGCCTACAAGACGTCTCCGCCATCGCCTTCGTCCTCGGCGGCGCCGCCAGCTTGGTCGTCTACGCCGCGGGGCTCGTCGCCGTTCGCGAGATCAGGACAGAGGAGCTCGTCGGCCTGCTCCGGCGCGCGAAAGCCAGACACGACGCGCGAGGGTGATCGCGGCCTCACCTGGTTCGAGTCCCCTCAGCTCCATCGCCGCGGACGCACCGCTCGCGCGACCGCCCCTCACTCCCCCGCGGTCGCGTTGGGCCCGGGTGGCGGCGGGGAGGCGTTCCAGCCGTGGACGGACCTCCACAGCAGGCGGTCCATCTCGCGTTGCGGGATGAGGTCCAAGCCGCTCGGCAGCTGCGCCGACGCGAGCGCCCCCGGACCCGAGCTCGGGTTCTTCTCCAGCAGGTTCACCTTGCTGGAGATCGCCGTGTACGGGGCGCCGTTGTCCGGGCCGGCCGAGAACGCGTCGTACATCGGGACCCCGACCGCATCCTTGAAGCCGAGTGGGCGCATCCCCATGATCAGCTCGATGGAGCGGATGACGCTCGGGTAGTCGTAGCGGGTGTGGACGACCGCACCCGGCTTGGCGTAGGGCGAGATCACCTGCGCGGGGATGCGGTGGGCGTCGACGTGGTCGGCGCCGTCCTGCGAGTCGTCTTCGATGACGAAGATCGCCGAGGAATCCCAGATCGAGGAGTGGGAGACGAGGTCGACGATCCGCCCGAGGGCCTCGTCGTTGTCGGCGACCATCGCGCGCGGCGTGTAGGCCCCCGCGCTGAGCACGCGCGTGTGGTTGTTGCTCAGCACCATGTAGTTGAAGGTCGGCACCGTGCCCGTCGCCAGCTGCGCGGTGAGCTTGGTCCGGAAGCACAAGAAGCGCGACTCCGCGTCGAGCGGTGCTCCGAGCGGTGGCAGGGTGTCGAAGACGGGCTGGCCGGTGATCGCGTCCTTGCCGATCGAGCCGTCGTTCGGGTAGCAGCTGCCGGGGCCCGTCCCGATGTCGGAGTTCGCGAACTTCGCGCTCACAGCCGCGGTCTCCGCCGGGGTCCGGTCCTTGTCGGGCAGCGGGATGTTGCCCGCGATCGCCTCGCCGTAGTTGAAGTAGGAGATGCCTTGCCGGGTCGCCTGGTCGATGAGGAACCCGTTGGCCGGGAAGTCGACGGAGTACACCGGGAAGTCGTAGGGCCGTCCACGGCCGGCGTAGTTCTGGAACCAGTTCTTGTTGACGTAGTCCGGCACCGAGCCGGCGCTCGTCCAGTAGTGGCCGTCGATCGACGCCTCGGAGTTCGCGAAGACGTGGTCGAGCAGGGGGAAGCGCTGAACGAGCGCGTGGGCGTTCGGCGTGACCGGCTCTCCGAACAGCGTCAGCTTCGGGTCCCCGTCGCCCCGCGGGTCGTCGCCGAGGACCTGGTCGTAGGTGCGGTTCTCCTTGACGACGTAGAAGACGTGCTTGATCGGGCCGCCGGCCCGCAGCGGCGTGTCGGCCGGCGCCGGTCGGGCGTTCGCCGGCTTGATCTGGTCGTCGGTCGTGGCGGTCAGGGCAGCGACCTTCGCGTCGCTGGGCATCGTCCCGACTCCGGCCGCGCCGGCAACGAGCAACGGGAGGTACTGGGTGGAGCCGATCCGGTCGTCGCTGTCGGTCGGCTGGTCGGGCTGCGGACCACCGGGGTTCGGGCCGACGCCGAGACCCTTGGCCGACACGTAGAGCAGCGTCCCGGCGGCGGTGACCGTCGTCGCCATGGGCTGCGACGCGGTCGGAATCGCGCCGATGCGGGCGTAATCGGGGATGGAGGCAGCGGGCGGCTGCACCACGCCGCCCGGCCCCGCCGCCGAGCAGGCGACGAGCTTCGGCAGGCCGCGCGTCGCCCGGGCGAGGGCCTTGCGGTACGTCTGCTGCGCCGCGGCGCGACGCCGCCTGGCGGTGGCCGTCCCGCCGTGGGCGCGGCGCAGCGCGACGGTGCGGGCCGTGGCCGCCCGCAGCACCAGCCGGACGTAGCGCCGCTCCTCGGCGCGGGTGGGCCCGGCGCACGCCAGGCGGCTCGGGCCGCGCAGCAGCCGCCGCTGCAGCACTCGCAGCGTCCGGTGGTAGGCGTGTACCGCCGCCCGGCGACCCGCGGCGCGCGCGTGGCGGGCCCGGGTCACGTAGGCGCGCCGCGCGGCGAGCTGCCGCGCGCGGTAGGTCGCGACGTTCGTGGCAGACCGCACGCGCACCACCCGCTTCTGCGTCGCGCCCGCCGGGGCGACCGTGCTGCCCCCGGCACCCGCGGCGCCGCCCGGCAGCTTGAAGACGGCCAGGGCGTCGGCGCCCGACTGCGCCACGAGCAGCCGCCGGTCGTCCGGCGTGACCGCGACGTCGACGGGCGACGTGCCGAGACCCTCCGGCCGCTCGACCGACAGGGTCCGCGACACCTCCCGCTTGGCCGTGTCGAGCACCACGACCTGGTCGGAGTTCGCCAGCGGGACGAACGCCTGCGCGCCGTCGCTGGTGATCGCGATCGCCTCCGGGTGCGACAGGTGCGGCCCGACCGTGATGTCCTTGACCTTCCTGGCCGCGGCGAGGTCGACGACGGACACGGTCCCGGCGCCCTCGTTGGAGACCAACCCGGTCTTGCCGTCGGGCAGGATCGCGGCACCGTAGGGGTAGCTGCCGGTGTCGACGTAGCGCACCGCCCGGCTCTTCGTGTCGACCACGGCGGCGGCGTCGGCGAGGTTCAGCGGCACCAGCAGCGTCGCGCCGTCCCGGGAGACCGCGAGGCGGTCGGGCCACGCGAGCTTCTTCGTCGCCGGCGGGAAGTCCTGGACGGCCGGGGCCTGCGGGGGCGGCGGCACCGCCAGCAGGTGATCGAAGTCGGCGTGACCGGACGGCTTGTCGTAGCGGAAGACGTGCACCACGTCGCCGCCGATACCGGGTGTGCCGGGGGCGGACGCCTGATCGGCGTGCTTCGAATCGGCCACGCCCGAGACGTAGGCGGTCGACGAGGAGGCGTCCATGGCGATGCCCCCGGAGGCGCCGGGGAGCGGCAAGGTCTGGATGACCTTCTTGGCGGCGACGTCGACGATGCGCAGGTCGTTGCGACCGCGCCCGGTGGAGACCGTCCAGTAGAAGCGCCCGTCCGGCGTCGCCGCGCCACCCGTCGGGAAGTTGCCCAGCGACACGAGATCGCCGTAGGGCGAGAGGCGCCGGCCGTCGACGGTCGTCTTCACCCCGGGGCCGACGGCGTCCGGGGAGAGGTCCACGCCCATCGCGACCGCGGCGACGAGGAGCGAGAGGGTACCGACGGCGAGGGCGGCGGCGAGGCGACGAAACATGAGATCCCGGTTTTCGGTAGGACGGAGAGCGTCTCGACCCTAGACGTCCCCGGGTCAGCCGGGGTGAACATCCCGGGTGCCCACGGCGGCCTAGGAGGTCACGGGTTCGCGGTTCATGGACAACCGCAGATCGATCGGCGATGGTGTCGGGATGCTCACCGCCGCGGCCGACGACGCCGGGATCGTGATCATCGCCGCGGTCTTCATCGTCGGCGGCTACCTGCTGGTCGGCGCCGGCTGGTACCTGCTGGTGCTGCGTCCGTCCCGCCGCGAACGCGCCGCGGCCGCGCAGGCGGCCGAGCGCGTCGTGCCCCCCGACACTCCACCGACTGGTTCGCCCCCGCCTCAGATCGCGCCTGCGAACGTGTCGCAGCGCTTGGGGTTGCCGGACTCGTAGCCCGTCGTGAACCACTTCTGGCGCTGCGCCGACGAGCCGTGGGTGAAGCTCTCCGGGGTCACGCGACCCTGGAACTCCTGCTGGATGCGGTCGTCGCCGACGGCGGAGGCCGCGTCGAGCGCATCGGCGACGTCCTGCCGCGTCAGGCTCGTGAGGAAGCCGGTGCCGACGGCGCCCTGGGCCCAGGCGCCGGCGTAGCAGTCGGCCTGCAGCTCGGTGCGCGCGGACTGGCTCGACGCGCCCTGCCCGCCCGAGCCGCCGCGGAGGACTCCCTGGAGGTCCTGGATGTGGTGGCCGTACTCGTGGGCGAGCACGTAGGCCTGGGCGAAGGGGCCGCCCGTCGCGCCGAACTTGGACTTCAGCTCGTCGAAGAAGCCGAGGTCGATGTAGACGTACTTGTCGGCAGGGCAGTAGAAGGGCCCGACGTCGGCCGTCGCGGCACCGCAGCCCGTCTGCGTCTGGCCCGAGAAGAAGCGCGTGCGGGCCGACTCGTAGGTTCGGCCGCGCGAGCTGAAGTCCCCCCGCCAGTAGGCCTGGATGGAGTTGACGTAGCCGACGATCCGGCAGTCCTCGCTGCGGTCGGCGTCGGCCCCCGTCCGGCACGCCTGGGCGAGCTGGCTGCTCGGCGCGCCCGTGCCGCCGCCCGCCGTCTGGTCCTCCAGCGCGCCGAGGCTCCCGAGGCCGCCGCCGCTCCCGCCGCCGCCGAGCAGCAGCGCCACGATGGCGACGATGAGCCCGAGGCCACCGCCGCCTGCGGTCAGCCGCCCGCCAGGCAGCCGGCTGAAGCCGCCGCCACCACCACGCACGTCCTCCACCTGGGAGGCGTCGAGCTGGGCGTCATCGCGGAAGTCGGACATGGCACATCCACCTTCCCCTCCCGCGCCGGCTTCGATGCCCCCGGCCGACGTGGAGCGCCCCCGGCCGCCGTCTGCGGCAAGCTGCAGGCAGATGCGCCGTGCGGCCCGCTGGGTCTACTCCTTCTGGTGGGGCGACGGGCTGGCGGACGACGTCCCGGCCCTGACGTACTACCTCGTGCTCTCCGTGGCCCCGTTCGCGCTCGGCCTGGCGGCCGTCGAGGCGCTGCTCCTGCGCGACTACGTCTCCGCCGTCGACGTCGCCCAGCAGGTCAACCGGTACCTCCCGGACGAAGTCCACGGCGACGTGACCGCGCTGATCACGGGCACCCGCGACAACTCGCCCTACCTGTTGGCGATCGCCATCGCGGCGATGCTGTGGACGAGCTCGGGTGCGATCGGTGTCGTCGAGCGCTGCACCTCGCGGATCCTCGCTTGCCCCCGCCACAACATCGTCACGGGCCGCATCCGCAACATGGCCTTGGGAGCCCTCGTGGCTGCCCTCGTGATCGCCGCCGCGGGCAGCGCGACGATCGTCGCGGGCGTCACCGACGTCCTCGGCGTCGGCAGCGCGCTCCCCAGCGAGGCGATCCTGCTGCTGAACGCGATCGGCGCCGTGGTGCTGTTGGCGATCATCTACCGCACGGCGCCGCTCGGTCACCTGAGCTGGAGCTCGGCGCTCCTCGGCGCGTTGCCGGCGGGCTTGGCGGTGCAGGTGATCCCGAACCTCGTCGGGGTCTACGTCGCCAGCGCCTCCGGCTACGCGGCCGTGCGCGTGTTCCTCGTGCTCGCCGCGGTGCTGCTCGGCCTCTACTCGATGGCCACCGTCATCCTCGCCGGCGCTGGGCTCGCCGCCCGCCGCGACCGCGGCCGCGGCCGCTTGACCCGTCCCTAGGGGCACCAGGTGGCCCGCCGACTCCGCACCCGCACCCCCACGGGCCGCCGCGCCGCCGCCCTTCTCGTCCTCGCCGTGCTGCTCGGGGTGGGGGCGGCGCGGGTGCTCGTGCATCCCTCCGGCCGCCCGGCTCCCGCGCGGGTGCGCCTCGGGGCGGGCTTCGGCGGCTCCGCGGACCCGCTGCGATACACCACGGCCCGCAGGGCGGAGTTCGAGCGGCGCGCGGCCGCGGGGCTCGCGCACCCGCTCTTCGCGTTCTCCCCGGGCGGAGCGGTCGCCACCGCCGCGCGGGTCGCCCGCTGGCGGCCCGCCATCGAGCGGGTCGCTTCCAAAGGCGGCGCGGACGCCGACACGCTCGAGGGCATCGTCTTCCTCGAGTCGGCGGGCCGGGCCGACGCGCAGGCCGGCGGGGTCCGGGATGCGACCGGGCTGACCCAGATCCTCGCCGAGACGGCCACCGGGCTGCTGGGCCTCAGCGTCGACCTCGCCCGCAGCGCCCGGCTGACCCGCGGCATCGCGCTCGGCCACCGCGTCGCCCAGCGCAGGCGCGAGCGCCGCCGGGTGGACGAGCGCTTCGACCCGGAGAAGGCGCTCGCGGCCACCGTGCGCTACCTCGCCTTCGCCCGCGACCACCTCCACGGCCGCGACGACCTCGCGGTGGAGAGCTACCACATGGGCGTGGGCAACCTCCAGGACGTGCTGGCCCGCTTCGGCGCCGCCCCCAGCACCTCCTACGCGGAGCTCTTCTTCACCGCGAGCCCCCTCGACCGCCCGAGGGCCGCAGCAAAGCTTGCGAGCTTCGGCGACGCGTCCTCGACGTACCTGTGGCGGGTCCGGGCGGCGATGGAGACCATGCGGCGGTGGCGCGCCGACCCCGCCGCGCTGGCCACCACCGCGACGCTGCAGACGCACAAGAACTCCGCCGAGGAGGTGCTGCACCCGGCGGCGAGCACCCCACGCTACGCCGACGCGGACGCGCTGCGCGCCGCCCGCGACGCCGGGACGATCCTGCCGCTGGACGCGGCGCAGCTGCGTGCGCACGGGCTGCGCATCGATCCGAGCATGGGCGAGCTGGCCAAGCCCCGCACGGAGTACCGCGGCCTGCGGCGCGGCGCCCTGCGGGTGCTCGCCTACCTCGGCGACGGCGTGCACGCCATCTCCGGCTCCAGTCGCCCGCTCACCGTCACCTCGACGGTGCGCGACGAGGGCTACCAGGCGCTGCTGATCCGCCGCAACATCGAGGCGACGCGCGCCTACTCGCTGCACACGACCGGCTGGGCGTTCGACGTCGCGCGGCGCTACGCCAACCGCAAGCAGGCGCTCGCGTTCCAGTTCCTGCTCGACCGGCTGACCGCCCTCGACCTCATCGCCTGGGTGCGCGAGCCCGGGGCGATCCACGTCACCGTGGCGGGCGACGCAGACCGCCTGCTCGGCGGCTGACTACAGCAGACCGCGCACGACCTCCGCGACCTTCGGCCCCGTGAAGCCGAAGCGTTCGAGGAGCTCGTCGCCGTCGGCCGAGGCGCCGAAGCGGTCCAGGCCGATCGGGTGGTCGACCCACTTGTGCCAGCCCTGCGTGACCAGGGCTTCGACGGAGACCTTCAAGCGGTCCTTCGGCAGCACGGACTCCTTGTAGGCGTCGTCCTGCTCCTCGAAGAGCTCCCAGCTCGGGAAGCTCACGACCTGCGCGTCGACCTCGCCGCCGAGCTCGTCGGCCGCGGCCAGCGCGACCTGCACCTCGGCGCCCGTGCCGACGAGGACCGGCCCGCTGCCCTCCCGCAGCACGTACGCCCCGCGGGCGACGTCGTAGGAGGAGCCGTCCAGGGGGGCGAGCCCCTGACGCGAGAGGATCAGCACCGCGGGTCCGTCGACCTCCTCGAGGATCACGCGCCACGCCTCCGCGGTCTCCCGCGAGTCGGCGGGGCGCAGCACCACGAGGCCGGGGATCGCGCGCAGCGCGGCGATGTGCTCCACGGGCTGGTGGGTCGGGCCGTCGGAGCCCAACGCGATCGAGTCGTGGCTGAAGACCCACGTCGAGTCCAGCTTCGTCAGCGCGCTCAGGCGGATCGCGCCGCGCATGTAGTCCGAGAACTGCAGGAACGTCGAGCCGTAGGGCCGCACGATGCCGCCGTGCGCCGCGAGGCCGTTGACCGCCCCGCCCATGCCGTGCTCGCGCACGCCCCAGAAGACGTTTCGGTCGGGCTGCTCGGCGCTCACGTACCGCGCGTCCTTGCCGCCCGGGAACTCCGTGTTGGTGGAGCCGGACAGGTCGGCCGCGCCGCCGACCATCGTCGGGACGAAGTCGGAGAAGGCCGCCATCGACTCCTTGCCCGCGACCCGGGAGGCGAGCCCGTCCTTGGAGAACTGCAGCTCGCGCAGGGCGTCGCCGACGCCGGGCAGCGCCTTGCCCTCCCACGCCGCGTCCCAGACCGCGGCGGCATCAGGGTCGGACGCCTTCCACGCCTCCAGCGCCTCGGTCCACGCCGCGCGCGCCTCGGCGCCCTTGCGGCCGGCCGCGCCGAAGGTGTCGTAGACGCCGTCGGGCACGAGGAACGTCGCGTCGGGGTCCCACCCCATGACCTCCTTGGTGAGGCGGACCTCCTCCGTGCCGAGTGCCGCGCCGTGGGCCTTGCTGGTCCCCTGCTTGTTGGGCGACGGGTACCCGATGATCGAGTGGACGTGGATGAGCGTCGGCTTGGCCGTCTCCTCCTGGCCGAGGCGGACCTGGGCCTCGAGCGCGTCGAGGTCGTTGGCGTCGCGGACCTCGAGGACCTGCCAGCCGTAGGCCTCGAAGCGCTTCGAGACGTCCTCCCGGTCGAAGCTCAGCGACGTCGGACCGTCCAGCGAGATGTCGTTGTCGTCGTAGAGGTAGATGAGCTTGCCCAGGCCGAGCTGGCCGGCCAGCGACGCCGCCTCGGACGCGATGCCCTCCATGAGGTCGCCGTCGGAGACGATCGCGTAGGTGAAGTGCGACTGGCGCTCCTCGCCGAACTTGTCCCGCAGGAAGGCCTCGGCCATCGCGATGCCGACGCCGTTGGCGAAGCCCTGCCCGAGCGGCCCGGTGGTGACCTCGACGCCGGGCGTCACGTGCACCCGGTCACGCTCCGGGTGGCCCGGGGTCAGCGAGCCCCAGAGGCGGAACTTCTTCAGCTCGTCGAGCGGGAGGTCGTACCCCGACAGGTGCAGGACGCTGTAGAGCAGCATCGAACCGTGCCCCGCCGACAGGATGAAGCGGTCCCGGTCCGGCCACAGCGGGTCCTTGGGGTCGTGCTTCATGACCCGCGCGTAGAGCAGGTAGGCCGCGGGGGCCATGCCCATGGGCAGGCCCGGGTGCCCCGAGCCGGCCTCCTCGATGGCGTCCATCGAGAGCGTGCGGATGGTGTCGATGCAGAGCTGCTCGGCGGTGTCGGTCATGGGCCTCTTCGCGGGCGGTGGGGGACGGGCGGTTAGCGTACGCCTCCATGTCCGACGACCCGGTGCACCTGCTCGTGGAGATCCCGAAGGGATCACGCAACAAGTACGAGTGGGACGACGAGCTGCAGGCGATCAAGCTCGACCGCTTCCTCTTCTCGTCGGTCGTCTACCCGACGGACTACGGCTTCATCCCGGAGACCGACGGCGAGGACGGCGACCCACTCGACGCCATGTGCCTCGTCAGCGAGGCGACGTTCCCGGGCTGCGTGATCCCGGTGAAGGTCATCGGGCTGTTCAAGATGCTCGACGACGGCGAGGTCGACGACAAGATCCTCTGCGTCCCGATGAGCGACCCGAACTGGAAGGACGTCGAGACGCTCGACGACGTCTCCGACCAGCTGAAGTCCGAGATCTCGCACTTCTTCGCCATCTACAAGGGCCCCGAGGGGAAGGTCGTCGAGGTCGACGGCTGGTACCCGCGGGAGGAGGCGCTGAAGACCATCGCCGCCGCACGGGAGCGCCATCGCCAGCGGACGGGCGAGGGCGCCGTGGGTGCCGACGCGTAGGGCAGGACCCCCCGCGCCGGTAGGGTCCCCGGCCGCGTGCCCGCCGCCGACCCCCGTTCCCGCGACGCCCGCCCCGAGCGCGTCTACGTCTCCGGGCACCGTAACCCGGACACGGACTCCGTGGCCGCCGCGATCGGCTACGCCGAGCTGAAGGCCCACCTCGACCCGGAGCGCGAGTACGTCCCGGTGCGCCTCGGCGACCTCAACCCGCAGACGACCTGGGCGCTGGAGCGCGCCGGTGCGCCGGCACCCCGACTGCTCGTGCATATCTCGCTGCGGGCGGGCGACGTGATGCGCGAGCAGTTCCCCGTCGCGCAGGTCGACACGCCGCTGCGGCACGTCGGCCGGTTGATGGTCGAGGACGGTTTCCACGTGCTCCCGGTGGTCGACGGGGACGGCGTGCTGACGGGCGTGCTCACCGAGGGCGCGCTCGCGCGCCGCTACGTGCGCGACTCCTCCGAGGTGCCCCGGCTGCTCGGCCCGACGCGGGTGGGGACCATGGCCGACGTCCTCGAGGGCGAGCTGGTCGCGGGCGAGCCCGGAACGCTGGTGGACGGCCGGGTGTGGGTGCTCGCCCGCTCGCTCGGCGCGACGCTGGCCGACGCCTCACCAGCCGACGTGGCCGTGGTCGGTGACCGCGTCGACGCGCAGCGCCGCGCGCTGGAAATCGGGATCGCGGTGCTCGTGATCTCGAGCGGCAGCCCGGTGCCTGAGGCCACGCTGGCGCTCGCGCGGGAGCGTGGGATCCCCGTCATCGCGACCCCCTTGGACTCCTACGTCGCAGGGCGCATGATCACGCTGTCCTGCGGCTGCCAGGAGCTGGCGGACGCCGAGCCGCTGACCGTGCGCGAGCAGGACCTCATCGGGGAGATCGCCGACGACGTCAAGGACGTGAGCTACCGGGCCGCGGTGGTGGTCGACCGCGACGGGCGCCCCGTCGGCCTGGTCACCCGCGCCGACCTGAGCAGCCCGCCGCCGCGCAAGGCGATCCTGGTCGATCACGCGGAAGCCGCGCAGAGCATCCCGGGCGTCGAAGAGGCGGAGATCATCGAGATCCTCGACCACCACCACATCGGCTCGATCGAGACGACCCACCCCGTGCGAGCCACCTTCGACCCGGTCGGCTCGACGGCGACCCTGGTCGCGGAGCAGTTCGCCGCCGCGGATCTCGTGCCGACGGCGCCGACGGCGGGCATGCTCGTCGCGGCGATCCTCTCGGACACCGTGGTGTTGAGCTCGCCGACCACCACGCCGCGAGACGTAGCGGCACTCGACCGGCTGGCCGACCGGCTGGGGCTCGATCCGGGCGAGTTCGGCCGCGAGATGTTCGAAGCCGGCAGTGACGTCTCGAACGTCGGTGCCGCCGACCTCCTCGACCGCGACCTGAAGGCCTACGAGCTCGCCAGCGGCCAGTCGATCTGCATCGGCCAGGTCGAGACGGTCGGCGACGCGCTCCTCGCGCGGGCGGGCGAGCTGCGCGACGCCGCGGTCGCCCGGGTCGCCCACGACGGCCACCGCCTGGTGGCCCTCATGGTCACCGACGTCTCGACGGGCGGCACCCAGCTCGTCGTCGCGGGCGATGTCGCCCTCGCCGAGCGGGCGTTCGGCGTGCCGGCCGTCGACGGCATCCTCGCCCTCCCCGGCGTCATGAGCCGCAAGAAGCAGGTCGCTCCACCGCTGATGAAGGCCGCTTGACCGTCCACCGCACCCCCGAGGAGCGCTTTGCCGAGCTGCCGGGCTACGGGTGGGCGCCGTCCTATTTCGAGCACGAGGGCCTGCGCATCGCCTGGGTCGAGGCCGGTCCGGCCGACGGGCCGGCGGTGTGGCTGCAGCACGGCGAGCCGACCTGGGGGTTCCTCTGGCGCAAGGTGGCCGGGCCGCTGGTCGCCGCGGGGTTCCGCTGCATCATGCCCGACCTCGTCGGCTTCGGCCGCTCGGACAAGCCCGGAGCGCTCGAGGACTACTCGTTCGACGCGCACACGGCCTGGATGGCGGCGCTGCTCGAGCACCTCGACCTGCGCGACGCTGCGTTGGTCGTGCACGACTGGGGCGGCCCGATCGGCATGCGCCTCTTCGTCGAGCACCCCGGACGCTTCTCGCGCATCGCGATTCTCGACACCGGCTTCTTCACCGGCGAGCAGCGGATGACCGACGCCTGGAAGGCCTTCCGCGACTTCGTCGAGCGCACGGAGGACCTTCCCGTCGGCTTCCTGGTGGGTGGCGGCTGCGCGACCGCCCCTGCCCCGGAGGTCCTGGCCGCGTACGAGGCCCCGTTCGACAGCCCGGCAGCGAAGGCGGGGGCGCGCGCCTTCCCGCTGATGCTCCCGACCACGCCCGACATGGCGGCGGCCGCCGCGGGCCGTACGGTGCGCGACGCGATGGTCGCCGACGAACGGCCGAAGCTCCTGCTTTGGGCGGACGCCGACCCGATCATCCCGCTGGCCGCGGGCGAGAAGATGGCCGAGCTGCTCGGCGCGCCGCTCGAGGTGGTCCCGGGCGCCTCGCACTTCCTGCAGGAGGACGCCGGGGAGCACGTCGGCGAGCGCCTCGCCCGCTGGCTCTGAGGCGTACCGTGGGCGCATGACCCACGAGGAAGCCGAGGCCGACGCCGCCGCGCGCAACCGCGAGGCGGACGCCGACACGCGCTTCCTCGTCCGGGAAGACCCGACCGAGGGCTGGTCGGTGGTGCGCATGCACGGCGCCGGCCTCGGCGCCGTGCGCCCGACGGGAACCAGGACGGAGGCGCGCCCGGAGCCCGGCGAGCCGCCGGACCCGCGCTCGTCGCTCATCCGCAACGTGCCGCCGTACGGCGGCGGGTTCTAGGCCCGCGCGAGCGGGCCGCGCGTCGCTAGCCCTTCGTGAGCTGCTTGGCCTCCGTCCCCGCCTCGAGGCCCGGCTCGGAGTGCGAGGCCCGCAGCTCGTATGCGCGGCGGGCCGCCGGGTCGGCCGTGGCGAGCACCTCGTCGGCCTTGAGCAGGCGCGTGATGCGCTCGCGGCCCGAGCGCGGCAGGACGCCCATGAGCTGCGTGATCGGGCCGATCGACTTCGGGACGAAGACGTCGAAGCGCGGCACCTGGAGCGCTTCGACGATCGCCGCGGCGACATCGGAGGGCTCGACGTTCTTGACGCCCCGGGCCTCCTTGAGCCCCGCTGCGAGCTCCGTGTTGACGACTCCCGGCATGACGCAGGAGATCTCGACGGGCGTCTCGCGCAGCTCGCCGCGCACCGCCTCGGACACGCCGACGACGAAGTGCTTGGTGCCGCAGTAGGTCGCGCCGCCCGGGAAGCCACCCTTGCCGGCCGAGCTCGCGATGTTCACCAGGTGGCCGCGGTGACGGGCGACGAAGCGCGGCAGGACGATCTTCATGCCGTGCAGGACGCCGTGGACGTTGATGTCGATCTGGCGCACGGCGACGACATCGTCCTCCTCGAGGAACGAGCCGAGCTGCATGATCCCGGCGTTGTTGACCAGCACGTCGAGCGGCCCGAGCTCGGCCTCGGCGGCGTCGACGAACGCCTCGAAGCTCGCGCGGTCGGTGACGTCGAGCTGGAAGCCCCGCACGTTCGGGCCGAGCTCGGCGGCCGCGGCCTGCGTCGCCTCGAGGTCGAGGTCGCCGAGCGCGACCTTCATCCCCTGCCGCACGAAGTGGCGGGCGGTCTCCTTGCCGATCCCGCGGGCGCCGCCCGTGATCGCGGCGACCTGGCCGGAGAGGATGCGGGGCGGGGACTTGGCCATCTGGGCGGCTCCTGGGCTTCGAGGGAAGGTGACGGGGGCGTCAACCCTACCGGCTACTTGACTCCGGGCGGGAGCGGGCCGACCGGCGTCGCCGTGACGACCTGCGAACCGCCGGAGGCGCCGTGGCCTTCGAGCGCCGAGACGGCCTCGTAGCCCGCCACCCCGGCGGCGAGCAGCACCACCAGGGCGACGATGCCCTGGACGACGCGGGGCGGCAGGGCGGCCGGACGACGCGGCAGCGCGGGCAGCGCCGGACGGCGCATCCGCCTTGGCGGCCGCGGGCGCCCGCCATCGGCCGCGCCCCCCGCCGGGACCCCGACCGCCTCCCGCAGGGCCACCAGCGGCGCCTCCTCGCTCCCGCCGCCGCCGATTCCGGCGTGGGCGCGGGTGAGCAGCTCGGCCGCCTCGGGTGCCTCGACGCCGAGCACGCGCCCGACGCTCTCGGGCGACGCGCCGAGCGCACGGGCCGCGAGGGCGCCGCGCTCCGCCGCCGGCAGCGCGGCCAGCCGGACGATGGGCGCAGCCTCGTCGTCCACGACGTCGTCCCAAGCGAACTCGGCCGCGCGGCGGGCCAGCTCACGGGCGCACGCGTGCCACGCCGCTGCCAGCGCCTCGTCGCGCGACAGGCCCTCCGCAACGGCCGCGGCGGCCGCGTCGGCGGCCGGCCCGTCACCGAGGACGAGGCGGCAGAAGGGGAGTGCCACGGGCATCCGGTCCATCATCCCCCGTAGGCTCGCGGCATGGCCTCCTTCGTCCACGACGGGCACCGCATCGCCTACACGAGCTACGGCGAGGGGCCGCGCACGTGCGTGCTGATCCACGGCCTGCTCTTCACCCAAGCGCTCCACGCCCGGCTGGCGACCGAGCTCGCGGACCGGGGCAACCGGGTGGTCACCATCGACCTCCTCGGCCACGGCGCCTCCGACCGGCCGCGGGAGATGCAGGAGTACACGATGGCCGCCTTCGCGCGGCAGGTCGTCGGCCTGCTCGACCACCTCGGCGTCGACCAGGCCGTGGTCGGCGGCATGTCCCTCGGGGCGAACACCACGCTCGAGGTAGCGGCCCACGCGCCCGAGCGCCTCCGCGGAATGGTGGTGGAGATGCCCGTGCTCGACCACGCGCTCATGGGGTGCGCCGTCGCGTTCACCCCCGCGATGGTCGCGTTGACCCTCGGCGAACCGATCATGCGCGTCGTCCAGGCGGCCGCGCGGCTGGTGCCCCGCGGCGGCTCCTGGTTCGGCGACCAGCTCGTCGACCTGCTGCGCCAGGACCCCGGCCCGAGCGGCGCGATCCTCCAGGGCCTGTTCTTCGCCCGCATCGCGCCGCCGCGCGAGGAGCGCCGGACCTTCACCGCCCCGACGCTCGTCATCGGCCACCGCCGCGACCCAGTGCACCCGTTCTCGGACTCCGGCGCACTCGTCGAAGAGCTCCACGACGCCCGGCTGCTGGAAGCGACCTCCATCCTCGAGCTGCGGCTCACGCCAGAGCGCCTGACGGGCGAGATCGCGACCTTCCTCGACCGCTGCTGGGCGCCCGTGGAGACGCCGGAGGTTCCGGTGCGGCGGCGCAGGCGCGCCTCGTCAGCCGCCTGAGCGTCGCTGGGCGCCGCCGCGGCACGCGGCGCCACGGCCTACCCTGTAGCGGACATGAGCAGCCGCCAGGAGGAGAAGCAGCAACGTCGCCAGGAGCGCGAGGCCGCCGAGCACGCAGCGGCCCGCAGCCAGGCGCGCACGGCACGCTTGCGGCTCGGGATCGGTGCCGTCGTGGCAGTCGCGGCGATCGCGATCTTGGCGCTCGTGTTCAGCAGCGGCGGCAGCAGCAGTGGCGACGCCGCGAAGGCGGACGCGGCCACCGTCAAGCTGCCGGCTCTCAAGCAAGCCGATCTCAAGACCGCCGCCAAGGATGCGGGCTGCGTGCTGAAGACCACTCCCAACGAGGGGCGCTCCCACACCACCGCCAAGGTCATCTACAAGACCAACCCGCCGACGTCGGGCGACCACAACCCCGTCGCCGCCGAGGACGGCCTCTACGACCCGGGCAACGCGCCGGCCATCGGCAACTCGGTGCACAGCCTCGAGCACGGCCGGATCGAGCTTCAGTACGCACCGGGCACGCCGGCCAAGACCATCGACGCGCTGGAGACGCTCGGCTCGGAGAAGCTCGGCTTCGGTACCGAGGGCTACCACGTGCTCGTCTTCCAGAACCAGACGGGGATGAAGTCCGCGGTCGCGGCGACGGCGTGGACGCAGTCGCTCACCTGCGCGAAGATGACCCCCGCCGTCTACGACGCGGTGCGGGACTTCCGCACCACCTACACCGACAAGGCACCGGAGCTCATCCCGTAGCCAGCGCCTCGTAGAGCGCCCGGTGGCTGCGCGCGATCGGCCCCCAGGCGAAGGGGCCGGCCGCGGCCGCGGCGGCGCGGGTGGCGAAAGCGCCCCGGACCGACGGGTCGCCCAGCATGGCGTCCAGGCGCGCCGCCAGCGCCTCGGGGTCGCCGGGCGGGACGCGGGCCACGGCGTCGCCGAGCTCCGCGAAGCCGCCCACGTCGCTCACCAGCGTCGCCTTGCCGAGGCCGAGCGCGGTGAACAGCACCCCCGACCCCTCGATCTCGCGGTACGGCAGGACGACGAGATCCGCTTTGGCGAAGCACCACGCCGCCTCGGCCTCGCTGACGAAGCGCGAGACGAGCCGGGTTCCGGGCGGCAGTGCGGGCAGCGCCATGCGCGGCGCGCCGACGACCCAGAGCTCCGCGCCCTCGGGCAGGCGGCGCCACGCGTCGAACAGCACGTCGAGGCCCTTATACGTCCGCAGCAGCCCGAAGAAGAGCGCGACCGGGCGATCGCCGGTGGTCGCCAAGAGCTCCGGCGGCGCTTCCTGCGTGGCGTCCGCGAGGTGGGTGAAGGCGCCGTGCGGGATGACGTGCACCTTCTCGCCGGGCACGCCCAGGGCCTCCAGACGGCGGCGCGAGTGCTCTGTGTGGGCCACCACGGCGTCCATGCGCGCGTAGAGGCCAAGCTGCGCGGCGTGCTGGAAGCGCCGCGGCTCGCGCGGCAGCACGTCGTGGGCGGTCAGCAGGCGGGGGCGCCGCGGCAGCAGCCAGCGATCGAGCTCCTGCAACGGGAGCCACTGGAAGTGCGTGACGTCGGGTTGGGCACGCCGCAGCGCGAGCATGTCGGCGACGTGGCGCCGCCGCGAGCCGAAGCGCTCGGCCACGGCGTACCCCGGGCCGGCCGCGGGCACCTCGCCGTGGCGGAAGGCCCGGGTGACGAGCTCGACCTCGAGCCCCTCCGCGGCGAGCGCGGCGCACAGCGCGCGGTCGTACGGCGGGGTGTACGCGGCGGGGTCGACGACGGAGATGCGCACGGGGCGGGACAATAGGAGTCGGTGGCCGTCGAGCTCTCCTACTGCGTCGTGAACACCGCCCAGCGCGAGCTGCTCGTCCGCTGCCTGGACGCGGTGGCAGCCGAGCGCGAGGCGCTGGCGCTCGAGGGGGTCACCACCGAGGTGCTCGTCCTGGACAACTGCTCCGGCGACGGGTCGGCAGGCGCTGCGCGCAACCATCCCGCGACGGACGAGCTCATCGTGCTCGACGAGCGGCGGGGCAAGGCCGAGAACGACACCCACCTGCTCCGCCGGGCGCGCGGCCGGTATTGCCTCCTGCTCAACGAGGACTCCGAGCTGCGACCGGGCGCGAGCGCGACCCTGCTCGCGGCGATGGACGCCGAGGCGAGGGCCGGCGCCGCGGGCGCCGCGCTCTTCCGCCCGGACGGCACGCGGCAGGCCAGCGCCTGGCGCTTCCCCACGCCGGCGACGGCCGCCGCGGCCGCGGTGATGCTGCACCGGCGGCTCACCGTGCAGTCCCGCGGCACGGGCATCCGCGAGGTGGACTGGGCGCAGTCGGCCACGCTGATCATCCGCCGGGAGGCCGCGGTGGAGATCGACTTCTTCGACCCCGCGTTCTTCGTCTACTCCGACGAGGTCGACTTCTGCCGCCGCCTGCGCGACGCGGGCTGGTCGACGCTCTACGTCCCCGCGGCCGAGGCGGTCCACCACGAGCAGCTGTCGACGGGCGAGGTGCCCGAGAGGCGGATCGTCGAGCTGTCGCGCAACCGCGACCGCTACATGCGCAAGCACCACACCCCCGCCGCCGCACGCGCGGTGCGCTGGCTGACCGCTTGGACCTACGCGGTCCGGGCGGGCGTCGCGCTCCTGCTGCCAGGCCACGAGCCGCGACGCTACTGGCGCCACGTCACCGCGACCCTGCGCCCGCAGCGCGGCGAGGGCCTGCGCGAGGCGGCCCTCGAGCGCAACCGCGGACCGCGCCTCTAGCGCATGGCGGCGGCCGCTCGTCGGCCGGCGGGTCAGGCGGGCGCCGTCCCGCGCCGGCGCAGGACGCGCAGCAGGACGGCGCGCTCCTCCCGTGTCGCGAGCGGAGCCAGCGCCAGGGGGACGAACGCCAGGGTGGCGCTCCGCGTCAGCAGGCCCGCGACGCCGTGGGTCGGCAGGAGCAGCTCCCCGCCCACCGCGATCGCCGCGAGCACGAGGACGGCCAGCCCCATCCGGCCCCACTCGAACGGGACCACGAACAACCGCCGGGTGAGCACGTGGATGACCACGAGCATCACCGCGTAGGCGCTGCACAGCGCGATGCCCGCGCCCGCGATGCCGAGCGGCCCCACCGTCGCGACGAGCACCACGACGTTCACCGCCAGCCCGGCGAAGGCCGCGGGCGCGTTGCGGGTCGTCACCTTCGCGCGTCCGGCGATCGTCACGAACACGAGGTAGAGCCCGTACAGCGCCCAGCCCAGCGCCACCCACGGCAGGGCACGTGAGGCGTCTGCCGTCTTCGGGTCCGCGAGGGCGAGCACGAGCCAGCGCCCGAGCAGCGTGATGCCGCAGACCGCGCTGCCCACCACGAGCACGTAGAGCGTCGTGACGGTCGCGTAGAGGCGCCGCGCCTCGTCGTCGTCGGTCACGGAGTACACGAGCGGTGGCCAAGCCGCCTGGAAGCCGCGGACCACGAGGATCACCGCCGTGGCGAGCTTGACGGCGACCGCGTAGACGCCGGCCGCGCCTGGGGACTCGACGCGCAGGAGGTAGGCGCGGTCGATCACGTTCAGCGCGAAGACGGCCGCCTCGGCGGGGACCGTGGGCGCCCCGAAGCGCACGAGCGCGTCGATGCTCCGCGGCCGCAGCGGCTTCACCTGGCGGCGCAGGACGACCCAGAGCACGACGAGCACGCACGTCGAGGCCGCGTAGTTGCCCAGGACGTAGCCACGGGCACCCTGGTCGAGGCCGACGACGAGCGTGACCGTCAGCGTCACGGAGAGCAGCACGTTGGCGATGCCGGCCAGCGCGTAGGCCCGGCGGCGCTCCTGCACGCGCAGCAGCGCGTAGACGACCTCGAGGTTCGTGAAGGCGAAGAGCCCGAGCAGGCCGCAGGCCATCAGCCCGGCATCCTCCTTGCGCAGCAGCGCGCGGCTGAGGGGCCCGGCGAGCGCGAGCCCGGCGAGGGCCGCCACGGTGCTCGTGGCGAGCACGACGGTCGCCGTGGTCCGCGCCAGGCGCTCGCGGCGCGCCCCGTCGTCGTCGTCGAACCAGAAGCGCACGAACGCCTCGCCGATCCCGACCCTGAGCACGATCGAGCTCAGGATGATGAACGTGAGCAGCGTCTCCGCGTAGCCGTAGTCGGCGGTGCTCAGCGCGCCCGTGTACAGGCGCAGCGTGAAGAGCGCGAGCGCCGCGGACAACAGGGACGGCGCCTGGTAGGCGATCGAGGACGCCGCCAGGCGCTTGAGCAGGCTTCCCACGCGGGGCGTGACGCTACCCGGCGGCCGGGCGGCGGGGCCGCCAGGGGCCGACCGTGCGCGCCCGTAGGGTGGCGCGCGATGGCCGTCCCGCTCTGCCTGCTGCTGCTGCCGCGCACCCTCGACGCCTTCATCCTGCGCGACCAGGCGGAGGACCTCCTCCGCGCCCCGGGCGTCGTCGCCGTCCCGCCCGGCCGCGTGCCCTACGGGGCGTTCGGGCGCATGCCGGACGCGGTGGCGCGCCGGGTCGCCGGGCGGGTGGCGGCGGGCGTCGTGCGGGGGCTCGCCGGCACCCCGCGCGTGGTCGTCGTCTACCACCCGCTCCAGTTGCCGGTGGCCGAGGCGATCGTCACCGCCACGGGCGCGGAGCTCTGGTACGGCCGCTGGGACCGCTACGAGCGGGCGCACGACGCGGGCGACGACCTGCGGGCGCGGCTCGTGGGGCTGCACGCGCGGACCGCGACCGTTTCGGCACTCACCTTCACCGCTTCGGGCGAGCTCCAGCGCCTGGAGCGCGACGCCGGCCGCGAGGCCGTGCTCGTCCCGCTCGCCGCCGACCGCTTCCCGGCGCCCGACCCGACGGGCACGGTGGTCGCCGTCTCCCTCGGGCACCTCGGGCGTCGCGTCGACTGGCGGCTGCTGCGCGGTGTCGCGGAGGCGATGGGCGACGATCTCGTCCTGCTGCTCGTCGGCGCCGTGCACCCGGCCGAGTGCGCCGGCGACGCGGACTTCGAGGTGTGCCGTGGACTGCCGCAGCTCGTCTGGCTCGGCCCACGCTCCGATGCCGAGGCCTCGCGGCTCATCGCCTGCGCGGACGTCGGCATCGTGCCGTTCACCGTCGAGCCGTTCAACGACGCGGGGCTGCCCTACCGGATCCTGAAGTACGCGCGGCTGGGGCGACGGACCGTCTCCCCCCCGCTGGCCGGGGTGCGCACCTGGGCGCGCGCGGTGGACGAGGCCGATGGCCCGGCCGCCTTCGCGGCCGCGCTACGGGCCCAGGCCGGCCGGCGCTCGGCGCCCGACGGGGAGCTGCGGGCCTGGGCACTGGAGCAGACCGCGGAGGCGCAGGACGCCCCGCTCTGGGCGCGGCTGGCCGAGCTCGGAGTGGCGCAGCGGCCGTGAGCGCCCGCGGCGCGACGCGACGCGTTCTGCGCCGCTTGAGGCGATCCTCAGCTTCCGCTGGCCCAGCGCTCAGGCAAGACGCGCACGATGGGGTCGTGCACCAGGAGCTCACCATCGACCAGGCGCGCGAGATCGCCCGGCTGCGCGGTCGCCACCCCGGCGCCGAGCTGCGCGTGCACCCGCGGCCCTGGGGCCTGGTCGTCGAGGCGCGACGCGGGCGGCGCACGCTCGAGCTCGAGCGCTTCGACTGGTCCGGGGCCGCGGCGCCGGACCGCCGCGTCGACCGCGCGGCCTGAGCTACGGCTAGCCCGCGCCCCGGCAGCGGTCGACCGCGAGCAGGAAGTCGTGCAGGACCGGGGACCGCGGGCGCGCGGGCGGGACGTCGAAGCGATCCGAAACGCCTGCGGCGCGGCCGAAGCGCTTGACCGCCTTCTCGTCACCCACCACGAAGAGCGCGGTGCCGGGCGCCGCGGCACCGACCTGCGAACGGGCGCGCACGTCCACCTCAGGGGCGTCGAGCTCGAAGCGCAGGTCCGGGATCAGGCGATAGGTCGGCAGCGTCACCGGGCGGCACTGGCGCACGCGGGGGTCGGCCGCGGCGGCCACCACGGCCCGGTGGGTGCGGTCGATGAAGCGCAGCTCGCGGGCGAGCGCCGCGAACGACCCCGCCTTCAGGACGAGGAACGCGACGCCGACGACGGCGGCGGCACCGGCACCGCGGGCCCACCAGGTGCGCACCGCTCCGGGTGCCAGCGTCGTGAAGCCCGCCACGGCGTACCCCGCGAGGAGGCAGAGCGCCACCGCGGGCACCGTGAGGTACCGCGGCAGGATCGACAGCCCGGCGGCCCCCGTCGCCACGAACGTCGCCGTCCCCGCCCCGACGAGGGCCACGGGGACGTGCAGCGCCCGCAGGCGGTCACGCGAGCGGAACGCAAGCCCCGCACCTAGCAGCGCGGCGCCGAACACCGGGGGGCGGGCGGTGTCCGCCAGGAACGACACGAAGCGCGTCGGGACGTGCGCGATCCCGCGCTCCCGGCCGAGCTCCTCGGCCAGCGCGGACGTGGCGTGCAGCGAGAACAGCGGATCGCCCGTCAGCACGAGATCGGTGAGCGCCCAGAGCACCGGCGCGACGGCGGTGAGCGCGAGGAGATCCAGGCGCCGGGGGCCGCGCCAGAGCCAGTAGGCCCCCGCGAGCCCCCACGCCTCGGGTCGCAGCAGCCCGGCGACGGCGAGGACGATCGCCACCCGGCGCCCGCCTCCGCCCGCGCGGCCGCCCTCGCGCTCGGCTTCGAGCGCGGCGGCGACGAGGACCAGCGCCAGGAACGGCACGTCGACGTACCCGCGTGCCGCGTAGAGCAGGAACGCGAAGCTCGAGCCCGTGAAGACCGCCGCCGCCACGCCCGGCCAGGTACCGAAGCACGCCTGCCCCACCCGGAGCACCGCGCCCGTGAGCACGACGAGCGACAGGACGCAGAGGACGACGAGCGCACGGTCGGCCACCCCGCCGAACGCGAGATCGAGCGCGGCGCACGCCACGACGAAGAGCGGGTGCTGGGTCGGCGCGGCGTAGGCGTCGACGTGCGGAAGGTGCCCGTCCAGCAGCTCGCGACCCCACGCCAGGTGGAAGTACGAGTCGTAGTTCGGGTACGTCGGCACCACGAGCGCGAAGGCGAGCGCGGCGAGCGCCAGCGCCGCGAGGGCCAGCCGCTGCGCCGACCGGCTCAAGGCGCGGGGCGCCGACGCCGGCGCGGCAGGGCCGCCAGCGCGCTGCCCGCGCCGAGCAGCGCCCAGGTGACCGGGTCCTCCAGGAACGCCGCGTAGAGCAGGGTGTGGACGACGAGGGCGGCGAACGCGGCGAGCACGAACGCGCGGGCCGGGTCCTCCCGGGCACCGCGGGCCAGGCGCGCGAAGGCGATGCCGAGCAGCGCCAAGTAGGCGAGCAGGCCCGGGATGCCCTGCTCGGCGGCGACGGTCACCGGGATCGTGTGCGAGGCGGACGTCGCGCGCTGCTCCGAGGCGGCCTCCGTCCGCCGGTAGGTCCGCGCGAACGCGCCGGAGCCCCATCCGCCCACGGGCCGGTCGCGCGCCAGCCGCAGCCCGCCGGACACCAGGGCGTACCGCCCGCTCGTCGCCTGGTCGACCCCGCCGGACTTGCCCGTGTCGAGCCGGATGGCGCCCGGGGCCAGCAGGACGACGGCCAGCCCCGCCAGCGCGGCGCCGACCGCGAGCGCGGCCGCGAGGCGCGGGCCCCACCGCAGCCCCGCCAGCACCGCGAGGCCGACCACCAGCGCCGTGAACGAGGACTGCGAGAACGTGAGGACCAGCCCGGCCCAGAGGACGGCCAGCACGGCCGCGGCGCCGAGCACGACCCGGGAGCCCCTCGTCCACAGCAGCACGGTGGCGACGCCGAGCATGACGAGCGCCAGGAAGCGCCCGTAGATGTTCGGGTCGAAGAAGAGCGAGTTGACCCGGAAGTAGTCCTCGAACTGGTTCGAGGCGATGACCTTCGGGTTCAGCAGCAGGTGGCGCGTGGCGTACTCCCCGAAGCCGATGCCGGCGAACACGAGCGCGAGGCCCGTCAGCACGCCGAGGCAGACGACGGCGAGCTGCGCCGTCCAGGCCACGCGACGGGTCAGCAGCAGGAACAGCAACGCGAACGGCGCGTAGAAGAAGACGACGTTCTCGATGGCGCGGGCGACGTCGACGGAGTAGGTCGCCTGCAGCACGTAGAGCAGGAGCACGACGGCCAGAGCCCGCTCGAGCGGACCCGGCTCCCCGGCGGGGGACCCGGCGCCCCCGCGGCGGCGGTGCCAGGCGAGCGCCACCATCCCGGCGCCGATCACGAGGTACAGCGGGACGAGCAGGTTCGCCGTGCTGCCCCCCACCGCGAGCGGCACGCGGAACGGGAGCGCGGCGACGGCGAGCACGGGCAGGGCGGCCGGACGCCGCACCAGCACCGCCGCCAGGCCCAGGACGACCGCGGCGGCGACGACCACGAGCGCGGCCAGGACCGCCGGCCGGTCCGTCAGCCGGGTGAACGCGCTCGTGTCCGAGACGTGGGCCACCAGCAGGATCGGGGTCAGCACGGCGGCCGCCAGCGCGCAGGCCTCCCGCGCGCGCGGCCGCGCCGGCAGCG
>JBBQZE010000008.1:0-29701 GCA_038207985.1 Solirubrobacterales bacterium
TTATCTCCTCGCGCCTCGAGTCGAGGTGCGCGAGCGCCCCGGCAACGACCTTCCTGAAGCGGACGAGGCTTGGGTCTTGCATGTCGCGGCCGCCGCGCGGGCGGCGGGCTAGGCCTTGGTGACCTTGCCGGCCTTCAGGCAGCGCGTGCAGACGTTGACGCGCCGCGGGGCCGCGCCCACGAGGACCCGGACCTTCTGCAGGTTCGGATTGAAGCGACGCTTGGTCGCGACCATCGAATGGCTCCGGCTCTGGCCGAAGGCGGGACCCTTCCCGCAGCTGTGACAGACCTTTGCCATGAGGCGGCGGAGTGTAGCGGGAGGGCACCCTGGGCAGTTCCCCGGGGTGATGCCGCCCCCTTCCGCCCCCGGCGTCGAGCTCCCCGAGCGGTATTCCGTCCTGCGGCACGTCGCCGACGGCGGGATGGCCTCGGTCTGGGAGGCGCGCGACGAGGTGCTCCACCGCCACGTCGCGATCAAGGTCCTGTCGCCCGCGTTCGCCGCCGACGACGCCGCGCGCCGCCGCTTCACGCGCGAGGCCCGCGCGGCCGCCCGGCTGTCCACCCACCCGCACGTCGTGACGGTCTACGACACCAGCGAGCACGACGGCCAGGCGTTCTTGGTCATGGCCCTCTACACGAACGGGACGGTCGCGGACCGCCTGACGCGTGGGCCGATCCCGCGTGCGACCGCACTGACCTGGCTGCGCGACGCGGCCGGGGCGCTGGACGTCGCGCACGCCGAGGGCGTCGTCCACCGGGACGTCAAGCCCGCCAACCTCCTGCTGGACGGTGCCGATCGGGTCGCCGTCGCCGACTTCGGCATCGCGACCGCGGCCTGGGAGACCTCGGTGACCACCACCGGGATGGTCATGGGCACCATGGCCTACCTCGCGCCGGAGCAGCGCACGGGCGGGGTGGCCACGCCCGCGAGCGACCGCTACGCGCTGGGCCTCGTGGCCCGTGAGCTCCTCACGGGCGCTCGCCCGGGCACCGCGGCCCCCGAGCTCCCCGCCGCGGCCGAGGCGGCGCTGCGGCGCGCCACCGCCGAGGACCCGGCAGAGCGGCCGCCGAGCTGCGCGGCGTCGAGGTCGGCCACGAGCGCAGTCCCCGCACTGCCTCGACCGCGGCCGCGGGCTGCCGACGTCGTCCCGATCGCGCCGGCCGAACGGGCCGCTGTGGCTCCGGCCCGCGCGGCCGCGCCGTCGCGGCGGGTCGACCCCGCACAGGCCGCTGGAGCCCCGCGGCCGGTGCGCCGGCGCGGGCCCGCGGGCCCCGTCCTCGCCGCGATCGCGCTCCTCGCGCTCGTGCTCGGCGTCGGCGCCGCGCTCCTGGCCGGCGGCGGCAACGGCGCCGGGACGACGACGTCGACGTCGACGAAGGCGTCCACCGCGAAGGCGACGACCAAGCCGAAGCGGACGACGACCGGCGCCAAGTCCTCCACCTCGGCGGCGACGCCCGCGCCCGCCCCGGCGCCCGCCTCGACCCAGAGCACGTCGGCAGCCTCGACCCCCGCGGCGACGTCGGGGAAGTCGCGCGCCCAGCTCATCGCGCAGAACAACGCCGCCTACCGGGCCACGGCCGGCGACCCCGCCGGGCAGGTGCCGCTCCTGCAGGAGGCCCAGCAGGGCATCTGCTCCACGGCCCAGGACGTGCAGTGCGCCTTCGCCCTCTTCAACCTCGCCCACGCCCTGCGGCTCAGCGACCGGCCCGCGGAAGCGATCCCGCTCCTGGAGCGCCGCCTGTCGTTCTCCGACAACCAGGTCGGTGCGGTGCAGGCCGAGCTGGCCGCCGCGCGGGCCGCCGCCGGGACGAGCCCCGCCGCGGGCAGCAGCGGCCCCGACAAAGGCAAGAAGAAGCGCAAGGCGGAGGCGAAGGGCTGAGCGGACGCGTGTCCCAGGCGGGCACGCCGCGGCTGGGGCGGGAGCGGTGACCGGCCGATCACTGCCCGGTGCCGCGTCGCCTGCCCGGCACAGCGCGCCGCCGGCCAGCGGCTCATCCGCCTGCTGCTGGCACCCGACGCCGCCGGGACGCCGCACGCGCTCGCCCGCCGCATGGGTGTCGAGGAGCTCATCTGGGACTGCTCGTACTGGAGCGCCGACTCCGCCGAGTTCGGTCGCTACGGCGCGTGCTTCGCGGCGCACGGACAGCGCCTGCGCCGCGTGAACCCGACCGTCGGGCACCTCGACCACATCCACATCGGGCTCTCCAAGGCCGGCGCCGCGCGACGCACGAGCTGGTGGCGCCAGGCGCGGGGCTAGGCGATCAGGACCTTGATCGCCTCACGGTCGGCCATCGCGCGGTAGCCGTCCGCCGTCTCCTCGAGGCCGATCGTGCGGTCGAACACCCGGCCGGGCTCGAGCGAGCCGTCGAGCACGTCCGGCAGGAGCTCCTCGATGTAGGCGCGCGCCGGGGCGATGCCCCCGGAGACGGTCACGTTGCGCAGGAACGTGGCCCGCGCGCCGGGCACGTCGGCGAACTGCGGCACACCGACGCGCCCGATGGCGCCGCCGGGACGCACGACCTTCGACGCGGTGATGAACGAGGCCTCCTCCCCGACGCACTCCAGGACGCAGTGGACCCCGTCGCCCCCCGTGAGCACCCGGACCTCCTCCACGGCCTCCTTGCCGCGCACGGCCACGACGTCCGTGGCGCCGAAGTCGCGGCCGAGATCGGTGCGCGCCTGATGGCGGCCGAGCAGGATGATCTGCTCCGCCCCGAGCCGCTTGGCGGCCATCACGCCGCACAGCCCGACGGCCCCGTCGCCGACGACGGCCACCGTCTTGCCGGGGGCGACCCCGGCGCTCACCGCGGCGTGGTGGCCCGTCGAGAAGACGTCCGACAGGGTGAGCAGCGACGCCATCAGCGCGTCGTCCTCGGGCACCGGGAGGACCACGAGCGTGCCGTCGGCGTGCGGCACCCGCACCGCCTCGCCCTGGCCGCCGTCGTTGTCCCCGGCGCCCCAGAAGGCGACCTGACGGCACGACGTCTGCAAGCCCTCCTGGCAGAACGTGCACGTGCCGTCGGACGCGACGAACGGCGCGACGACGACGTCCCCGCGCTTCACGGTCGCGACCTCCGCGCCCACCTCCTCGACCACCCCGATGAACTCATGGCCCATGCGCATGGGATCGCCCGCGTGGGACTTGTAGGGCCAGAGGTCGCTGCCGCAAATGCACGAGCGCGTGACACGGACCAGCGCGTCGGTCGGTCCCTTGAGGCCTGCGTCGGGGACGTTCTCGACCCGGACGTCGCCGGCGGCGTGCATGAGAGTGGCTCGCATGCGAGGAACCTAGCCGCAGGCGCAAGATCAACGATCCCAGGGATGTCCGGCAGCGTGGGCGGGCTACTTCAACCGGCTGGCCACTGACCCGGAGACCGCCGCGGCGCTCGTGGCCGCCTCCGACGCCGACCGGGCAAGCGCCGCTCCATTGCCCGGAGCGCGAAGGCGGCGAGCAGGATGACGAAGGGGTCGATGGCGGTGCGGTAGCGGGGCGTCTCGACCACCAGCAGGACGACGCTGGCAAACATCAGCGCGGGGACGCCCCAGACGAACGCCGGGACCCGGCGCGCCGCAGCGGTGAACGCCCCCGCCAGCGCGAGCGCCGCGCACCCCCAGAAGCACAGAACGCCCGCGTCCGCCCACCCCCGGTGGATGCCGATGACCGCGGCCGTGGCGCGCGAGCGGTCGCGGCCCGCGACGTCGAAGGTGCGCAGCGTGCTCCACCAGGCGACCTTCGCGACGTAGCCGGGGTGCTCGCGCGCATAGCGCAGCGCGACAGTGCGGAGCTGCTGCTCCAGCATCGGTTCCGGCGTCGTGCGGATGGAGCGGGTCAGGTACCCGTACTGGCGGACGTGTCGCAACGATCGCCACGAGGCGGGATCCTTCGTATCCGCACGCGCATCGTCGTTGTAGGTACCGGCCAGCGCCGAGCCGAGCTGGGTCGAGACGGGGACGAAGCGGTGGAAGACCCGCTCGTTGCGCAGCGTCCACGGCGCCACGGTGAGGGCCGCGACGAGGCAGAGCACCAGCGGCGGGCCCAACGCGGACCGCGAGAGGCGCGGACGGGCGTCCCAGGCTGCGAACGCCAGGGGCGCCAGCAGGACGAGCGCGTTCGCGCGGGTCAGGATCGCGAGCCCGGCCAGGACGCCGGCCGCGACCGCCCAGCGCCAGCGATGGCGCGAACGCCGGTGCTCGAGCGCGGCGGCGACCGCCGCCAGCTCGAAGACCGCGAACAGCGGCTCGGACATCACCGCGCCACCCACCGTGATCAACGGGACGTAGACCGCCGCCAGCCCGAGCGCGAAGAGCCCCACCACGCCCCCGGCGAGCTGCGCGGCGAGCAGGCCCACGAGTGCAACGACAGCGGTCCCCACGAACGCCTGCGCCACGCGGGCCACGTGGATGCGGCGGTCCGTCGTGGCGCGTTCGACGCCGGCGGCGCGGTACACGCCGGCGAGGAAGTACGGGTAGCCGGGCGGCCGGAACGCCGTGGGCCGGCCGTAGGCCAGCGTCCGCGAGAAGCCCTGGCCGTCAGCGATCGAACGCGCATGCACGTCGTAGTCGCGCGCGTCCCCGGTGACCACGTAGCCCGGCGTCGCCGAGACGTAGGCCAGGCGTATCACGAGCGTGGCGACCAGACCGACGAGGACGGCCGCCGCCAGCCAGCGCGAGCGGTGCGCGCGGCTCCGGGCGGGCGCCGTGGTCAGGGCAGATCCGCGAGCGATGCTGTCCGGGTCGTCGAGCATCGGCAACGAACCCGTGGGACGACCCATCTACGCCGCCCGCACTGGGTCCTGCGTCCTGGCGGACGTCCCCTCAGCGGACAGGTCCACGGCCGGCCGGCGCAGCAGCGCCCAGTTCCGCCGGCCGTCGAGCACGAAGCGCGCGAGGACCACGAGCGTCTTCAGGCCGTAGCGAACGCTCGTCGGGAAGTCCACGCTCGAGGCCTCGTGGAAGTAGCGGGTCGGAATCGGGATCTCGACGATCCGCGCGCCGCGGGCGATGACCTGGGCGAAGATCTCCTGGTCGAAGACGAAGTCGTCGGAGTTCCGCAGGAAAGCCACGGAGCGCAGCAGATCGGCCGAGAACGCGCGATAGCCCGTGTGGTACTCCGAGAAGCTCATGCCGAAGGCACGGTTCTCGATCCCGGTCAGCAGCCGGTTGCCGACCCACTTCCAGCGCGGCATTCCGCCTGCCACCGCGCGATCCTCCAGCAGCCGGGAGCCGATGACCATGTCGGCCTCGCCGGCGAGGATGGGTGCGACCATCGCCGGCACGAGCGCGGGGTCGTACTGGTCGTCGGCGTGGACCATGGCGACGACGTCCGCGCCGTCGAGGAGCGCCCGGACGTAGCCGGTCTTCTGCCCGGCCCCGTAGCCGCGGTTCACGGGGTGGCGCAGGACGTCGAGGCCGTGGAAGAGTGCCGTCGAGGTCGTCTCGTCGTCGCTGGCGTCGTCCACGAGCAGCGCGCGATCGGCGCTGGTGGCGGCGAGCTCTGCGACGACGTCGGGGATCGTGCGCGTCGCCCGGAAGGCGGGCAGCACCACCGCGACCGTCGCCGCCCCGTCGCGGTGGCGCAGCAGCGGCGTGGACGCCGGCTGCACGTCGACGCGGTGGGCGAGCACCACGCGCTCGTCCCCGAGCGGCGCGCTCAGCGACGCCCACTCGGGCAGGCGGCCGGCGAGGGCCGCGAGCGCCGGGGTCGCCGGCCCGAGCCGCTCGGCGAGGCCCGCGACCCAGCGCCGGGCGGAGAAGGTGCGAACGAGCGGCACGTCGGCAGACAGCACCAGCCCGCGGGCGCAGAGCAGCTCGCGCAACGTACGGCGCGGGAGCAGGCACGTATGGGCCGGCACGTACCCCCACCAGCGCGCGCCGGCCAGGCGTGCCGTCAACGAGGACGGGTCGGGCGTGACGACGCACAGCACCCCTCCCGGTCGCAGCAGGCCCGCGCAGCGGTCGAGGCCCGCGACAGGGTCGACCAGGTGCTCGAGCACATCGGCTAGGACGACGACATCGAAGCCCTCAGGGTCCTCGAACGTCTCCAGCGGCGACTCGCGGACGTCGAGCGCGAGCTCGTCGCGCGCGTGGGCGGCGGCTGTGCGCGACAACTCCAGGCCGACGGTCACGTAGCCCATACTCCGTGCCTCGTCGAGCAGCAACCCGTGCCCGCAGCCGACATCGAGCAGACGACCCGTCGAGACCTGGTCGCCGACGCGCGCCAGAAGTCGCCGGGCGGTGGCACGGCGCCCGGCCTCCTCGGTGAGGTACGCGTCATCGCGCATGTCGCGGTACAGCTCGCGGACACCGGCGGGCAGGCTCGGCTGCTGGACCGCACCACACTCCCGGCACATGAGCAGGTCGCCATGCCGGCCCGGCTCATGCAGCGTCGGGGCCAGCAGCGCGGCGCTCACCTCCTCGGCGGCCCCCCGGACGCATAAATCCAGGACGCCGCCGCAGACGCAGCAGGCGTGAGTCGCTTCCATGCGGAGAACTCTAGGTTCCCCGCAGGCCGAGGGCCCCGGTAGGGTCAGGCCTCTTCGCGCACGCGGACCGGGCGCTCGGGAACCGGCGGGTGCACCGGCCGGCGGGCGGGGGCGCGGTGGTCGGCGATCCGGCCGGGCTGGCGCAGGCGGACCGGCGAGGGTGCGGCGTCGGGCAGGATCGGGGCGCGCGCGCCGTCGCCATCCCGGTCGCGGGGCTCCACGGGGGGCTCCGGCTCGTCGCCGCCCTTGGGCCACCAGTCGCGCCAGGAGCCCGCGTCGTCACGGTCGTGGTCGATGAGCGCCCAGACCAGGACGCCCGCCGCGATGACGTGGACGACGAACGTCAGGACGATCGCCAGGATCTCCATGTTGCCGCTGATCTCCACGCCCTGAGGGTACCCCCGGCTCCCGGGTCGCTACGCGCCGAGTTGCCGCGTGAGCTGCTCGCGCACGGCAGCCACGGCGACGACCGCTTCGGCGGCGTGGCGGCCCGAGTCGCGCTTGCCGCCACCGGCGCGGGCGCGGGCCTGCTCCATGGACTCGACGGTGAGCACGCCGAACCCGCACGGCACGCCCGACTGCAGCTGCACGTCCATGATCCCCCTGGCCGACTCGCCGCAGACGTAGTCGTAGTGGGTGGTCTCGCCGCGGATCACGGCGCCGACGCAGGCGATGCCGTCGTAACGCCCGGAGTCGGCGCAGTAGCGGGCGGCGAGCGGCAGCTCGAACGCGCCGGGGACCTCGAAGACGTCGACGCCCTCGGCCCCGGCTTCGGTGAACACCGCCGACGCGGAGGCGATGAGCTGGTCGGCGAGCTCCCGGTAGAACGTGCCTGCGACGACGGCGAAGCGCGTCACCCGCGCTCCTCGTCCGCGCGGCGCTCGGAGGCGAGCATCTCCTCGTCCAGGTTCAGGCCCTGGTGGTGGAGGATGTGGCCCATCCGCTGGGCTTTGGCGCGCAGGTAGGCCTCGTTGTGCGGGTTGGGCAGGTGCTCGATCGGAACCTGGTCGGTGACCGTCAGCCCGTAGCCCTCGAGGCCCTTGATCTTCTTCGGGTTGTTCGTGAGCAGTCGCATCGAGGTCAGCCCGAGGTCGACGAGGATCTGCGCGCCGATCCCGTAGTCGCGAAGGTCGGCCGGCAGCCCGAGCTGGAGGTTGGCGTCGACGGTGTCGTAGCCCTCCTCCTGCAGCTTGTAGGCGCGCAGTTTGTTGAGCAGCCCGATGCCCCGGCCCTCCTGGGAGAGGTAGAGCAGCACGCCGCGACCCTCGCTCTCGATCATCGCCAACGCGCTCTCGAGCTGCTCCCCGCAGTCACAGCGCAGCGAGTGGAAGACGTCGCCGGTCAGGCACTCCGAGTGCACCCGGACCAGCACGTCCGCGACGCCGCGCACGTCGCCCTTGACCATCGCGACGTGGTGCTTGTCGTCCACCAGCGACCGGTAGCCGATCGCCTCGAAGGTGCCCGCGGTGGTCGGCATCGCGGTGGCCACCACGCGCTCCACGAGCTTGTCGTGGCGGCGCCGGTAGGCGATCAGGTCGGCGATCGTGACCATCTTCAGGCCGTGCTTGAAGCAGTAGGCCCGCAGGTCGCCGACGCGGGCCATCGACCCGTCCTCGTTCATGATCTCGCAGATCACCCCGGCGGGCTCGCAGCCGGCCAGGCGGGCGAGGTCGACCGACGCCTCGGTGTGGCCCGTGCGCTCGAGCACCCCGCCCGCCCTGGCCTTCAGCGGATTGACGTGCCCCGGCGTGACGATGTCGCGGCTGCCCTTGGCCGGGTCGACCGCGGTGCGGATCGTGTGCGCGCGGTCGGCCGCCGAGATTCCGGTGGTCACGCCCTCGCGCGCCTCGATGGAGATCGTGAACGGCGTCTCGTACGCCGAGTCGTTCTTGGCCGTCATGAGCTCGAGGCCGAGCTCGTCGCAGCGCTCGGGGGTCATCGCCAGGCAGATCCACCCGCGCGCGTGCGTGGCCATGAAGTTCACGGCATCGGGTGTGACGTGCTCGGCGGCGATGACGAGGTCGCCCTCGTTCTCGCGGTCCTCGTCGTCGGTGACCACCACGAACTTGCCGGCGGCCAGGTCCTCCAAGGCCTCCTCGATCGTGGCGAACGCCCCGTCGTCGTCGTGAATGCTGCTTGTGCTCGCCGGTGTGCTCATGCGCGTCCCCGCTCCCCGAGCATCTTCTCGGCGTACTTGGCCATGATGTCGACCTCCAGGTTGACCGGGGTCCCCGGCGCGGTGTTGCCCAAGGTGGTGCGGGCCAGCGTCTCCGGGATGAGCGAGACGGAGAACGTCTCGTCGTCGACCGTGGCAACGGTCAGCGACACGCCGTCGATCGCGATCGAGCCCTTCTCGACGACGTAGCGCAGGAGGCCGTCCCGCCCACCCCCGACGGCGATCGTCACCCGGCGGGCGAGGCCGTCCTCGCGGATGTCGCTGACCTCCCCCACCCCGTCGACGTGCCCCTGCATGATGTGGCCGCCGAGGCGCCCGTCGGCGCGGAGCGCGAGCTCGAGGTTGACCGGCGAGCCGCCCGAGGCGGAGCCCAGCGACGAGCGGTCGAGCGTCTCGTTCATGACGTCGGCGGTGAAGCCCTCCGCGGTCAGCGCGACGGCCGTGAGGCAGACGCCGTTGACCGCGATCGAATCGCCGTGGCCGAGCTCGGCGGCCAGGCGTGTGCGCACCGTCAGCCGCGCCCCGTCGGGCGTCGCGTCGACGGCCTCGATGGTCCCCAGGTCCTCCACCAAGCCGGTGAACACCCGCTCACCACTCCTTCAGCCGGGCGGTGACGAGGACGTCCTCGCCCGAGCGCTCGCAGTCCAGGGTGAGCGCGCGCAGCGCCTCGGAGATGCGCTCGACGCCCTCGCCCTCGAGGGGGTCGCGCGCAGCGCGACCGCCGAGCAGGAGCGGCGCGAGGAACAGTCGCACCTCGTCGATCTCCCCCGCGTCGAAGAAGGCGCCCGCCAGTCGCGGGCCGCCTTCGAGGAGCACGGCGGCGACTTCGCGCTCACCGAGCTGGTCGAGCGCGGAGCGCACGCGCGCCGGCTCGTTCTCGCCCGTGGCGACGATCACGTCGACGCCGGCCATCTCCAACACGTCCGTGCGCGCGCGCGGCGCGGCGCGCGAGACGACGACCGACAGCGGCAGCTCGCTGGCCGCCTGCACGAGCTGGGAGTCGAGAGGCAGCCGCGCCGTCGAGTCGAAGACGACCCGGCGGGGCTGGCGCCGGACGTCGGGCAGGCGGGCGGTGAGCTGCGGGTCGTCCGCGAGGGCGGTGCCGATCCCGACGGCGACCGCGTCGACCTCGGAGCGCCAGCGGTGCGCGCGCTCGCGCGAGGTCGTCGAGGAGATCCACTTGGAGTCGCCGGTCGGGGTGGCGACCTTGCCGTCGAGCGTCATCGCGGACTTGAAGAGCACCCACGGGCGGCCGGTCCTGGCGTGCTTGCGGAAGCCCTGGTTGAGCAGCCGGGCGCGCGCCGCGATCTCGCCGTTGGCGACGTCGACCTCGACGCCCTCGTCGCGGAGCATGCCGAGACCGCGGCCGGCCGCCTTCTCCGTCGGGTCGTCGGACGCGACCACGACGCGCGTGAAGCCGGCGGCGAGGATCGCGTCGGTGCACGGCGGCGTCTTGCCCTGGTGGCAGCACGGCTCGAGCGAGACGTAGATCGTCGCGCCGGAGAGGTCGGCGCCGTTGCACGCGGCGATGGCCTGCACCTCCGCGTGCGGCCCGCCGAAGGCACCGTGCCAACCCTCGCCGAGCACCTCGCCGTCGCGGACCACGACAGCGCCCACGAGGGGATTCGGCTGCACGTCGCCCGCGCCGCGCCGGGCCAGCTCGATGGCGCGGGCGAGGAAGGTCTGGTCGGTCTCGGTGCGCAGCATGCCGGGGGTCGCAGCGCAGTCTAGGAGGCTCCCGGGAGCCCGGTCAGCGCGCGCACTGGCCGCCGCTGAGGCGGTAGACCTGCATGACCGGACCTGGCCGCTCGTAGGCCAGGGGGTAGTAGTCGAACGACCAGTCGAAGTTGAACGCGACCGGCCCCTCCCCGTCGCCGTAGGGCGAGGACTCGTGCACCAGCCGCCCGCGCCGCTGCAGCTCGGCGTAGTAGGCGATGGCCTGCGGCACCGCGGCGGGGTCCGCCTCGGCGCGGCCGCGCTGCGTCGAGCCCGAGATCACCCAGCAGTACCCCTTGCGCTCGTACTCGTCGACGAGGCCCGGGCGCAGCAGGCGCTCGTAGTCCTCGATGTTCACGATGCCACCGGGGCCGGCGGCCGCGTCGCCGGTGCTCGCGCGTGCGGTCGGGAACTTCACCCAGCGGTTGCCGTTGGAGGACAGGCGCGATGGCCGGCCGATGTCCTGCGCCCAGCCGTCGGGGACGACGGGCTCCACCGCGATCCGGGTGGCGACGGTCTTCGTCCCGCCGGTCGCGGGGTCGCGGACCACCTGCGTGGCGGGGAGGTTCGCCACCATCCACTCCCGGGTGGCGTTGCGGGTGTCCTGGTGCGTGAGCACGCGCCCGCTGTGCAGCAGCGACACGGCGCCCTGCCCGCAGAGCGCCACGACGGCGAGCGCGACCAGCGTCGGCCGCAGCGCCGGACGCCGCCGCCCGCCCCAGTCGGCGAGCTCCAGAGCCAGGTAGGCGGCTAGCAGGCAGAGCACGGGGAGGATCGGGATCAGCCAGCGCCCGAAGAACCGCGACTGGCTCCCCATGAAGACGAGGAAGAGCACGGGGGCCGGTGCGAGGACCAAGACGAGCCGGCGCTCGTCCCGCCACAGCCACCCGACCGCCCCGATGCTGGCCAGGGCGGGGATCCAGCCGAGGCCCCAGGTCAGCGCCCAGGCGTAGTAGGACAGGCCGTTGTCCCGGGTGAGGCCGAGCTTGCCGGCGACGTCCGTGGAGGCGTCGGCTTGGTGGGAGAGGCCGTCGAAGAACTCGCCCGGGCTCAGCACCACGTAGGGGTTGGCGGCCACGAAGGCGGCCAGCGCGACGGCACCGGCGAGCAGGACCCCGGTCGTCGCGGGGCGCCGCCCGCCCGGGGCGACCCACTGGACCGCGACGGCGCCCAGCAGCGGGACGAGCACGATCCCGCCGGTGTACTTCGTGGCCGCGGCGAGCCCGAGCCCGGCGCCGGCGAGTGCGTAGTCCTGGCGGCGGCCGAAGCGCAGGATGCCCGCGGTCGCCCAGAGCGACAGGCAGACCGGCGCCAGCGTCGGCGCGTCGTTCAGCGCGAGCTTGGCGTAGAAGACGGGAAGGAAGGCGACGGCCAGCAGCCCGCCCGCGAGCAGGCCGGTGCGGCGGTCGAACAGCCGGGCGCCGGCGAGGTAGAGCAGGCCGACGGCGGCCGTGCCGAGGACCGCGGCGGTGACCCGCGCGACGACGAAGACGCTCTCCGGGTGGGTCGCGTAGGCCTCCGACACACCGCGGCCGCCGCCGAACCAGACGGCGAACACGACGTGCAGGACGTACGTGTAGGCGGGCGGGTTGACGAAGTAGTGCGGGTTCAAGTCGTGGCCGAAGAGCCCGATCGCCTTCGGCACGAAGTGGGCGTGCTCGTCGGCGTTGTAGGCGTACGGCAGCCCGTGGTGCACACCCCATAGCCGGGCCACCAGCGCGCCGGCCAGCAGCGCCGCCACGGCGGCCGCCCAACGCAGATCAGGTCGCCGGCGCCGCGTCGGCAGCGCGTCACCCTCCACAGGTCCGGCGGGCGGCTCGGGCCCCGGGTGCCGGCGGACGTCCTCGGCTAGCACCGGACGTACGCGCCGTAGTAGGGCGACGTCGCGACGCGGGTGAACCCGGGGAGCGGCACGGAGTCCATGGGGTCGTCCGACGTGTCGACGAGTGCTTGGCGGAGCAGGGCGGTGCGGTTGGTGACGTACAGCGCGACGCCCTTGGTGACCTTGCCGGCCGAGGCGGGGTCGGCGCGGGCGAGCACGCCGTCCACCCCGCGGTGCAACACCCACCGGGTGTCGGGCACCAGCTTGTGGTTCGGCACGGAGACGGGGCCGCAGGCCAGGCCGCGCCGCACCGCCGGGTCGCGCAGCACCTGCTCGAGCGACGCGTGGGCCTCGACGCGGTAGCGGAGGTTGGCGTCGAACGAGGAGAGGTTGACGCGCGTGGCGGTGAAGATGGTGCCGTAGGCGACGAGGAGGCCCGCGCCGACCATCCAGAGGGTCCGGCCGCGGCTCGGCTCGAGCATGGTCCAGCCCGCGAGGGCCACCGCCGCGAAGACCATGACCACGAGCGACGGGACCAGGAGGTAGCGGTCGATCACCGAGAGCCCGGCGAGGCCGACGAGGCCGAAGGTCCCGAGCCCGACGACCAGCAGCGCGAGCGGGACGCCCAGGCGCCGGGGCGCGAGGTAGGCCGCCACCCCGGCCCCGAGGATGCCGCCGTAGAACACCGGGGCCTTGTCGAGGTTCTTCAGGAACTGGACCGTGGCGCCGGGCACCTCGGAGACCGAGCGGGTGCGCCCGAGCTCCTCGGCCACGCCGCTCGTGTGGTGCAGGGAGAACAGCGCGTCGCCCGTCGCCCAGTAGTCCAACGCCGCCCAGACGACGGGACCGATCGCCGTGAGCAGCGCGAACAGCGCGCGGTTGCGCCAGGGCGCGCGCCAGGCGACCCACAGGAAGTAGAGGCCCGACAGCAGCCAAGCCTCCGGGCGCATCAGCGAGGCGAGCATCAGCAGCACGAGGACTCCCACCCCACGTCGCGGCCGCTCCGCTTCCAGCGCGGCGGCCCACATCACGAACGCCAGGTAGGGAATGTCGATGTAGCCGCGGGCGGCCAGGAACGGGAAGTCGACGCGTGTGCAGACGAGCGCCGCGGCGACGAGGCCGACGGCGGGCGTGTAGGCCGCGCGGGAGAGCCGGTAGAGGCCGGCCGCCAGGAACACGAAGCTCACGAACGTCGCCCCGACGAGCAGGCGGTCGGCGTCGTCGCCCACCAGGCTCAGGACCGCGCCGAAGGCGACGGCCAGCGGGTGCTCGGTCGGCGAGCGGTAGGTGTCGAAGCTCGGCTTGGCGCCGTCGAGCAGCTCGCGCCCCCACAGCAGCGAGTAATAGCTGTCGTAGTTCGGGAACGTCTGGTAGACGAAGAACCCGACGAGCGTGGCCACCGCGAGCACGGCGAGCGCGAGGGCCGGGAGGCGGGAGGCAGCTGAGCGGGTCGAGGTGCCCCTGGACGTGGCGTCGGGGCCCGGCCGGTGGCTGGTGCGCGTCGCGGTCTCCATGCGTGGTCTCAGGGCATCCCTGGGGGCACGGCGTGGCGCCGCGACGAGGCGTCTGGGATGATGGGTCCCAGTCTACGGCACCACCCCGGGGCCGTAACCGGGCGCGCCATCCGGGGTCTTGGTCACCTTGGCCCTCTCCGCGCCCGACCTCCCCCACGCCATGAAGCTCATCATCCAGATCCCCTGCTTCAACGAGCAGGACCAGCTGCCGGCGACGCTGCGCGACCTCCCGCGCGAGGTCCCGGGCTTCAGCGTGGTCGAGTGGCTGATCATCGACGACGGTTCGACGGACCGCACGATCGAGGTCGCCCGCGAGGAGGGCGTCGACCACATCGTCAAGCTGACGAACAACAAGGGCCTGGCCGCCGGGTTCCAGGCCGGGCTGGACGCCTGCTTGAAGCTGGGCGCCGACGTCGTGGTCAACACGGACGCGGACAACCAGTACTCCGCGCTGGACATCCCGGCCCGCGTCGAGCCGATCGTGGCCGGCCGCGCCGACATGGTCGTCGGCGACCGCGAGACGGACACGATCGAGCACTTCTCGCCGCTGAAGAAGCGCCTGCAGAAGCTCGGCTCCCGCGTGGTGCGCGCCGCCTCCGGCACCGACGTGCCCGACACCACCTCCGGCTTCCGCGCGTACAACCGCGAGGCTGCGCTGCAGATGGCGGTCGTCTCGAAGTACACGTACACACTCGAGACGATCATCCAGGCCGGCAAGCTGCTCGTCGCCACGACGCACGTGCCGATCCGGACCAACGAGAAGACCCGCGAGTCGCGGCTGTTCCCGTCCATGGGCGCCTACGTGCGACGCAACGCGGTGGCGATCACCCGGATCTACACCCAGTACGAGCCCCTCAAGGTGTTCTCGGGGATGGCGCTGACGCTGTTCGGCCTGTCGCTGATCCCGTTCATCCGCTTCTTCGTCGCCTACGTCGGCGGCGAGGGCGCCGGGCACGTGCAGTCGCTCATCTTCGGCGCCGTGCTCTTCAACGCAGCGGTGGTCGTCGGGACGCTCGGCATCATCGGCGACCTGCTCTACAGCCAGCGCGTCATGGCCCAGCGCACGTTCGAGAAGGTCAGGCGCATCGAGCTCGAGCTCGGCATCCCGCCGTCGCACTACGAGCCCGGTCAGACCCCCACCGGCCAGGAGCCCACCACGGGCGCCCAGGCCGCCCAGCCGACCGAGGACCGAGAGGCCATCAAGCTGTGACCCCGCCCCCCGTCACCGTCGACGAGACCGGCGTCGTCACCGGCAACACGTACGACAAGTACGGCTCGACCAACCCGGTCGTCCGCCGCCTCATGGGCGGCTTCGAGCGCACCCTCGCCGAGCTCTTCGCCCAGGCGGCGCCGACATCGCTGCTCGACGTGGGCTGCGGGGAAGGCGTGCTCATCCACGAGTGGGCGCAACAGATCGCCCCCGCGCGCGTCGTGGGCATCGACCTCGAGGAGCCGTCGATCCAGGCAGGCTGGGCCGAGCGTCAGGCGCCGAACCTCGAGTACAAGGTCATGCACGCCGAGAACCTGCCGTTCGCCGACGGCGAGTTCGACATGGCGACGGCGATCGAGGTCCTCGAGCACGTGCCGGACCCGGCCCACACCGTGGCCGAGATGGCGCGCTGCGCGCACTCGCACCTGCTGGTCTCCGTGCCGCGGGAACCGCTGTGGCGAGGGCTGAACGTGGCGCGCGGCGCCTACGTCAAGCAGCTCGGGAACACCCCGGGCCACGTGAACCACTGGAGCAAGCGCTCCTTCGCAGAGCTGCTCGGCCGCCACGGCGAGGTCGTCGAGGCGCGCTCGCCGTTCCCGTGGACGATGCTGCTCGTCCGCCTTGGGCGTTGAGCCGACCCTCACGGCCGCCGACGACGCGCCGGACCTCGAACCCGCCCCCGCGGGCAAGGAGGGCTACGGCCGCGGCGCGAAGGTCCTGAGCGTCGGCATCGCGACGACGGGCCTGGTGACCTTCGCCTACTTCTCGCTGGCGGCGCACCACCTCTCCAAGGGCGACTACGGGCGGATCTCGACGCTGTGGTCGATCCTCTTCATCACGATCTCGGTGATCTACCGCCCGGTGGAGCAGCTGCTGTCGCGCACGATCGCCGACCGGCGCGCCCGCGGGCTGCACGGCGGCCACCCGCTGCGCGGACCCGTCAGCATCCAGGCGGCGTTCGCCGTGCTGTTCCTCGCCGGGGCGTTCGCGCTGCGCGGCACGCTGGAGCACGCGCTCGGCGGCTCTGCGCTGTTCTGGGTCCTCGTCGGCAGCGCGCTGGCCTACGCGGCCTCCTACTTCGCCCGGGGCTACTGCGCGGGCCACGGCTGGTTCGGGCTCTACGGCGGCCTCGTGTTCTTCGAGTCGCTCGCCCGGGTGTGCTTCCCCCTCGCGGCCATCGCCGGGATCGCGTCGGGGCAGACCTGGGTCGGCCTCGGAATCCTCGCCGCGCCGCTCGCCTCCCTCGCGGTCGTGCCGTTCGCCCTGCGCCGCCACACCGCGAGCGGTCCGGCCGCCGCGGCCACGCCGCCGGCCACGGCGGCCGACGACGGCCGCTTCGCTGTCGCGGTCGCCGGCATCGGCCTCGCCGAGCAGGCGCTGTTGAACGTCGCGGTGCTCCTCGTGCCCGCAGGCGACGCCGCCGGGGTCGTCTTCAACGCGTTCCTGATCACCCGGGTCCCGCTCCAGCTCTTCCAGTCGGTGCAGACCTCGCTGCTGCCGCACCTCGCGGGGCTCGAGGCGACGGAGGGCGGCGAGGCCTTCGCGAAGGCGATCCGGACCACGCTGCTGGCGGTCGCCGCGTTCGCGGTCGCCGTCGCGCTCGGCCTGCTCGTCCTCGGCCCCTTCGCGCTGCGCCTCCTGCTCGACCAGCCCGGCTACTCCGGGCTCGGGCTGGCCGCCGTCGCGCTCGGCATGGGCGCGCATCTCGCCGCGGGCACGCTCAACCAGGCCGCCCTGGCCCGCGGCCGGGCGACCGCCGCGTCGGCGCTGTGGCTCACGGCGGCGGCCGTGTTCGCGGTGTGGATGGTCCTGAAGCCGATCCACGACGCGCTCACCCGGGCCGAGGTGGGCTACCTGGGCGCGACCTCGGGCCTCGCCCTGGCCCTCTGGGTGCTCTACCGCGGCGGCGCCTTGTTGGGTGGTGTGTGCTCGAATCGTTCCATGACACCGCTTTGAGCACACACCGCCTCGCTCTGGGGGGCCGCCGGCAACGCCGCGGCGCTCAGGGGCAGCTCGGTGCCCGTCGCAGCGCGGCCGCGGCGAGGACCGCGTCCTGCCAGGCCATTCCCACGGACTTGAAGACGAGCGGGCGCGCCAGATCGCGGGCCTCCTCGCCGCGGACGAGCGCCGCGAGCGGCACGAGCGCTTTGGGCGCCAGCGCGCCCTCGGCCAGCGCCAGGACGACGTCGCCCGCCTCTCGCAGCGCGACCCGCGGCGTCTCGACGACCACGAGCGACCGCGCGAGCAGCGCCGCGGGCAGCTCGCGGGCGCCCGGCTCGTGCGAGCCGACCGCGACGATCGTGGCGCCCGCGGCCACGTCGCCGTCGTCGAGGAGCGGCTCCCGCGCAGTCGTGCAGCAGCAGATGACGTCCGCGTCCCGCACCGCCCGCCGCAGCGCCCCCGCGCCGACAACGGCCGCAGCCGGCACGCCGGTGCCCCGCAGCACGGCCGCGAGGGCCGCCGTGCGCTCCGCGCTGCGGCCCGCCACGTCGACGCGGGCCGGCTCGTGCTCCGCGCACACCGCGGCCACGTGCGCGGCGGCCTGCGGCCCGGTCCCGAAGACCAGCAGCCGGGGGGCGGCGGGCACCCCGGCGTGGCGGAGGGCCACCATGCTGACGGCAGCCGTGCGGACCTCGGTGAGGGCCGCCGCGTCCAACAGCGCGGCCGGCGCGAGCGTCACGGCGTCGAAGAGGACGTAGGTGCCCTGGATCCGGGGCAGCCCGCGGGCGGGGTTGCCCGGGGCGATGCTCGCGAGCTTCACGCCGACGACCCCGCTCGCGGCCGAGGCCATCACGAGCACCTCCCCGGCCGCGGCCGCGAGGCTGGTGCGGGGCGGGTCGGCGTCGGCGTCGAGCCCGCCGCGCAGCGCGGCCTCGAGCGCGTCGGCCGCGACACGCGGCGACAGCGCGGCGCGCACGGCAGCCGCGTCGAGGACCACCAAGGCGCTCACCCGGGCGGCCGCCTCACCGCAGCACGAAGCCGGTGCCGACCGGGTCGCGCGGGTCCAGGAGGAAGCGGTGCTCGCCGGTCCGGTGCGCCGTCCCCTCGACCTCGGTGGCCCAGGCCGGGCGGCCGTGCTCCGGGGCCGCCGCGTCCGCGCGCACGAGGAACGTGGTGCCGACGATCGACTCGTGGCGCAGGACCTGCGCCGGACCCAGGCGCCCGTCCGCGGCCAGCAGCGCCGCCCGGGCCGAGCTCCCGGAACCGCACGGAGAGCGGTCGACCTCACCGTCGGCGAAGACCGTCACGTTGCGCTGGCGCGGGCCGCGCGCGTCGTCGCCGAGCTCGTCGTGGAGGATCGTCCCGTAGACCCCCGACAGCCGCGGGTCGGTGGGGTGCTCGGCCACCCCGGCGGCGTTCAGCGCGTTCCGGACCTCGCGGCCCAGGGCGATGAGCGCGCCGTAGTCGGCCGGGTGCACCGCGAGGCCGGCCGCGGCGGCGGGCAGGCTCGCGTAGAACGCGCCGCCCCAGGCGACGTCGACGGTCAGAGTGCCTCGTCGCGTCGCCACCTCGACCCGGCGGACGAGCACCCAGGCCGGCACGTTGGCGAACGTCACGGCCGCCACCGCGCCGCCGGCGCACCGCACGCGGGCTGTCACACGGCCGGAGGGGACGTCGACGACCACGTCCGTGATGCCGTCCGGCACCGCAGCGACGCGGCCGGACTCCACCGCCCAGGCCCCGAGCGCGATCGTGCCGTGACCGCAGGCGGTCGAGTAGCCGTCCTTGTGCCAGAAGAGCACCCCGAGCGACGCGCCGGCGTCGTCGGGCTCGACCAGGAAGCCGCCGTACATATCGGCGTGCCCGCGCGGCTCGTGGCAGAGCAGGCGCCGCACCACGTCGACGGCCTCCGTCCGCTGGGCGGCCTCGCGCCTGTCGGCGACCGTCGCGCCGGGGATCGCCGGTACGCCCGCGGTGACGATCCGGAACGGCTCGCCGGCGGTGTGGTAGTCCGTGGTGCGGACGTCGAGCCAGCCCGGCGGCGGCTCCGCCGTCACGCCACGCGCTCCGGCGCGGTGTAGACGTTCACGCTGCCCCGTCGCGCGAAGCCCGCGAGGGTCAGCCCTCGCTCGGCGGCCACCGCGACCGCCAGCGACGTCGGCGCGCCCGCTCCGACGAGCACCGGGGCGCCCGCCACGACCGCCTTCTGCACGAGTTCGAACGAGAGCCGGCCGGAGACGCAGAGGACGAGCCCGTGCAGCGGCAGGAGGCCGTCCAGGGCCCGGCGGCCGATGATCTTGTCCATCGCGTTGTGGCGACCGACGTCCTCGCGCACGAGCAGGGCCTCGCCGTCCGGCGTGAAGAGGCCCGTGGCGTGGAGGCCACCCGTGGCCTCGAAGCCGGGCTGGACCAGACGGTCGGGGAGCGCCGCGAGCACGCCGCGAGCGATCCGCGGGCCGGTGTCCGGCGCGGGCAGCGGCGCAGCCATGACGGCGACCTCCTCGAGGGCGCCCTTGCCGCAGATGCCGCACGACGAGGTGGCGTAGAAGCGGCGGGTGTCGGGGGTGCGCAGCAGCGGTGCGTCGACGACGACGACGTTCGTCGCCAGGTCGTCGGTCGGCCCCGTCAGCACGGGCCCCGGCGCGACCAGACCCTCGCTGACCAGGAAGCCGACCGCGAGCTCCTCGTCGTGGCCCGGGGTGCGCATCGTGACCGCGAGCGCGCTCTCGCCCACCCGGATCTCCAGCGGCTCCTCGATCGCGACGCGGTCGGCGACCCCGTCGTGGTGGACGCTGGTGTGGAGCACTCACTCGTAGGCTAGGGACGGGAGCCCAGCCGGGACGAAGGACTTCCCCTAGTCGACCCGCGACGGCCCCCGGGGCGGGCTCAGGCCCCGGCGGCGGCGGCGATCGCCGTGTAGGCGGCGGCGGGGTCCGCGGCCCCGAAGACCGCCGAGCCCGCCACGAAGAGCGTGGCGCCCGCCTCGGCGCACGGTCCCGCGGTGCGCGTGTCGATCCCGCCGTCGACCTCCAGCTCGACCTCGTCCCCGACGAGCTCGCGCACCCGGCGGATGCGCTCCAGTGAGGCGGGGATGAACGCCTGGCCTCCCCAGCCCGGGTTCACCGTCATCACCAGCACGGTGTCGAGCTCGACCCCGTCGACCGCCCCGACCGGGGTCCCCGGGTTCAGGGCCAGCCCGGCGCGACAGCCCGCGTCGCGGATGGCCTGCAGCGCGTAATGGACGTGCGGCGTAGCCTCGGCGTGCACGGTGATCTGGTGGGCCCCCGCGTCGGCGAAGGCGGCGACATGGCGCTCCGGGCGCTCCACCATGAGGTGGACGTCGAGCTCGGCGCCGACGTCGCGCAGGGCGGTTACGACCTGCGGGCCCATGCTCAGCGGCGGCACGAAGTGGCCGTCCATGACGTCGACGTGCACGACGGTCGCCCCGGCGGCGACCACCAGCTCGACCTGCTCGCGCAGCCGGCCGAAGTCGGCGGACAGGATGCTCGGGGCGATGCGGGGCGCGTGGGGCACCCCGCAGTTCTACCGCGTGGGCGCCCGGTCAGCTCTCCGCGAGCAGCGAGCCGCCGCAGTGGTTGCAGTCCATCACCAGACTCGAGGACATCCGCACGATGGTGCCGTGCTCTCCGCAGTCGGGGCAGACCGAGCGCAGCTCGAAGCGGTGCAGGCAGTTGACGCAGCGGTAGCGGCCGGGAAGCGACGACGGGCGCAGCCAGGGCTCTCGGCACGCCGGGCATACCGGTCCCAGGTTCACGTCGGCATGCACTCGCGGGCAGTGTAGAACCCGTCCGTGCCGTCACGGTGCGGCAGCGTCTGCTCCCGCTCCTCGCCGCGGACCCGCTCCTCGGCCGGGTTGATCGTGCAGGTGGAATAGACGAGCGTGCCCCCCGGGCGCAGCGCGGCGCGGGCCGCCGCGACCAGCGCGTCCTGCTCGGCGACCAGCCGCTCGACGGTCGCGGGGGTCATGCGCCAGCGCAGGTCGGGGTGCGAGCGCAGCGTCCCGAGGCCGGAGCAGGGCGGGTCGACGAGCGCCCGGTCGAAGCGGCCGCCGAGGTCGTCCGGGCCGAGCAGCGCGCCGTCGCCGTGGACCACGCGCACGTTGCGCGCGTGCATCCGCTCGGCGGTCCGCTCGAGCTCCGCGGCGCGCCCCGCGTGGCGCTCGACCGCGACGACCTCGCCCTCACCGGCCATCAGCGCCGCGAGATGGGTCGTCTTGCCGCCCGGGGCGGCGCACAGGTCCAGGACGCGCTCCCCGGGCTGCGGGTCGACCCAGCGGGCGACCTGCTGCGCCGCGCGGGACTGCGGGGTCACGGCGCCGCGCGCGAAGAGCTTCGAGCCCGCGACGTCCCAGGGGCCGTCGAGCACGAGGGCGTCGTGCTCGCGGCGACCCGGAGGCAGCTCCGCCGCGTCCACGCCGACCAGGGTGTTGACGCGCAGGACGGACTCAGCGGGCTCGTTGTCGGCGGCCAGCAGCGCGCGGGTCTCCTCGGCGCCGAGCATCCCCCACCACAGCCGCACGACCCACTCCGGGTGGGAGTGGCGCACCGCGGCGCCCGCGGGGTGGACGTCGTCGGGCAGCTCGAACCCGTCGCGGGCGACGCGCCGGAGTACGGCGTTGACGACGGTGTGGCCCGCGCTCGGCTTGGCGAGCTCCACGGCGGCCGACACGGCCGCGTGCTGGCCGCCGGCGTCGGAGAACAGCAGCTCGTAGAGGCCGAGCCAGAGCGCCGCGCGGACCTGGTGCTCGAGGTGGCCCTTCGTCATCCGGCCGACGACCCAGTCCAGCGTGCCCTTGCGCTGCACGGTCCCGAACGCGAGGCGCTTGGCCAGCGCGCGGTCGCGCGGGTCCTCGAGGCGCTCGAGCTCCTTGCGCAGCGCCCGGTCGGCGTACGCGCCGGCCTCGAAGACGCGGCGCACCACGGCGAAGGCCGCGACGCGCGCAGGGCTGACGGCGACCTCAGCGGCCACGCAGGTAGTCCGGGTAGGGCATGGGACGGCCGCCGGGCGGCTGGACCTCCAGCGGCTCGAGCGTCCCGTCCTCCCCCACCCGTGCGCGGTGGACGCCGAGGAACGAGCCGTCCTCGAGCTCGAGGCGGGCGCCGACGTGCGGGTGCAGCGCGCGGACGATGCGCTCCTGCTCGGCGGCCGGCGCGCTCGGGTCGAGCGTGCGGTCGCCGGGCCCGACCTTCTCGGCGTAGGTCAGCCCCTCCTCGGGCTGCTCCTCCCAGCGCCAGCCATCGGGGCCGAGGTCCAGCGCTTCGAGCAGGAGGTCCGCGCCGAGCTGTTCCAGGCGGGGCGCCAGGGTGCCGTAGGTGTCGTCCGCGGCGATCGGCTCGGTGCCGCGCAGGCAGACGGGTCCCGAGTCCAGCCCGGCGGTGAGCCGCATGATGCAGACGCCGGTCGCGGCGTCGCCGGCCATGATCGCGCGCTCGACGGGCGCGGCGCCGCGCCAGCGCGGCAGGAGCGACGGGTGGACGTTCAGGATCGGGTGGTCGGAGAGGAGCGGCTCCTTGACGAGCGCCCCGAACGCGCAGACGACCACGACGTCCGGCGCGGCGGCGGCAAGACGGGCGTGGGCCTCGGGCGCGTTGACCGACTCGGGCTGGTCGAGGTCGAGCCCGAGCTCGCGCGCGGTGTCCGCGACCGGCGGGGACTGCACCTTGCGGCCTCGGCCGGCCGGCCGGTCGGGCCGGGTCACGACGAGCACCGGCTCGTGGGTGCTGGAGGCGAGGCGTGTGAGGATGCCGGCCGCGAAGGCGCTCGTGCCGAGGTAGGCGACCTTCATGCGGACGGCCGGTTCAGGTCGCGCAGGGCGGGCTCACGCCTCGGCCAGCGCCTCGCGCAGCGCGCGCATGGCTTCCTTGCGCTGGCTGCGCGGCGTGCGGTCGAGGATCAGCACGCCGTCGAGGTGGTCGATCTCGTGCTGGATGACGCGGGCCTCGAGGCCGGACGCCTCGACCATGATCGCGTCGCCCTGCTCGTCCTGGGCCTGGACGCGGACGTGGATCGGGCGCTCGACGTCCACGTGGACCGCCGGGAGGCTGAGGCAGCCCTCCTCCATCCACTCGTCCTCCTTCGAGGACCACTCCACGCGCGGGTTGACCAGCACGCCGAGCGGACCGCCCTGCACCACCCGGTAGACCAGCACGCGGTGAGAGGTGCCGACCTGCGGCGCGGCGAGGCCGATCCCGAGCGCGTCGTCCATGAGCCGGCCCATCCGGTGCACCTCGCGGCGCAGCTCGTCGTCGAAGCGCTCCACCTGCAGCGCCTTCGTCTTCAGAACGGGGTCCCCGAAGCGACGGACGTGGGACAGGGCGGCGTCGCGGCGCGCGACCACCTCGGGCGGGAGCGCGCGGGGGGTCGGCGCCTCCCCCTCGATGTTGACCGCGGGGGTGTCCGCGGGTGCCTCGGTGGCCTCTGCCTGGTCGGTCATGCAGCCTTGGAGCCTAGCCGTGCCCTCGGGCTCATTGAGGGTCGACGTCCACGGAGAAGGCCACGCCGCGATGCGCCTTGGCGGCGCTCACGGCCTCGACCGCGTCGCGGACCACGGCGACCGCCGCGGCGCGGTCGGTGGCCTTGACCACGAGCTGCGCGCGCTCGCGGCCGCGCAAGCGGAAGAGCGCCGCCGGGCCCAGCGCGGGCTGGGTGCCGAAGCGCTCCTTGACCGCCTGGGCGGCCGCATGGGCGGGCGCGACCTCCTCGGCGGAGCAGACGACCCGGATGAGGGTGGAGTACGGCGGGTAGCGCAGCGCCTCGCGCCGGGCCAGCTCGCCCGCCAGGAACCCGTCGGCGTCGTGCGCCGCGGCACGCCGGATGGCCTCGGCGCCCGGATCGAGCGTCTGGACCAGCACGCGGCCGCCGGCGGCCGAGCGGCCCGCGCGCCCCGCGAGCTGCGCCACCAGCGCGAAGGTGCGCTCCTCGGCCCGGAAGTCCGGGAAGCGCAGCGTGGCGTCCGCGTCGACGACGACCGCGAGGTCGACGTCCGGGAAGTCGTGGCCCTTGGCGACCATCTGCGTCCCCACGAGGATCCCGCGGGGCGCGGCGCCGAACGCCCGCAGGACCTCCGCGGCGTGGGTGATGTCGGCGTCCAGGCGGAAGACCGGGGTCCCCGTGGGCAAGCTGTTGAGCAGGTCGTCGGCCAGGCGCTCGGTCCCCGTGCCGTGCCGCGCGACCGACGTGCTGCCGCAGTCCGGGCAGCTCGACGGGACGGGCTCGCGGTGGCCGCAGTGATGGCAGGTGACCTCCGCCCGGGCGCGGTGGAGGACGAGCGTGACGTCGCAGTTCGGGCACTCCCACGCGCGGCCGCAGGTGCGGCAGGTCAAGAAGTTCGACCAGCCGCGCCGGTTCAGCAGGACAATCGCCTTACGCGCACCGGCGAGCGCCTCGTGGACGCGGGGATGCAGCGCCCGCGGCGCGCGGCGCATGTCCACGACCTCGACGGGCGGGAGTCGCTGGCCGTCGACGCGCTCGGGCAGGCGGATGCGGCGCAGGCGCAGGAAGGACTCCGGGCGCGGGGTCGCGCTGCCGGCGACGAGCACGGCGCCGGACTGGCGCGCGCGGAAGGCGGCGACGTCGCGGGCGTCGTAGCGGGGGTCGCCCTCGTGCTTGTAGGAGGCGTCGTGCTCCTCGTCGACGACGATGAGGCCGAGGTCCGTGAGGGGTGCGAAGACCGCGGAGCGCGGCCCGACGCAGATGCGCGCCTCACCGCGCTGGAGGCGCAGCCACTCGTCGTGGCGCTCCCCCTGCCCCAGGCGCGAGTGCAGGACGGCCACGGTGTCGCCGAAGCGGGCGGCGAGGCGGCCGACGATCTGCGGCGTGAGCCCGATCTCCGGCACGAGGACGACGACGGAGCGCCCGCGGGCCAGCGTGTCGGCCGCCGCGCGGAGGTAGACCTCCGTCTTCCCCGACCCGGTGACGCCGTGCAGCAGCAGACCCTCCCCCGGCGCCGCGGCGCCGACCGCCGCCACCGCGGCGGCCTGGTCGGCGGTGAGCGCGGGCGGCGGACGCTCCGCGCCGACCGCGACGTGGACGGGTGCCCGCCGCACGACGCGCGCGGACACCTCCACGAGCCCGCGCTTCTCCAGGCGCCGCAGCGCGGCGGTGTCGGCGCCGCAGAAGCGCGGCAGCGTCTCGAGCAACGCCTGCTGCGCCTCGCTCAGCGCCGGCGCGCTGCGTCGAGTGGTCGATTCGCCACCGTCAGGGTGGGAGACCGACGACTCGACGCCGGTCGCCTCGGCCCAGAGCGCCGTCTTGGCGCGGGCGGCGGGGTGCGGCGCGAGGAGCGCGAGGGCGCGCGCGGGGGTCGAGCAGTACTCGTCGGCCAGCCAGAAGGCGAGCTCGACGAGCTCGCGCGGCAGCGGTGGGTCGAGGACCCGCCGCGGCGCGACGAGCTCGTGCTCCGAGTCCGGTGCCAGCCCCGTGACGATCCCCGGAACGTCCCTGCGGCCGAAGGGCACTACGAGCCGCATCCCGACCGCGGCGCCCTCCGGGGCGATGTAGTCGAACGGCCCGCGCAGGACGCGGGCCGTTGTGATCGGCTCGACCTTGACGACCCCGGGCAAGGCACCCCACTCTAGGCGCCGCCCCCGTCACCACCCCGCCCGAGCGCACTGACCAGCCGCTGCACCGTTCTGACCCGTGTTGTTGTCGCAGGGGCGACGTCAACACGGGTCAGTTCGTGCCCAGGCGGCGCTCAGACCGCCGCGGCGCCGAGGCCTGCGGCCTCGCGGAGCGCGTCGGCCTTCGTCGTCTGCTCCCAGGTGAACTCGGGGAGCTCGCGGCCGAAGTGGCCGTAGGCGGCCGTCTTGGCGTAGATCGGGCGGTGGAGCTGCAGCTCCTCGCGGAAGGCGCCCGGACGCAGGTCGAAGTGCTCACTGACGAGCTCGGCGATGCGACCGCGGCCGATCTTCTCGGTACCGAACGTCTCGACCATCACCGAGACCGGGTGCGCGACGCCGATCGCGTAGGCGACCTGCACCTCGCAGCGCTCGGCCAGGCCGGCCGCGACGATGTTCTTGGCCACCCAGCGCGCCGCGTAGGCGGCGGAGCGGTCGACCTTCGACGGGTCCTTGCCGGAGAACGCGCCGCCGCCGTGACGGGCCATGCCGCCGTAGGTGTCGACGATGATCTTGCGGCCGGTCAGGCCGCAGTCGCCGACGGGGCCGCCGATGATGAAGATGCCGGTGGGGTTGACCAGGTAGTCCTCGACGGTCTTGAGCTTCGCGGCGTCGTAGAGCTCGGCCGGGATCGTCGGGACCACGACGTGCTCCCACAGGTCCTCGCGGATCTGGGCCTGCTCGGCCTCCGGGCCGTGCTGCGTGGAGATCAGGACCTTCTCGACCGAGACGGGGCGCCCGTCGACGTACTTGACGGTCACCTGCGTCTTGCCGTCGGGACGCAGGTAGGGCAGCGTCCCGTCCTTGCGCACCGCGGCGAGACGGGCGGCGAGACGATGCGCCAGCGAGATCGGCAGCGGCATGAGCTCGGGCGTCTCGTCGGACGCGTAGCCGAACATCATGCCCTGGTCGCCCGCGCCCGCGACGTTCACGGAGTCCGAGTCGCCACGCTCGCGGACCTCCTGCGCCGTGTCGACGCCCTGCGCGATGTCGGGCGACTGCTTGTCGATGGCCGACATCACCGCGACGGCGTCGCCGTCGAAGCCGAGCTCACCGCGGTCGTAGCCGATCTCGATGATCTTGGCCCGCACCAGCGCCGGGATGTCGACGTAGGTCGTGGTCGTGATCTCGCCCGAGACGACGACCAGGCCGGTGTTGACGAGCGTCTCGCAGGCGACGCGGCCGTAGGGGTCCTCGGCGAGGATCGCGTCGAGGATCGTGTCGGAGATCTGGTCGGCGATCTTGTCCGGGTGCCCCTCCGTCACGGACTCGGACGTGAAGAGGTACTCGTTGTCGTTGAGGGGCGTCATGGGATGGTGATCAAGAGCTCCGCGGTGGATTGGGTGCCGTCGCTGGACGAGCGCGCCCCGATCGCACGGACGCGCTGGAGGTCGTCCTTCGCCGCCAGGTACGTCTGCGAGTCGTTGAGGCCCGTCTGCTCGCCCAGCCGCAGCAGCTGGCTGAAGTCGAGGAACACTAGCGACGTGACGGGTTTGCCCGGTTTCTCCCCCAGGGCCGCCTTGTACGCCGCGCTGTCGGTCAGCCGTCCTTGCAGCTTGCGGGCCGCGTCGATGCCGGCCAGCTTGGTCGACAGGACGAGCTTGTCGCCCACCACGGCGTAGTCGAGCTCGATGCCGGGCGCGGGGTTGAGCTGGAAGGCGCCGCCGACCGCCTTCCACGTCGGCACGGGCTGTCCCGGCGTCCCGAGCACGCGGGCGAGCGGAGCCTGCAGGCGCCGCAGCGTCCCGGCCGTGGCCGCCGGGTCCTTCGCACGGGCGATCAGCGAGAGCGTCGGCGCGGGAACCGCCGGGGTGATCGTCACGGCGACCTCCTGGCGGAACAGGGACAGCAGGTCGCCGTCGAGCCGACCGCCCGACTGCTTGGAGAGCTCGGTCCGCGCCCGCGCCAGGAGTGGGCCGAAGGCGCCCACGCTCCCCACCCCCGAGGCGGACAGCAGCCGGGTCGTCGCGGCCGAGAGCCCCGAGAGCCCGAGGTAGGCGACGGCGTCGCCGGGCACCTCACGCCCCAGCGACGGCGTGAACGCCTTGAACGTCCGCCCGCTGCTGCGACCGTCCAGCAGCGAGCGCACCGTCAACCGCGCGCCGCCCTTCACCGCGGTCACCGCAAAGGCCGAACCGCGTAGGCCGGGCTGGTCGAGCAGGGTCCCCGCCGCGCCCAGCAGGCCGCCCTGCGGCGCGAGCAGGCGGCGCACGCCCGCGGCGGTGACCCATCCGTCGAGCACGCGGCCGGCCTCGAGCCCCGTCGACTCCTGGCGGTAGAGCGCGTCGGTGGCCAGCGACCGCCCGCGGCCCTGCGCGAGCCCCTGCGCCAGCGACAGGCTCTGGGGCTGGCCGATCACGAGGAACGTCCCGATCCCGACGACCTGCACGGTGCCACACGTGCGCAGGGCGGTCTTCGACTGATCCTTGCCGGTGTCGACCAGGACGAGCGAGCCCGCGCTCCCGCCCCCGGCGTCGACCAGCGCGAGCGCGATCTCCTTGCCCTGCACCGCGTCGAGGCGCACGCCGCACTGCGGCGCCGAGAGCAGCCCGACGAGCCGCTTCTGCGCCGCGCCGTAGCCCGGGAACGCGCGGGCCATGCGCAGCGCGTCCTTGGTGCCCTTGCGGTCGCCGTCCGTCGAGAGGTGGACGTAGACGAGCGCGTCGGCGGGCACCAGGCGCGCGGCCGCGTCGGCCGGCGGGCCGCTCGTTCCCGCGCCCCCGCGCAGAAGGAGCACCAGCAGGACCACCAGCACCACCAGGGCGGCGGCGAGGACCACGAGGACCCTGGGCGGGAGCCCCCGGAGCGCCGCCAGGGCCGCTCCGGCGCGGCTAGGTCCGCTCACTGCGGCGTTGCGTTCGTTCGTTGAAGTCGATGACGAGCGGGACACCGTCCATGCCATAGCGGGCCCGTAGCCGGTTCTCGATGAAGTACGCGTAGTCCCGTGTTACGCGGCTGCGCGAGTTGACCTGGATGGCAAAGCGCGGCGGGCGCTCGCCGATCTGCGCCATGTAGATCAGCTTCAGGCGATGCCCCTGCTTGGCGGGCGGCTGGCGGGTCTGCGTGGTCTCCGAGAGGAACTTGTTCAGCTGCGGCGTCGGGATACGCCCGCTCATCTTGTCCCCGAGCACGATCGCCTCCTCGAGGATGCGCGAGACCTGGCGGCCTGTGAGCGCGCTGGCGGTGAGCACCTTCGGGCGCAGGCGCAGCTTGTTCTGCGCGTGGGCGCGCTCGTGCTTGAGGTCCTCCTCGGAGAGCGGGTGCTCGTCCCACTTGTTGAGCACGAGCGCGGTCGCGCAGCTCTCCTTCATCGCCAGCTCGGCCATGCGCATGTCCTGCGCGGTGATGCCGTCCTTGGCGTCGCAGACGACCAGCGCAACGTCGGCCCGCTCGACCGCGCGCTGGGTGCGCAGCGTCGTGAAGTACTCGACGGACTCCTGCACCTTGGCCTGACGCCGCATGCCCGCGGTGTCGACGATCACGAGCTTGCGGCCGTCGACCTCGAGCGGCAGGTCGATGGCGTCGCGGGTGGTGCCGGCCACGTCGGAGACGATCACCCGCTCCTCGCCCAGCCAGCGGTTGACCATCGTCGACTTGCCGACGTTCGGACGCCCGACGACGGCGATCCGGATGACGTCCTCCTCCGGCTCCGCGTCGTCCTCGGGCAGGAGCTTCACGATGGCGTCGAGCAGGTCGCCCGTACCGAGGCCCTGGGCGGCACTGACCGCGATGGGCTCGCCGAGGCCGAGGCGGTGGAAGTCGTGGACCAGCGACGTGCTGCCGACGGAGTCGACCTTGTTGGCCGCGACCAGCTTCGGGAGGCTCGAGCGGCGCAGCAAGTCGGCCATCTCCTCGTCGCCCGGCCGCGTCCCGGCCTGGGCGTCGACGACGAGCACGATCGCCTGGGCGTCGTTGATCGCCGCCTGGGCCTGCTCCCGGATCGAGCCGGAGATCGGGTCGGCGTCGAGGAAGTCCATGCCGCCCGTGTCGATCAGGGTGAAGCGCCGCCCGTTCCACTCGCAGGCGATCTCCTTGCGGTCCCGGGTGATCCCGGCGCGCTCGTGCACGACGGCCTCGCGGGTCTGGGTCAGCCGGTTGACCAGCGAGCTCTTGCCGACGTTGGGGTAGCCGACGACCGCGACCTTCACCGCGCAAGCTCCACGATGCGGGCGACGACGGCGTCGACCTCCAGGCCGGTCGTGTC
>JBBQZE010000009.1:0-27440 GCA_038207985.1 Solirubrobacterales bacterium
ACGCGGTGTTGGTGAACGCCGGGTCGTAGGTCATGAGGCCGAAGTCGTCCTCGGAGACCTTCATCTGGCGGAAGTCCCTCGCGCGCACGGTGCCGTCCGTGAGCGGCACCTCGTAGGACTGGCCTGTCCGGTTGTCGGTGACGGAGAGGGTCTCGGCGGCGCCGCCGTCCTGCTGGTCCGTGCTCAACGTCTTCTCCTGGATGGGGGGAACGGGGATCCTATGGGGCTGCGCGGGGCTGGGCTGCCGATGCCCGCCCGGACCTCCGGGCAACCGCTTCCCGGCACCGGTCCGCGACGAGCTGGGCGTACGCTGCGCGACATGGGCGGAGTCCTCGACCCCCGGCGCCGAGGCGCGCTGCGCGTCGCCGTCGCGGCGCCCGCGGTGTACGGCTCGGGCGGTCACGGCCGCGTGTGGCAGGGCGCGCTCGCGCAGTTGCGCCGCCGGGTCCGGCTCGACGTGGTCCGCCCGGGCGAGCGTCCGGTGCGGCGGCCGGACGTGTGGCTGGCCGCGCACGAGCCCGCTCCCGCCGCGGCGGGAGCGCCGCTGGTCCGGGTGCTGCACGAGGCTTCGTGGGTGCGCGGGGACTTCCGCGCGGTGCTCACCGAGGAGGAGCTCGGTTGGATCGACGGGGTCACCCGCGCCGCCGCGGCCGACGCCTCGCGTCTGCTCCTGCCCTCCCGCGCCGGCGTCGCCGAGCTCGTCGAGCTGACCGGGATCGCCCCCGCCGGCTGCGACGTCGTCCCCTACGGCCACGACCCGCGGCTCCCCCGCGCGGCCGATCCCGCCCTGGGACGCCGCATCGCGGACGAGGCCGGCGCGCTCGGGCGGCCGTTCGTGCTCTTCTGCGGCGCAGCGCACCCCAAGAAGCAGGTGGGCGTGCTGCGCGAGGCCGTCGCCTCGCTCGCCGACCTGGGGATCGCCTTCGCCGTGGTCGCCACGCCCTCGCACCGCCCCGACGCCGCCACCGCGCTCGCCGCGGCCGTGGCGCCGCTGGACTCAGGCGTGCCGGTGGCAGCGCTCCACACGATGCCGGGGGCGGGTGCGCACCGGCTGCCGGATCGCGCGCTCGGCCGGCTCATGGCCGCCGCGGCCGTGCTGTGCCTTCCGAGCCTCGGCGAAGGCTTCGGCCTGCCCGTGCTCGAGGCGATGGCCTGCGGCTGCCCGGTGGTGGTCTCCGACCGCGGTGCGCTGCCCGAGGTCGTCGGCGACGCCGGGGTGGTCTGCGTGCCCGAGGCACCGGTGGTCGCCGCCGCGCTGCGGGCGGTCCTCACGGACCCGGTGCGCGCCGCGGCGCTGTCGCGCGCCGGCCGGGAGCGGGCGGGCGGCATGACGTGGGCGGCGACCGCCGCGGGCTGGCACGCCACGCTCGCGCGGGCGGCGGAGGAGGGCCCGGAGCGCTTCTGCCCGGGCTCGACCCCGGAAACCCGGGGTGAATCCCGGGCAGAAGCAGGTGCGGGCGCCGGCCGGGACGGCGGCGGGGCGTGAGCGCTGCGGCCCCGATCGCGCTCGACGCCTGCCCGGCCTGCGGGTCGCCCGCCGCGGAGGCGTTCGCGCTCGGTCCGGGTGTGGAGCTGAGGCGCTGCACGACGTGCCACTGCGTGCGGGCCCCGGCGTACGCGGATCCGGAGGCCGTGTTCGCCCCGGGGTACCTGTCGGGTGGCACCGGGGACTTCGGGATCGACGTCAGCCACCCGCGCTTCCAGGCCTTCCTGCGGGAGATCGGTGACCGCCGGGAGCGGACGATCCGCGCCGTGCTCGGCGGCACGGGCTCGCTGCTGGACGTGGGCTGCGGCTCCGGCGAGTTCGCGGCGCGCGCCGCCGCGGCGGGATGGCGGGTGGTGGGGGTCGAGCCGATCGCCGACGCCGCACAGGCGGCGCGCGCCCGCGGCCTCGACGTCCGCACGGGCACGCTCGCGACCGCGGAGCCGGACCCCGGCGGGGGCTGGGACGTCGTGTCGGCCTTCCACGTGCTCGAGCACATGCCCGACGCCGCCGCCTTCCTCGGCGAGCTCGCCGCGCGCGTGCGGCCCGGAGGCGTTGTCGTGGTGGAGACCCCGAACTGGGCGTCGGCGATCCGGCGACGCTTCGGGGCGCGCTGGCCGCACCTGCGCCCGCTGGAGCACCTCGCCCACTACACGCCGGAGACGGTCCGCGTGGCGCTGCGGACCGCCGGGCTCGAGCCTGTCGCGGTCCACACCCCGACCTACCTCGCCTCGGACGTCGAGGCCGAGGAGCTCGCGGCGGCGCTCGCCCACCCGGGCTGGACCGCCGGCCTGCAGCGGCTCTCGGCGGGGCGCGGCCCGGGGCGTCCGGCCGCCCCCGTCGCCCGTGCCGCCGGCGACGTCGTGCGCCGCGTGCAGGAGCGGCGCGGGCGCGGCTCGGCACTGCTGGCCCTCGCGCGGCGGCCGGCATGAGGCGCCGGGAGCCGACACGCGGGGCCGACCTCCCTGAGCAGGCGGCCGACCAGGCGGCCGGCCGCTTCGAGCTCGAGGGGCGCAGCCTGCGCCAGCACGCGGCCCGCGGCGCGATGGTGAACACCGCGTTCGTGGTCGCGCTGTCCGCTCTGGGGCTCGTGAAGGGCTTCGTCCTGGCGGGCCTGATGACCCCGGAGGACTACGGCGTCTGGGGGATCCTGATCATCTCGCTGGGAACGCTCGGCTGGCTCAAGCAGGTCGGGATCGACGACCGCTACGTCCAGCAGGACGAGGCCGACCAGGAGCTCGCGTTCCAGAAGGCGTTCACGCTGGAGGCGCTGTTCAACCTCGCGCTCGGGGTGCTGCTGGCCGTGGCGATCCCGGTGATGGCGGTCGTCTACCACGAACCGCGCATCGTGCTGCCGGGGATCGCGCTGCTCGGGCTGCTGCCGGCCGTGACGCTGCAGGTCCCGCTGTGGGTGCTCTACCGCCGCATGCAGTTCGTCCGCCAGCGGCGCCTGCAGGCCGTCGACCCGCTGGTGTCGTTCGCGGTGGCCGTCGCGCTCGCCGCCGCGGGCGCGGGGTACTGGGCGTGGGTCGGCGCCGCGCTCGCGGGCGCCTGGGCGAGCGCCCTGGTCGCCGTGCGGACGAGCCCGTACCCGCTGCGCCTGCGCTACGACCGCGGTACGGCGCGGGCCTACGTCGCGTTCTCCGCGCCGCTGCTCGTCGCCGGCGTGGGCGGGATCGTCATCGCGCAAGGGTCGGTGCTGGCCGGGCAGGCGGCGCTCGGGCTCGCGGGGGTCGGCGCGATCACGCTGGCCAGCCAGATCAGCGCGTTCTCCAACCGGGTCGACGACATCGTGTCGGAGACGCTCTACCCCGCCGTCTGCTCCGTCGCCGACCGCACGGAGGTGCTCTTCGAGAGCTTCGTGAAGTCCAATCGCCTGGCGCTGATGTGGGCGCTGCCGTGCGGCCTCGGCGTCGCGCTGTTCGCGCAGCCCCTCGTGACGTGGGTGCTCGGCGAGCGCTGGCAGGGCGCCGTCGGCCTGCTGCAGGCCTTCGGGGTCAGCGCGGCGCTCGGGCACCTCGGCTTCAACTGGGGCGCCTACGTGAAGGCGACGGGGGCGACGCGGCCGCTCGCGGTCCACTCCGTCGCCTGTGCCTGCGCGTTCCTCGCCGCCGGCGTTCCGCTCATCCTGTTGGCCGGGCGCACGGGCTTCGCCGCCGCCGTCCTCGGTCTCATGGGGGTCAGCCTCACCGTGCGGGCCGTCTACCTCCGCCGGCTCTTCGCGGGCTGGCGCCTACGTGGCCACGCGCTGCGCGCGCTCTGGCCGTCCGCGCCGCCGGTGGCGGCGGTGCTGCTCGTGCGCGCGCTCGCGGGCGAGCCCGCGTCTGCCGCGGCAGCCGCCGCGGAGCTCGCGGGCTACCTCGTCCTCACGGCGGCGACGACCTGGGTGGCCGAGCGGGCGCTGCTCGCCGAGGCTCTGGGCTACCTGCGGGGCGGGCCGACGGTCGTGCGCCTCGCGGCGCCCGGGCCGAGCGCGCCGTAGCGCTCGTCGGCTCAGCTCGTCAGGATCGCCGCGGCCGCCGCGCACGCGACGAGCACCGCGGAGATGCCGTAGACGCCGCGCGCAGCACGTTCGCTGCCCGGGAAGTCCGGGCGACTGAGCCCGATCGCGGCGAGCACGACGGCCCAGGCCGCGAGGGCGCCCCCGAGGATGTAGAAGACGGTCTTGGACGTCTGCGCCGACTCGGCCGCCACGACGAGCAGCGCGTGGGTGGTCATGGCGACGACCCTATCCCGCCGCGGGCGCCGGCGGGGGTGCGGCGCCGTAGCGGGATTCCGTGGCCTCGCGCTGCCCGGCGTAGTGCGACCCGAGCTCGGGATGGCCGTAGGGACGCTCGGCGGGGGCGTCGAGGGTCATGAAGCTGAGCTGGGCGATCGGCTTGCCGGGCCACAGGACGATGGGCACACGCGTGAGGTTCGTGATCTCGAGGGTCAGCGTCCCCCGCCAGCCCGGGTCCACGAAGCCGGCGGTGGCGTGCACGATCAGCCCGAGGCGCCCAAGCGAGCTCTTGCCCTCGATGCGCGCCACGACGTCGTCGGGGAGCTCGACCCACTCCTGCGTACGACCGAGCACGAACTCGCCCGGATGGATCACGAACGACTCCCCGTCCTCGACGGCGACGTGCTCGGTCAGGTTCGTCGGCGGGTCCGCGAGGTCGATCACCGGGACGCGGTGGTTGTGGAACACGCGGAAGGAGGCGCCGAGGCGCAGGTCCACGGAGGCGGGCTGGACCATGCCCGGATCCCACGGGTCGATGCGGATGCGACCGCTCTCGACCAGGCGGCGGATGGTCCCGTCGGAGAGCACTGACGTCGGCATGGCGCGGGAGTCTGGCACCCCGCGCCGACGACGGGCGCCTCCTTTCGAAACCGCTTCTCAGCTGCCGGAACGCCGGGGCGTCGTGATGCGCCGTTCGGGCGCGGCGACCGGCCGCGAGCGCGGCGGTGCCGCCGGACGCGGATCGCCGTGCGGACCGCGTCGTCGAGGGCGCGGGCCGTCGGGGGTGCGCGGGAGCTTGGCGCCGCCGCCGCCACCGCCGTCGCCCTCGGGCGGGTCCGTGTCGGCCTCGGGTTCGGCCTTCACCGCCCACCAGACGATCCAGAAGAGCCCGGCGATCGGGATCTTCAGGATCAGCATGAGGTACACGAACGTCCAGCTCACGAACGCCGAGCGTACTCCGGAACACACCGCGGCGGTGCAGATCAGAGCGTGATCGCGCCAAGCGATGAACCGCAGGCCAAGTCGTCACGAATGCCCTCGCGACATACGACGGGCACCGCCGGTGCTCGCAGCCACGTTCCTTTGGGGGGACCATGCACAAGCTCAACCTCGACATCATCGACCCGAGCGGCGCCATCGCCGAGCACGCCGACGCCGTCTCCGGCGACACCCGGATGGACTTCCTGCGCAAGGCCGGCATCGGTGGCGCGGCCGCCATCTCCGGCGGCGCCGTCCTGAGCGCCCTCACCGCCGGTGAGGCCTCCGCCGCCAACACCCGTCCGCCGAAGAGCTTCGGCAAGGGCGACATCGGCATCCTGAACTACGCGCTGACGCTCGAGTACCTCGAGGCGGCCTTCTACAACCAGGCCACGGCCAACGGTGCGGCAGGACCCAACCCGCAGGTCGCCGTGTTCCTGGCGACCGTGACGCGCGACGAGAACAAGCACGTCAAGTTCCTCAAGAAGGCGCTGGGCGCCAAGGCCGTCAAGTCCCCGAAGTTCAACTTCGGCGACACGGTCAAGGACCCCGCGATGTTCGCGGCGACCGCTCAGGTGCTCGAGAACACGGGCGTGCACCCCTACCTCGGCCAGGCGGGCAACATCAAGTCGAAGGCCCTCCTCGGCGCCGCCGGCTCGATCCCGACCATCGAGGCGCGTCACGCGTCGGTGATCGGCCTCATCAACCAGAACTCGTCCAAGGGCATCGCCCCGGACGGCGCGTTCGACACGCCGTTCAGCGCCGCCAAGGTGCTGTCCGCCGTCAAGGGCACGGGCTTCATCGTCTAGCTGATCCTCCCCGGCCCCCCGGGGCCGGAGCAGCTGCACCAGCGCGAGAGCCGTCCCTTCGGGGCGGCTCTCCGTCGTCCGGGGTGATCCGGTCGCGGCGGGCGCCCGAAACACTTCCGTGCCCTCACTCGCCGCCCGTCGCGTTCTCGCCTGCGCCGCCCTGGCGGCGTTCCCCGCCGCCGCTCTCGCCGTGGCCGGCCCGTCGGCCCAGGCCGCGGCGACGAAGTCGGTCGTCATCAAGGACATCGCGTTCAAGCCCGCCAAGCTCACCGTCGCGCGTGGCACCAGGGTCACCTTCCGCTGGCAGGACGGCGACACGAATCACACCGTCACCTCACGCGGCACCAGGCGCTTCAAGAGCGCGTCGGCCCGCGGCAGCGGCAGCTACACGGTGCGCTTCACCAAGGCCGGGGTCTACCGCTACGTGTGCACGCTGCACATCGGGATGAAGGGAAGCATCACCGTCAAGTAGCGTCGGGCGATGCCCCTCGTCCAGACCACCGCCGGCGCCGTCGAGGCCGACGCGCTCGGCCGCACGCTCGTCCACGAGCACCTCAACACCGCCTCGGAGGGCTTGCGCTTCCAGTGGCCGCATCTCGTCGACCACCAGGCCGAGACGGACCGCGCGGTCGCCGCGGTCCGTGCCGCCCAAGCCCACGGGGTGCAGACGATCTGCGATCCGGCCTGCCTCGACCTAGCGCGCGACGTGCAGCTCCACCTGCGCGTCCAGGAGCTCACGGGGATGCGCTTCGTGCTGGCCACGGGGATCTACGGCCAGCACTACACCTTCGTCCCGCACTTCTTCCAGACCCGGGGCGCCGAGGCGATGGTCGCCTGCTTCCTGCACGACCTCCAGGTGGGCATCCAGGGCACCGAGGTCAAGGCGCACTTCCTCAAGTGCGCCGCCGACGAGCCGGGGATGACCCCCGACATGGAGATGGTGCACCGGGCGGTGGCCCAGGCGTCGCTCGCCACGGGCGCCCCGATCATGGCCCACTCCAACCCGCAGCACCGCACGGGCCTGGCGCAGGTCGCCGTCCTGCTCGAGGAGGGCGTCGCGCCGGAGAAGGTCCAGATCGCGCACACGGGCGACACCGACGACCTCGGCTACATCGAAGAGCTCCTGGCGACGGGCGTGACGATCGGGATGGACCGCTACGGCCTCGACGCGCTGTTCCTGCCGCAGGAGCCGCGCAACCGAACCGTCGCCGCGCTCGTGGAGCGGGGGTACGCCGACCGGATGGTCCTCGGGCAGGACTGCTGCGCCTCGATCGACTGGTTCCCGATGGAGGTCGTCGGCCAGCTGGCCCCGAAGTGGAGCTTCACGCTCATCTTCGACGAGGTCTTCGGCGAACTGCAGGAGCTCGGCGTCACGCCGGAGCAGCTCGACGCGATGACCGGGGCCAACGTGCACGCCTGGCTGACGGCCTGAGCTGCGCTCAGCCCGCCAGAGCGACCGCCCGGTGCTCGAAGCGCGTGATGCGCTCGAGGACGGCCACGCGCTCCTCGATCTCGCCCGCGGTCAGGACGCTCACTCGCTCGGTGCCGAAGTCCTCGACGTTGAACGACGCGAGCGCGGTCCCGTAGGCCATCGCGTTGACCAGCACGTCGTGGGTCGCCTCGCCGCCCGCGGCGGCGACGTAGCCCACGAAGCCGCCGGCGAAGGAGTCGCCCGCGCCCGTCGGGTCGGCCACGTCGTGGAGCGGGAAGGCGGGCAGGGCGAACTGCCCTTCGGTGGTGAACAGCTGCGCGCCGTACTTGCCCTGCTTGGCGACGACGCTCGTCGGGCCCCAGCCGAGCAGCTCCTCCGCGGCGCGCACCGTGTTCGGCGCGCCCGTGAGCATCTCGAGCTCCTCGTCGTTGAGGATCAGGCAGTCCACGGCGCGGATCGTCCGCTCGAGCGACTCCCGGGCGATGTTGATCCACAGATCCATGGAGTCCATGGCGACGAAGCGGGCGCCGGGGCACTGCTCGCGCACCTCGCGCTGCAGGTCGGGCTGGATGTTCGCGAGGAACAGCACGTCGCAGGCGCGCGCAGCGTCGGAGAGCTTGGGCTGGAAGGACTCGAAGACGTTGAGGTCGGTCTCGAGCGTCTCGCGCTGGTTGAAGTTCGCGGTGGGGTAGACGCCCGACCAGAAGAACGTCTTGCCGCCCTTGACGTGCTCGACGTCGTCGGTGAGCGTGCCGCGGGTCCGGAGGGTGGCCCAGCTCGCCTCGTCGAAGTCGTCCCCGACCGGGCCGACGACCCGGACCTCGTCGAAGAAGGACGCGGCCAGCGAGAAGTGGGTGGCGGCGCCGCCCAGCATCCGCTCGCGGAAGCCCGACGGCGTCCGCACGGCGTCGTAGGCGATGGATCCGACCACGGTGAGGCTCATGTGGCCCAGATCCTAGGTGGTTAGGGTCGCCCGCCATGGCGACGATGCGGGCGATCCAGATGCGCGAGTTCGGCGGCCCCGAGGTCCTGGAGCTGCGCGACATCGAGCGCCCGGTGCCCGGGCCCGGCGAGGTGCTCGTCGAGGTCAGCGCCGCCGGGCTGAACTTCGCCGACACGCATCGCCGGGAGAACGCCTACGTCGAGAAGGCCGAGCTGCCGCTCGTGCCCGGCAGCGAGGTGGTCGGGCGCCGCGCCGATACCGGTGAGCGGGTGGTGGCGCTCTGCGGGACCGGGGGCTACGCGGAGTGGGCGACGGCCCCGGAGCACCTGTGCTTCGGTGTGCCGGAGGGTGTCGAGGACGCGACGGCGCTGGCCCTGCTCCTGCAGGGCCTCACGGCGTGGCACCTGCACCGCACCCAGGGCCGCGTCGCGCCGGGGGAGAGCGTCGTGGTCGTGTCGGGCGCGGGCGGCGTCGGCTCGCTGGCGATCCAGCTCGCGAAGCCCATGGGGGCGGGCCGGGTGATCGCGACCGCCTCCTCGGAGGACAAGCGCGCGCTGTGCCTCGAGCTCGGCGCCGACGCGGCGCTCGACGGCGACCCCGAAGGCTTGACCGAGCGGCTCCTGGAGGCAAACGGCGGGAAGCCGGTCGACGTCGTCTTCGAGATGGCCGGCGGCGCGGTCTTCGACGCCTGCAAGGGCGCGCTCGCGCCGTTCGGCCGGATGGTCGCCTACGGCATCTCCAGCAAGGAGGTCAACACGGTGCGCACCGGGTCGCTGCTCAAGCGCTCGCACTCCGTGGTCGGCTTCTGGCTCTTCCACATGCTCGACCGCCCGGAGTGGATGGGCGACGCGCTGGCCGACCTCTTCGCCCGGGCGGCGCGCGGCGAGCTCCGCGTGGTGGTCGGCGGCATCTACCCGCTCGCGCGAGCGCGCGACGCGCAGGAGGCGCTCGCGAGCCGCCGCACGACCGGCAAGCTCGTCCTCACGATGGCCCCCGAAGCGAACTGACCCGTGTTGACGTCGCTCCACGTGCGCAACACGGGTCAGTTCGCCTGGCGGCGCCAACTACCCTGTCCGTTCGATGACCACGTTCGCCGACCTGCGCCTGTCCGAGTCCACCCTCCTGGCGCTGAAGGACGTGGGCTACGACAAGCCCTCCCCGATCCAGGAGCAGGCGATCCCGCCGATGCTCGACGGGCGCGACGTCATCGGCCAAGCCCAGACCGGCTCGGGCAAGACCGCGGCCTTCGGCCTGCCGATCATCGAGTACGTCGACCCGGAGCTCCGCGAGGTCCAGGCCCTCGTGCTGACGCCGACGCGCGAGCTCTGCATCCAGGTCACGCAGGCCATCCGCGCCTACGCCACGCGCAAGGGCGTCGACGTCGTCGCCGTGTTCGGCGGGGCGCCGATCCGCTCCCAGCAGGCGCAGCTCAAGGAGGGCGGGCACATCGTCGTGGGGACCGTCGGCCGGGTGCTCGACCTCATCTCGCGCCACTCGCTCGTGCTGCACGATTGTCGCTTCGTCGTCCTCGACGAGGCCGACGAGATGCTCGACCTCGGTTTCCTCGAGGACGTCGAGAAGATCCTGTCGCTGACGCCGAACTCACGGCAGACCGCGCTGTTCTCCGCCACGATGCCGCCGCCCATCCGCGGCCTGGCCGACAACTACCTCTACGACCCCGTCCACGTGAAGGTCGTCTCGGACACGCTCACCGTGGACACCGTGGAGCAGTTCCAGGTCGAGGTCAAGCAGGCCGACAAGGCCGAGAAGCTCGTCGAGGTGCTCGCCGCGGAGAAGCCCGACCAAGCGATCGTCTTCGCCCGCACGAAGATCCGCGTCGACCAGCTCTACAAGAAGCTGCGCGACGGCGGGATGAACGTCAAGGCGCTCCACGGCGACATGAGCCAGGGCTCCCGCGACGGCGTGATGCTGTCCTTCAAGGGCGGCCGGGTCCCGGTCCTCGTGGCCACCGACGTCGCCGCCCGCGGCCTGGACATCTCGACCGTGACCCACGTCGTGAACTTCGACGTGCCGATCTCCCCCGACGTGTACGTCCACCGCATCGGCCGCACGGGCCGGGTCGGCCGCCAGGGGCGTGCGGTCACGTTCGTCGAACCCAAGCAGGCGAAGGAGCTCGAGGCCATCGAGCGCCACGTCAAGACGGAGCTCACGCCGTGGGCGCCCGGCGCGAAGACCAAGGCCGCCAAGGTCGTCGTCGACCCGCAGGCCGCCGCCGCCGTCGAGCCCGAGCAGACCGTCGAGGCGCTGCCGGAGCCCCTGGAGGCAGCCGAGGTCCAGGCCCCGCCGAAGGCTCGCCCGCGTCGCCACACCAAACCGCGCATCAACCGCCCGGCCGACGAGCCCTATGCGCGCCTGGTGGCGGGCATCGGCGCGGCCGACGGCCTCGAGGTCGCCGACCTCGTCGCGGCCGTCACCCGCTCCACCGGCCTCGACGGCGAGGCCGTCCGCGACGTCAAGGTCCTGCAGCAGTTCTCCCTGCTCTCGGTCCCCCAGAGCGAGGCGACCCGCGTGGTCTCGGACCTCACCGGGGTCGAGGTCGGCGGAACGCAACTCCGGGTGGCCGTCGCGCGTTCCTAGCTGCGTAGGAGGTTGAGCACCGCACAGCAGGTGTGCGACCCTGGAGCAGACGTGGAGACGCTCACACGACATCCCCCCGCCGACGCGGCAGCCGACCCGGCTGCGCCGCTCGCCGTCCCCGCGCCGGAGCCCGCCGCCCCGGCGGACGGCGCCCCCGCCGAGGCCGAGCCCGCCTGCGCGACGTGCGCCGCGCCGATGGCGGCCGGGCAGGACTGGTGTCTGGAGTGCGGCACCGCGGCCCCCGGCCGCCTCGGCCGGCGCCCGGGCTGGCGCGCCGTCGGCAGCACCCTCGCCCTGACGCTGCTGCTCGTGGGCGGCGCCGGTGCGGCGAGCTACGCCGCGCTGAGCTCCGACGCGACCCGTGGCGCCGCCGCGCCACCGCCGGCCGACGGCACGCCGGTGGCCCAGGCGCCGCCAGCGGTCCCGGCCCCCGCCGCTCCGGCCATCCCGCCGACGGTCGTCACGCCACCGGCTGCCTCGAAGCTGCCGACGCCGCCCCGCGTCAGCCTCCCCTCGGCCCCCGTCGTCCCCTCGTCGCCCGTCCGCATCCCGTCGACCCCCGCCAAGTCCGCGACGACCACGCCGAAGGGCTCCACCACCGACAGCTCCGTCACCGGCACCCGCGGGACCGGGACCTCCTCGGGCGACACCGCCAAGCCCGTCGCGGCGCTGACGCCGCTCGCCTTCGACGCAGCGTCGGTGTCCCTCTACGACCCCTACGGCCGCGCGACGCCCGCCGGCGACCCGGCCGACGCGCACGACGGTGACACCGCCACGGCCTTCACGGTCGGCTCCTCCTCCGCGGGCAACCTCCAGGTCGGCGTCGTCGTCGACCTCGGGGCGGTCAAGCAGGTGCGCGGGCTGACGATCTCGGCGACCAAGGGCGTCGCGGTCGAGGTGTACGCGAGCGACAGCTCGGTCCTGCCGCCCGACATCCTCGACACGCGGTGGGACCACCCCGCGTCGCGGAAGGCCACCAGCACGACGGAGAAGGTCACCTTCCCGCGCGGTGGGAAGCGCTACCGCTACGTGACGGTGTGGTTCACCAAGGCCCCGAAGGCGGTCACGAGCGTCGCCGTCAAGGAGCTCGAGCTCCTTCACTAGCAGGACGGTCGCCGCGCGACCCGGCCCATGGCCACCGACATCCCCGCCCATCGCATCGCGCAGCCGGTCCTCGTCGACGCCACCGGGCGACGCCGTCGGCTCATGCGACGCCTGAGCCGCGCGCTGAGCGGGCTGCTGCTGCTGTGGCTGGCCGTCCTCGCGCTCGGGGCGCTCGGGCTCGAGCCCCTGGGGGGGCTGCCGGGCCTCTCGTTCACGCCCGCGAAGCCCCCCGCGCTCGCGACCCGCGTCGAGGCCGCGACGCGCGACGGCAGGACGCTCGCACCCACACCGGTCGCCCGCGGTGCGGTCGCGACGACGACGAAGCCGCCGGCCGCCGCCGGCGCCACGCTGGCCACGCCCGCCCGCCCGTCCGCCGTCGGCAAGGCGCGGCCGTCCGGCTCGCGCCGTAGGCGGCGTCCCGTCGCCGCCAAGGGCGCCCCCTCCTCGACGCCCGCAGGTCGTCCGAGCAAGCCCACTGGCCAGGGCAACGCAGCCGCCGCGCCGGGACAGGTCGCCAAGACGTCTCGCACCGCGCCGCCCGGCAAGTCCGGCATCGCCCCGGGGCGGACCACGACGGCTCCCGCGGGCGGCACCTCGCGCAAGGCGCCCGTGGCGCCGGGTCACACGAAGATCACCACCACGAAGCCGACGACGCCGCCGGCCAAGGGCAAGGTCGTCACCGCCACGAGCGTCCCGTGAGCGAGCCGACGCCGGGGCCGGATCTGGAGCGCAAGCGCCGCTTCCGACTCCGCAATCCCCCGGCCCACTGGCGCGTGCTGGGGCTATGCCTGGTCCTGCTGTTCGTCCTGATCACCTTCCAGGGGATCTGCACGCACACCATCGGCGGTACATCGGAGAGCGCGCAGGACCCCGAAGCGGGCGCACCGCTGCTCGGCAGCCAGCCTCTGCTAGCAGGTGACGGCCATGGTCTGCGCTCCCCGCAGCGCCCGCCCGGGAAGCAGATCGCGCTGACCTTCGACGACGGACCCGACCCCACATGGACGCCGCAGGTGGCACGGGTACTGCGGGAAGCGGGCATCCCGGGGACGTTCTTCATGGTCGGCAGCCTTGCCGCGAAGCACCCGGACCTGGTCCGGGAGGTGCAGCGCTCCGGCGGTGAGATCGCCGCGCACACCTTCACGCACGCGTCGCTCAGCAGCGGACCGGAGTGGCAGCGCCGGGCGCAGGTGACCTTCACCGAAGCGGTGCTCATGGGGATCACCGGGCGCTACCCGCGGTTCATCCGCCCGCCCTACTCGGCGACGCCGGATGCCGTCACCCCCACCGACGAGCGCGCGCTGGCTCGCGTGGCCGGCGACCGCTACGTCATCGCGCTGGCGGACTACGACTCGAAGGACTGGACGCGGCCCGGCGTCGCGCGGCTCGTGCGCAACGCGCTGCCCCGCGCCGGCCGGGGCGGCGTCGTGATGTTCCACGACGGCGGCGGGAACCGGGCGCAGACCGTCGCGGGGCTGCGCGTCCTGATCCCACGCCTGCAGGCCGGGGGCTACCGGTTCGTCACGCTCCGGCAGCTACTCGGGCTCTCGCGCGCCGAGGCCGAGCCCGTGGCGAGCGGCTGGCACCACGCGCGCGCCGTGCTCTTCCTCTGGGCGGTGCGGCTCGCGTTCTGGCTGACGAGCGGGGTCGGCCTGCTGATCGCGGGCGTCGGGATCCTCGTCGCCGTGCGCGTCCTGCTCGTCGTCCCGCTCGCGCTCGTGCAGGTGCGCCGTACCCGCCCGCGTCCCGCGCCGTCGTACTGGCCGTGCGCAGCGGTGCTGGTGCCTGCCTACAACGAGGAGGTGGGCATCGCGCAAGCGGTGCGCTCGCTGGCGGCCTCGACCTACCCGGGGCTCGAGATCATCGTCATCGACGACGGCTCGACCGACGACACCGCCGGGGTCGTCGAGCGCCTCGCGCTCGAACGGGTGCGGCTCATCCGACAGCCCAACGCGGGCAAGGCGGGCGCTCTGACGACGGGTATCGCGAGCACGTCGGCCGAGGTCGTCGTCATGGTCGACGGCGACACGGTCTTCGAACCGGAAACGATCACCCGGCTCGTGCAGCCGCTGGGCGATCCCCACGTCGCTGCGGTCTCGGGGAACACCAAGGTCGGCAACCGCTCCGGGTTGCTGGGGCGCTGGCAGCACATCGAGTACGTCATGGGCTTCAACCTCGACCGGCGCGTCTACGAGATCTTCCAGAGCACGCCGACGGTGCCGGGCGCGATCGGGGCCTTCCGCCGGGACGTGCTCGTGGAGCTCGGCGGCGTTCCCGGGGACACGCTCGCCGAGGACACCGACCTCACGCTGGCGATCGGTCGCCTGGGCCACCGCGTCGTCTACGCCGACGACGCGATCGCCTGGACCGAGGCGCCGTCGACGCTCAGCGGGCTGTGGCGCCAGCGCTACCGCTGGTCGTTCGGGACGACGCAGGCGGTCTGGAAGCACAAGGGGGCGATCGTCAGCCGCGACCCGCTCCAGCGGCGTATCGGCCGCCGCGCCCTGCCGTACATGATCTTCTTCCAGATCCTGCTGCCGGTCGTCGCGCCGCTCATCGACCTCTACGCGGTCTACGGGATCATCTTCTCCAACGCCGGGACCGTGCTGCTCTCCTGGACGGCCTTCAATGTCGCCCAGATCATCGTCGCGACCGTCGGCTTCCGTCTGGACCGGGAATCGATCAAGCCGCTGTGGGCGCTGCTCCTGCAGCAGTTCGTCTACCGACAGCTCATGTACCTCGTCATCGTCGAGTCGACGATCTCCGCGCTGGTCGGCGCCCGGGGGGCGTGGCGGACCATTCCGCGCACGGGCGACGTGGGGCTCCCGCCCGGCGCCCTGCCCGCCCCGGCAGCGGGCTCCCAGCGGCTAGCCTGACGACCCATGTCCACGGCCACCATGCAGACCACCCAGGGCGACATCACGATCGAGCTCTTCGACGACGACGCGCCCAAGACCGTCGAGAACTTCTTGAAGCTCAGCGCCGACGGTTTCTACGACGGCCTCTCGTTCCACCGCATCATCAAGGACTTCATGATCCAGGGCGGCTGCCCGCAGGGCACCGGCACAGGCGGTCCGGGCTACTCCTTCGAGGACGAGTTCAACGACCACAAGGTCGTGCGCGGCGCGCTGGCGATGGCCAACTCGGGCCCGAACACGAACGGCTCGCAGTTCTTCCTGGTCACCACCGACGCGGCGCCGTGGCTCGACGGCAAGCACACGGTCTTCGGCCAGGTCACCGACGGCATGGACGTCGTCGACCAGCTCGAGGGGCTGGAGACCGACCGCCAGGACCGCCCGAAGGAGCCGGCCGGCATCACGAAGGTCGTCGTGGCCTGACACCGCGTCACCCCGGGGTGCCCGCGCGGGTACCCTGGGCGTATGGCCATCGAAGAGCAGGCGATCGAGAGCTCGGTCGACAGCAAGGTCCCCAACGCCGGGGCCGAGGAGATCATCGTCGAGAACCCGGCGACGGGTCAGGAGATCGGCCGCGTGCCGGTCCTCGGCGCGGACGAGGTCGCCGAGCTCGCCCGCACCGGTCGCGCCGTGCAGCCCGCCTGGGCGGCCCTGGGCTTCGAGGGGCGCGGTCGCGTCCTGCTGCGCATGCAGAAGTGGATGACCGACAACGCCGAGCGCGTGATCACCACGGTCATGTCCGAGACGGGCAAGGTCTACGAGGACGCCCAGCTCGCCGACTGGAGCTACGGCGTCTCCGCGTTCGGCTTCTGGGCCAAGAAGGCCGAGGGCTACCTCGAGGACGAGAAGGTCTCCACCGCCTCGCCGTTCGTCAAGGGCAAGAAGCTCGTGCTGCGCCACACGCCGCTCGGCCTCGTCGGCGTCATCGGGCCGTGGAACTACCCCGTCACGAACTCCTTCGGCGACTGCATCCCCGCGCTGGCCGCGGGCAACTCCGTGATCCTCAAGCCGTCGGAGGTCACGCCGCTGACCTCCCTGCTGCTGCTCGAGGGGCTGCACGCGTGCGGCATGCCGGAGGGCGTCCTGCAGGTCGCCACGGGCTACGGCGAGACGGGCGCAGCGCTCATCGAGCACGTCGACATGATCATGTTCACGGGCTCCACGGCGACCGGCAAGCGCGTGATGGCCAAGGCCGCCGAGACGCTCACCGCGGTCTCGCTCGAGCTCGGTGGCAAGGACCCGATGCTCGTGCTGGCCGACGCCGACGTCGACCGCGCCGCGAACCTCGCGGTCATGTACTCGATGTTCAACGGCGGGCAGACGTGCATCTCCGTCGAACGCGTCTACGTCGAGGAGCCGGTCTACGACGAGTTCGTCGCGAAGGTCACCGCCAAGGCGGCCGCGCTGCGCAACGGCGTCTCGACGGGCCCGGGCACGACGGACGTCGGCGCGATCACGTTCCCGAAGCAGCTCGACATCATCGAGGCCCACGTCGAGGACGCGAAGGCCAAGGGCGCCCGCGTGGTCGTCGGTGGCCAGCGCGGCCACGAGGGGCAGGGCGGCACGTGGTACGAGCCGACCGTGCTCGTCGACGTCGACCACTCGATGCAGTGCATGACCGAGGAGACCTTCGGGCCGACGCTGCCGATCATGAAGGTCGCCGACGCCGAGGAGGCGATCCGGCTGGCCAACGATTCGCCCTACGGGCTCGCCGCCTCCGTCTTCTCCAAGGACGTGCGCAAGGGCGAGGCCGTGGCCCGCCGCCTGGAGGCCGGCGCGGTCTGCGTCAACGACGCGCTCATCAACTACCTCGCGCTCGAGCTGCCGATGGGCGGCGTGAAGGCCTCGGGCATGGGCTCGCGCCACGGCGCGGGCGGCATCCGCAAGTACACGAACCAGCAGGCGATCCTCGTCACACGCTTCGCGCTGAAGGACGAGCCGCAGATGTACCCCTACAAGAAGGGCGTCACCAAGGGCCTGCAGCGCGTGATCCGCACGATCTACGGGCGCGGCAAGCGCGCGTAGCGCTCGGACTACCCTGGCGCGGCTGTGCTCGCCGTCGCGCTCGCCCTCTCCGCCTCGCTCTGCTGGGGCGTCGCCGACTTCCTCGGCGGCTTCTTCTCCCGCCGGTTGCCCGCCGTCATGGTCGTGCTCGTGCTGGAGACGGGCGGGCTGCTCGGCATCGCGGCGGTGCTCGCGGTCACGGGCGAGTCGCCTCCCGACGCGACGTCGATGCTCTACGCCGCGCTCGCCGGTATCTCCGGGACCCTCGGGCTCGTGTGCTTCTTCCGCGGCATGGCGCTCGGCTCGATGGCCGTCGTCGCGCCGGTCTTCGCCTCGGGCGCCGCGATCATCCCGGTGGTGGTCGGCCTGGCCACCGGCGACGCCCTCGGTGCCGTGGTCGCGGCCGGCCTGGTGCTGGCCGGCACGGGGATCCTGCTCGCGAGCCTCGAGGGCGAGCACGACGCCGAACGGGCGCGGGCGGGGCGCGCCGCGCTGCTGTTCGCGCTGGCGGGCGCCTGCGGGGCGGCGGGCTTCGTGGTCGCCTCCGACGCCGCCTCGGACGGCTCGGTGGCCTGGACACTGCTCGTGGCCCGCGCCGCCGCGATCCCCTTCCTCGTGCTGGGCGCCGCGGTCGTGCGCCCGCGGCTCGTGCTGCCCGGACGGCGTGACCTCGTGGCCATCGCCGGCGTCGGCATCGTCGACCTGGCGGCGACAGCGTTCTTCGGCCTCGCGACGACGGAGGGAGCCCTCGCGGTCGTCGCCGTGCTCGCCGCGATGTACCCCGTGATCACCGCGGGCCTCGCCCGCGTCGTGCTCCACGAGCACGTGCGCCGGGTGCAGCTCGCCGGGGTCGCGTGCGCGCTGGTCGGCGTCGTGCTGGTCGCCGCGGGCTGAGCGGGCGCGGGCCGAGCGGGCGCGGGCGGAGCGGGCGCGGGGTACCCTCGGGTCGTGGTCCTCGTCGACGCCCACGTCGGCTCCGGCGGCCTCGCGCCCCTCCAGCTCCTGCCGGCGACGATCAGCGGGATCCTCTACGCGCTCCGGGTCCAGGGCCTGCGCGCGACCGCCCGCCGGGTGCCGGGGTGGCGCCAGGGTTGCTTCTACGCCGGGCTGCTGGTCATCGTCACCGCCCTCGCGTCACCGCTCGGCCACATCGCCGAGGAGCTCTTCCTCGCGCACATGGCCGAGCACCTGCTGCTCGCCGACGTCGGCGCGCTGCTGCTCGTGCTCGGGCTGACCGGCCCGGTGCTCGCCCCGGTGCTGCGCGTGCGCGCACTCGCCCCGTTGCGGGTGCTGGGCCACCCTGTCGTCGCCTTCGTCCTGTGGACGGTGAACCTGTTCGCCTGGCACGTCCCCGGCCTGCAGGACGCCGCCGTGCGCCACGAGGCGATCCACGCGCTGCAGCACGCGGGGTTCATCGGCTGCGCCTTCGGCGTGTGGATGGCGCTGCTCGGCCCGCTGCCCACGCCGGCCTGGTTCGGCAACGGCGCGAAGGCGGCCTACATCATCGCGGTGCGCCTCGTGGGGGCCGTGCTCGCCAACGTCTTCCTCTTCGGTGGCCACACCTTCTACGACGTCTACGCCCGGGGCGAGGCCTACTGGGGCATCGCCCCTGCGGCCGACCAGAGCGCCGCCGGCGCGATCATGATGGTCTGGGAGTCGCTGCTGACGATCGGCCTCTTCTGCTGGCTCTTCCTCAAGACGGCGCGGGAGGGGGAAGAGCGCCAGGAGCTGCTCGACCTCGCCGGGGCGCGCGGCGTCGCGCTGACCCCGGCCCGCGCGGCCCGCGCGGTCGGTGCGGGTCGCGGAGGGGAGCTGCGGCGACGCATCGAGCAGGAGGCCGGCGGGTAGCCTGGCGTCATGGGTTTCGCCAACACGCTCGCCAAGTTCGCCCGTAGCCCCCAGGGCAAGAAGGTCTTCTCGGAGGCGAGCCGCCTGGCCAAGGACCCCAAGACCCGGGAGAAGATCGCCGACGCCCGCAAGTCGATGCGGTCGGGCAAGAAGCCGCGCTGACGTCCTTCCCGGAGGCTCAGCCCCCGGTCGTCGACAGCAGGAACGCGAGCGCGAAGCCCAGCGCGGTGACGAGGCCCACGGCCTTGCCCCCGTGCTCGAAGCCCTCGGGCATCATCGTGTCGGCCAGCATCACCAGGATCGCCCCCGCCGCGAAGGCCTGGATGCCACCGACGAGGTTCGGCGACGCGTTGCCGAGCAGCTGGTAGCCGAGCCCGGCGGCGATCGCGCTGACGACCGCGACAAGGGTCCACAACCCGAGGATCCACGTCCGCGAATGGCCCGCCTTCTGCAAGCCGGTCGCCGCGCTCAGCGACTCGGGCACGTTGGAGAGGAAGACCGCCACCACCACCGCAACACCCACCCCGCCGCCGCCGAGCAGCGAGACGCCGATCGCCACCGACTCCGGGATGCCATCCATCAGCGCGCCGAGGACGATCGCGCTGGCCGCCCCGCCTTCCTGCTCGCCGCCGGAGCGCTTGCGGTGGTCGCCGCCGCGGCGGTCGATGATCGTGTCGCCGACGAAGAACCCGATGGCGCCGAGGGCCAGCCCGACGGAGACGGCGTCGGTTCCGCCCCGCCTGAACGCCTCGTCGGTGAGCCCGAAAGCGAGCGCGGAGATCAGGACGCCGGCGCCGAAGCCCATGACGAGGCCGATCGTGCGCTGCGACGTGTGCACGAAGAGCCCGATGGCGGCCCCCACCAGCAGGGCGACGCCGCCCACGAACCCCCAGAACGTCGCCTCGAGCATCCGCGGTCCCTACCCGGGCGGCCCGGCCGCCAGCCTCAGAACCTCAGCCCGCCGGCACCGCCACGCCCAGCAGCTCCTCGAGCTGGGCGATGGTCGCGGCCGCGTCGGTGTGGTGAACCGTGGCCATGCCGAGCACCCGGGCCGGCTTGAGGTTGCCCGGGAGGTCGTCGACGAAGACGAGCTCCGACGACGCCATGCCCATGCGGTCGGCGGCGATCGCGTAGAGCTCCGGCGAGGGCTTGCGGACGCCCTCCTCGCCGGAGATCACGAGCACGTCGAAGAGCTCGGCGAAGCGGCGGCGGTCGTAGGTGCCGGTGCCCCACGAGTTCGACAGCAGCCCTGTGCGCACGCCCGCCGCCTTGAAGGCGGCGACGGCGTCCTGCATGACGTGGTCACCCTCCATCCGGCCGAAGAGCCGGGCGATCAGGCCCACGGGCTCGCGCACGCCGAGCAGGCCGCCGAAGCGGCGCTCGAACTCCGCGTCGTCGAGGCGGCCGCACTCGAACTCCGCCAGCAGCTCGCGCCCGGTCGGGTCGCGCGCGAACGCGTCGCGCACCGCCTCCGGGCGCAGCCCCTCGGCGTCGCAGAACGCGGCGAAGCTCTCGAACACGTTCGTGGTCAGCACCCCGCCCCAGTCGATCAGCAGACCGCGCCGCACGGGCTCAGGCGTCGCCACGGGTGACCTCCTCCGCGCGGCGGGCGAGGTCGACGACGCCCTTGCCGAACGTCTTGAGGAACGGGTCGTCGCTCAGCCCCGACGTCGCGCGTTTGTAGTTGCCCTCCATGAACACGATCGACTTCCAGAGCGCCAGCGCGGTGTACCAGCGGATGTCGCGCATGGTCCGCCCCGAGCGCTCCTCGTAGCGGGCGACAAGCTCGGCCCGGGTGGGGAAGCCCTCTTGGCGCGTGACCGCGTTGAGGTCCATGAGGCCGCCGGAGGGGTCGCTCGCCTCGCTCCACATCATGCAGAGGTAGCCCACGTCGGCCAGGGGGTCGCCGATCGTCGACATCTCCCAGTCGAGGATCGCGTTCAGGCGGGCGGGTGCCTCGCGCTCGTACATCACGTTGCCCACGCGGTAGTCGCCGTGGACCACCGTCGCCGTCGGGCTCTCGGGCAAGTTCGCCGTCAGCCACGCCCCGACCCGCTCGACCTCCGGGATCTCCCGGGTCTTGTTGACCTCCCACAGGCCGAGGAAGCGCCGCACCTGGCGCTCCGTGTAGCCCGTCGGCTTGCCGAAGCCCTCCAGGCCGGCCGCCTGCCAGTCCACGGCGTGGAGCTCGACGAGCGCGTCGACGAGCTCGACGGAGAGCGCCCTGCGCTGCTCCGGCGTGTCGAGCGGGGCGGGGACGCTGTCGGTGATGACCTCGCCGTCGACGGCGTCCATCACGTAGAACGGCTTGCCGATCAGCGACGGGTCGTCGCCGACCGCGAGCACCTCGGGGACCCGCACGCCCTGGCCGCCGACCGCCGCGAGCACGCGCGCCTCGCGCAGCACGTCGTGCGCGCTCGGCGGCAGCTCGCCGCGCGGCGGCCGGCGCAGCACGAAGCGCCGGCTCCCGCGCGTGACCAGGAACGTGTGGTTGGAGTGCCCGTCCCCGATCGGGGCGATCCGCGCCTCGCCCTGTCCGAGGCCGTGCCCGTCGAGGAACGCGAGCAGCGGCTCGAGGACGACGAGCGGCTCACGCTCCTGGGCGGCCGCGTCCTCGTGGGTGCGGACGACGTCGTCCGGCGCCAGGACGTGCGTCGAGCTCACGACGCGAGGTCACCCGTCGCGGCCTGCGTCGACTGACCCTGCGCCGCCAGCTTGAGGCACTCGCGGGCGATGACCATGCGGTGCACCTCGGAGGCGCCATCGTAGATGCGCGCGGCGCGGGCGTCGGTGTACCACTGGGCGATCGGCAGGTCCATGGCGATGCCCGCCGCGCCGTGGATCTGCACCGCGCGGTCGACGATGCGGCCGAACGCCTCGCTCACGAACGTCTTGGTCATCGCGACCTCCTGGCGGTGCGGTAGGCCGTGCTCGATCTTCCACGCCGTGTGCAGCACCATCAGGCGCGAGGCGTAGAGGTCCATCGCGGAGTCGGCGACCATGAACGAAAGCGCCTGGTGACGCGCGAGCTCCTTGCCGAACGCCTTGCGCTCGAGCAGCCGCTTCGTCGTGAGGTCCAGCGCGCGCTGCGAGACGCCGATCCACCGCATCGCGTGCGCGAGGCGCCCGCCCGCCAGCCGCTTCTGCGCGATGACGAAGCCCTCGCCCTCCTTGCCGAGCAGGTTGCCCACGGGCACCCGGACGTCGGTGAGCGTGATGACGGGGTGACCGCCCGGGGAGTGCGAGCCCATCCACTCCGGGTGGCGCTCGATCACCCACCCCGGGGTGTCCGTCGGGACGAGGATGAGCGAGTAGTTGCGGTGGCCTGCGTTCTCGTCGGTGCCGGTCTTGGCGACCACGATCGAGAAGGCGGCGCCGTCGGCGCCCGTGATGCACCACTTCGTTCCGTTGAGGACCCACTCGTCGCCGTCGCGGACGGCGGTGGTCTCCAGGTTCGTGGGGTCGCTCGACGCCACGTCGGGCTCGGTCATCGCGAAGCACGAGCGCGTGCGGCCGTCGGCCAGCGGGCGCAGGTAGGTCTCGAGCTGCTCCGGGTTGCCCGCGATCAGCAGCGTGTGCATGTTGCCCTCGTCCGGCGCCATCGCGTTCAGCCCGAGCGAGGCGAGTCCGCTGACGCCGCACTCCTGCGAGATGAGCGCCATGCCGAGCACGCCGACGCCGAGGCCGCCCCACTCCTCCGGCAGGTGCGGGGTGTAGATGCCCCGCTCGCGGGCCTTGTCGCGCAGGCGCTCGACGACGTGCCAGCTGCCGAGGACGTCGTGCGGGTCGACGATCTCGGATTCCGCCGGCAGGACGTCCTCCTCCACGAAGGCCCGCACGCGGCCCAGCAGCTCCTTGAGCTCGGGCGGGACGGTGAAGTCGATCACGCCGTCGGTGGGCGGTGCGGCCAAGGTGCTCATTGCAGGAGGTCCTCCATGAGGGACGTGAACTGGGTCAGGAGCCGGTCCTGGACGGGTGGCGGCTCGAGGGGGTTGACGAGGAGCCCGACCAGGGCCGCGTTGACGACGAGCGCCAGCGCTTCCGGATCGGGGCCGGTGCGGATCGAGCCGTCGCGCTGCCCCGCGGCGACCAGGCCCGCGAGGTGCTCGCGCTGGTTGCGCTGGTTGCGCTCCGCGATGGCGGCGAGCGCGGGGGAGACGGTGACCGAGCCGTGCAGGCGCCACAGCAGCCCGTAGAACGGCGTGCGGGACGTGTAGAGCTCGAGGCTCGAGGCGATCAGGCCGAGCAGGCGCTCGCGGCCCGTGCCCTCGGAGCTGGCGGCGACCACCCGCGCGGCGTGGCGTTGGATCGCCTCTCGGTACACCGCCTCGACGAGCCCCGCCTTCGAGGCGAAGTGGTGGTAGAGCGCGCCCTTGGTGACCCCGGCGTCCGCGGCGACGGCGTCGAAGCTCGCGTCGAGGCCGTGCGCGGCGAAGCGCGCGATGGCGGCGTCGAGCAGCCGTGCGCGGGTCTGCTCGGCGGACGCCGCGCGCGGCGTCGGCGGGGTGGTGACGATGGTCACATACCTCAGAGTATGTGGAAGCCCTCACAGAAGCAAACCGCAACGTCGGGCCGCCTGCTCCGTTGGAGCACCGATGCCCCGTCGCCTCCTTCTCGTCCTCAGCCTGCTCGCCGTCGTCGCCGGCGCCGCCCCCGCGGCGGCCTCCACGACGCAGACCACGAGCTTCGAAGCGCCACGGGACCTGCTCGACCCGAGCCTCCGCGCCGGCGCGCTGGACCAGATCCAGGGCCTGGGCGTCAACAGCCTGCGCGTCGTCATGTTCTGGAAGAAGGTCGCGCCCCGGCCGGATGCGAGCACGAAGCCCGACTTCGACACCACCGACCCGGCGGGCTACGCCTGGGACCAGTACGACGCGCTGCTCGACGACGCCAAGGCGCGCGGGATGAGCGTGCTGCTGACGGTCTCGGGCCCCGTGCCGCGCTGGGCGACCGAGGCGCGCAAGGACCAGCTGACGCGCCCCGACCCCTCCGAGTTCGCCCAGTTCATGACGGCGGTCGGGCGCCACATGGGCTCCCGCGTGACGACGTGGTCGGTCTGGAACGAGCCCAACCAGCCCCAGTTCCTGCTGCCGCAGTACGACGCGAAGCATCACGCGGTCTCTCCGCGGATCTACCGCGCGCTCTACAAGGCGGCCCTGAAGGGCCTGGCGGCCGCGCAGGTGCCGTCGCCGAAGGTGCTCGTCGGCGAGACCTCGCCCCGCGGCACCGGCAAGGTCGTCGCGCCGCTCACCTTCCTGCGCGGCGTGTTCTGCCTGGACTCCAAGGACCGGCGCCAGAAGGGCTGCGGCCGGCTGCCGGCCGCCGGGCTCGCCCACCACGCGTACACGACCGCCGAGGGCCCGCGGTTCGCGCCGCGCGGACCCAACGACGTGACCATCGGCGTCCTGAGCCGGCTGACGCGGATGATGGACCGCGCGGGCGCCTCGGGGGCGATCCCGAAGAAGCTGCCCCTCTACCTCACCGAGTTCGGCATCCAGTCCGCGCCCGACCCGATCGCGGGCGTCCCGCTGCAGCGCCAGAACGAGTACCGCGCGCTCAGCGAGCACATCGCCTACGCGAACCCCAGGGTGAAGGCCTTCTCCCAGTACTTGCTGCGCGACGACCTCCCCCGCACCGGTGTCCCGGCGATCGCGAAGTACTCGAACTTCGAGTCGGGGCTGCTGACCTCCTCGGGGAAGGCCAAGCCGGCGCTCGACGGCTTCCGCCTCGTCCTCAGCGCGCTGCGCTCGAAGCGCACCGTGCGCCTCTGGGGCCTCGTGCGCCCCGCGCGTGGAGCGACCCCGGCCCGCTTGGAGTACCGCTCGGGCTCGCGGGGTCCCTGGCGCGTGCTGAAGGCCGTCAAGACGAACGCCCGGGGGTACTTCAGCGCGTCGACGACGTACCGGTCCGGCCGGCAGTACCGCGTCACGTGGACCGCACCCGAGGGGACCCTGCGCGTGGGCGCCGCCACGCGACCGCTGACCTAGTCGCCTGGGTGCCGCACCGCCGGTAGCGTTCGCGGCGCGATGGCCCGACAGCTCTGGTTCCTGCGGCACGGCGAAGCAGAGCCGCACGGCGTCCGGGCGGACGCCGACCGCGCGCTCACCGAGCGGGGCGAGGCCCAAGCACGGGCGGCGGGCGCGGCGCTGGCGGTCCTCGGGTGCCGCTTCGCGCACGTCTTCACCAGCCCGAAGGTCCGCGGGCGCGACACGGCGACGCTCGCCACCGCCGAGCTCGGGCTCGTCGTGGTCGAGCACCCGCCGCTGGCCGGCGGCTTCTCGCGCGGCGACGCGCTCGAGCTGCTCGAGGCCGTCGGGGCGGACGAGCGCCTGCTCGTCGTGGGCCACGAGCCCGACTTCTCCCAGGTGGTGCTCGACCTGACGGGCGCCCGGGTGGACTTCAAGAAGGGCGGGGTGGCCGCGGTGCGGCTCGAGGGGACCCGCGGCGGGGAGCTGATCGTGATGCTGCGCCCGCGCGAGCTCGAGGCGCTGGCGCGCGCCGGGGTCTAGTCCGCGGCCCCTACCCTGCGGCCATGGCCCGGGTCCGAGCACCGCAGCTGCACGGCGCCGGTGGCTGGATCGGCGTCGACGACCTCGACCTCGAGGCGCTCCGCGGCAAGCTCGTGCTGCTGGACTTCTGGACCTCGTGCTGCGTCAACTGCCAGCGGGTGAGCGAGGAGCTCCGCGGCCTCGAGCGCCGGTGGGCCGAGGAGCTCGTGGTGGTCGGGGTCCACACGCCGAAATTCCCCCACGAACACGACCACGCCGCCGTCCGGGCCGCGGTCGCGCGCCAGCGCACCACCCACCCGGTGCTGGACGATCCGGAAGGGCGGACGTGGGGCCAGTACGCCGTCCGCGCCTGGCCGACGCTGGTGCTCGTCGACCCCGAGGGCTACGAGGTCGGCCGGTGGTCGGGGGAGGGGCACGCGGTGGCGATCGCCGCGCGCATCGAGGCGACCGTGGCCGAGCACGAGGCGCGAGGCAACCTGCGGCGCGGCGCGGTGCCCTCCGACGGGGTGACGGCGGGCACCGGCGAGCTCGCCTTCCCCGGCAAGGTTGCCGCGCAGTCGCTGCCGGGGGGTCGCTGGCGGATGGCGGTCGCCGACACGGGGCACGACCGCGTGCTCGTCTGCGCCGCCGACGGCGAGGTGCTCGCCGAGCACACCGGCCTCTACCAGCCGCAGGGCGTTCGCTGGGCCGCCGACGGCGGCGGGCTGCTCGTGTGCGAGACGGGTGCGGGGCGCGTCTGGCGCATCGGCGCGGACGGCAGCCGCGTGCTGCTGACGGCGGCGCTCGCCTCGCCCTGGGACGTCGTGGAGTGGCACGGCCACGTCGTCGTCGCCGAGGCCGGGCGCCACCGCCTCTGGGCGATCGACGCGGCCGGGGAGCCACAGGTCATCGCCGGCTCTGGTGGCGAGGGCCTGTTCGACGGGCCGGCCCTCGGCGCCGGGCTGGCGCAGCCCAGCGGGCTGACGGTCACCGCCGCCGGGGAGCTCGCGTGGGTCGACGCCGAGGCGAGCGCGCTGCGGGTCCTGGACCGCCCGGGCGGCACGGTGCGCACGCTCGTGGGGGAGGGCCTGTTCGACTGGGGCGCGGCGGACGGGCCTGCCGTGCGGGCCTCGATGCAGCACCCGCTCGGCGTCGCCGCGGGCCCGGACGGTGCGCTCTGGATCGCCGACACCTACAACCACGGGCTGCGGGTCTGGCGGGAGGGCCACCTGTGGACCGTCCCGGACGAGGGCTTCGACGAGCCCGGCGGCCTCGACGTGCTCGACGACGGGCGGCTGGTCGTCGCCGACACCGGCAGTCACCGCATCGTCCTGGTCGACCCGGTGGCGGCGAGCGCCCGCCCCATCGACGTCGGGCGCCCGGGCTCGGTGGACGTCGCCTCGCCGGTCGTGGCCGAGACGCTGGTCGTCCCGGCCGGCGGGGAGCTCGAGCTCGAGCTGGACGTGGAGCTCGACGGCGACCTGCTCGACGCGGCGGGCGGCCCACCGGTGCGCGTCCGCGCCGAGGCGAGCGAGGACGGGCTCGTCGCGGGCGCGCTGGCCTGGACCGCGCCGGGGCTGCCGGCGCGCATCGTCGTCGCGCTCGGCTCCGAGCCGGGCAGCGCCGGCCGCCTGACCGTCGAGCTGCTGGCCGCGACCTGCGGGCCGGAGGTCTGCCGGCTGCGCCGGACGCAGCGCGCCTACGACCTCGTCCTCACCTGAGAGGCTGCAGCCCCCATGCCGGAGCTCCCCGAGGTCGAGATCACCGCACGCCGGCTGGACGCGGCGCTCGCCGGGGTACGCGTGGAGAGCGCCCTCGCCCCCGGGATCAACGCCCTGAAGACGTTCGACCCCCCGCTGTCGGCGCTGGAAGGCGAGGCGATCGAGCGCGTGCACCGCATCGGCAAGCACCTCGTGATCGACGTGACGGGCGAACTGCGCGTGCTGTGCCACCTCATGAGCGCGGGGCGCCTGCAGCTGTGGTCCAAGCGCGCGGGCCTGCGCGACCGGACGTCGCGGCTGCTGCTGCGCCTGCCGGACGACCGCGAGCTGCGCCTGCGCGAGTTCGGGACCCGCCAGGCCGCGTGGGTCAAGCTCCTGCGCGGTGACGAGGCGGTCCGGGC